>NZ_JACBAZ010000001.1:600000-900000 GCF_013391475.1 Oceaniferula marina | reverse complement strand
ATCGTGGATCAACTCAGCCATGTCCTCGATCGAGTAAATATCGTGGTGGGGTGGTGGGGAGATGAGCCCCACACCTGGAGTGGTTCCGCGCACTTTGGCAATCTGTGGAAGGACTTTGTGACCTGGAAGTTCACCACCTTCACCGGGCTTGGCTCCCTGGGCGATCTTGATCTGGATCTCGCGTGAGTTCACCAGATAGTGACTGGTCACCCCGAAGCGGCCGCTGGCCACCTGTTTGATCGCACTCTTCTTGGAGTCTCCCTGGTCGTTGGTCCAACGGAAGCGGTAGGGGTCTTCGCCACCTTCTCCGGTATTGGATTTTCCACCGAGGCGGTTCATCGCGACTGCGAGTGCTTCGTGGGCTTCCTCGGAAATCGATCCATAGGACATGGCTCCGGTTTTAAAGCGCTTGACGATGGCACTCACTGGTTCCACTTCGTCGATCGGGATTTCCTTTGCGGGGTCGAACTTGAAGTCCATTAATCCGCGCAGGGTGCAAAGTCCTTTGGCTTGATCGTCAATGAGCTTGGAGTATTGACGGAAGACTTCGAAGTCTCCGAGACGCGTCGACTGCTGCAGCAGGTGAATGGCCTGTGGTCCGAAGAGGTGTCTCTCTCCATCGAAACGCCATTGGTAAACGCCGCCGGCATCGAGGGCTTCGTTTTCGGTTTCACGTGGTTTGTAAGCGTCGTCGTGACGAAGTTTGACCTCCCGGGAAATGGTTTCCAGTCCGATACCCTTGACTCGTGATGTGGTCCGGGTGAAATACTGGTCGATGACTTCTTCGTTCAGACCGATGCATTCGAAGATCTGAGCTCCACGGTAACTCGCGACAGTGGAGATACCCATTTTCGACATGGTTTTGATCACACCTTTGATCGATGCCTTCAGGTATTTTTGCACGGCGGTATCGTGGTCCATGTCCAGTTCACCTTCTTCGGTCATCTGGGCCAGGGTGTCGATGGCAAGGTAGGGGTTGACGACGTCCACTCCGTATCCGAGCAGGACGGCAAAGTGGTGGACCTCGCGTGGTTCACCGGATTCCAACACGATGGAGACCTTGGTGCGTGTGCCGTTTCGGATCAGGTGGTGGTGCAGGCCAGCAACCGCGAGCAGGGCGGGGATGGCTGCTTTTTTCTTGTTCATGCCACGGTCCGAGAGGATCAGCACGTTATCGCCATGCAGGATGGCGGTATCGGCAGCTTTGAACAATTGGTCGAGAGCCGTCTTGAGGGCTTCCCCTGAGACTTCGCCAAGTTGTTCGGCATCGTCGGAAACATGTGGGTTGTCAACGTGTCCGGGGAGTTGGCCGACGGCCAATCCGGCGTCCACTTTCTCAGGGCGATAGATAATCGGCAGGGTCTCGGCACTGAATCCGTCGAGGTCGATGTCGCGGAGGCGGGCAAGCTGTTGGTTGTCGATGATTGGGCTTTCGAGTCGAACCATGCGGCAGTTGTCCGGTCCTGGGTTCAGGATGTCTTTTTCCGAGCCCACAAAGGTGATGCTCGAGGTGATGAGTTCCTCGCGGATCGGGTCGATGGCTGGGTTGGTCACCTGGGCGAACAGCTGGCGGAAGTAATTATAGAGCAGTTGTGGGCGATCGGACAATACGGCCATGGGCGTATCGTTACCCATCGCACCAAGTGGCTGGTTGCCGGTTTCTGCCGATGGTCCAAGGATGAAGCGCTTGTCTTCAAACGTGTAGCCAAATGCGCGATTGCGCTGAATCAGGTCGTGGCCAGTGATGGTGGCTGCCGTCTCACCGGCTGCGAGTTCGGCAAAGAACACACGGTTTTTCTCCAACCACTCAGCGTATGGTTTTTTGCTGGCAATCTCTTCTTTGACCTCTGCGTTGTCGACGATGCGTCCTTTCTGAGTATCGACGAGGAACATGCGGCCGGGTTCGAGGCGTCCTTTTTTGACGACCGTTGCCGGATCGACTTCGAGAACTCCTACCTCCGATGCCATGATGACGAGGTCGTCGTTGGTGACGTAGTAGCGGGATGGGCGAAGACCGTTACGGTCGAGGATGGCACCGATGGAGATGCCGTCACAGAAGGCGATGGATGCCGGACCGTCCCAGGGCTCCATGAGCGTCGCGTTGTATTCGTAAAACGCCTTTTTGGTGTCGGTCATGTGCTGATGGTTTTCCCATGGTTCGGGAATCATCATCATGATGGCTTCGGGGAGTGTGCGTCCTGAAAGGACGAGGAACTCGAGGCAGTTATCGAACATGGCGGAGTCCGATCCGTCTTCACGAATAATCGGGAGGAGCTTGTCCAGATCTTCACCGAGGACGCCGCTGCCGAGGAGTTTTTGTCGGGCCTGCATCCAGTTGGCGTTGCCGCGCATGGTGTTGATCTCCCCGTTATGGGACATGTAGCGGAACGGTTGGGCCCGTGGCCAACTAGGGAAGGTATTGGTGCTGAAGCGTGAGTGAACCAATGCCATGGCGGATTCCACGTCTTCATGTTGGAGATCGGGGAAATAATCTTTAAGTTGCCAAGTGGTCAGCATGCCTTTGTAGACGATGGTTCTAGCAGACAGGGTGACGGTGTAGAAATATTCTGCGCCACTGGTCGTACAGTAACGGATGGCTTGGGCTGTGCGGCGGCGTAGGACGTAAAGTTTACGCTCGAAATCCTGATCGTCGGTGATTTCCGGGTTGCGGGCGATGAAAACCTGCTTCATCTGGGGTTCACATTCGCGCGCTGCCTTACCTAGGATTTCACTGTTGGTGGGGACATCACGCCATCCGAGCAGTGTTTGACCTTCTTTTTTGATCATTTTTTCGTAGGTCGCCATGGCGTTGGCGCATTCCTCTTGGTCTGGGGAAAGATGGACGAAGCCTACGGCATACTGACCTTCCTCCGGTAAGTCGAAATCGAGCTCGGTGGTGATGGTCTTGAAAAATTTGTGGGGGAGTTGAATGAAAAGTCCGGCCCCGTCACCGGTGGCTTCGTCACATCCGCAACCTCCGCGGTGCTCCATGTTGACATTCATTTCCAGTGCTCCTTTGACGATGCGGTGGGATTTTTTTCCCTTGAGGTGGCAGAGGAATCCAACTCCACAGGAGTCATGTTCGTTGGCGGGATCATAGAGTCCCTGAGCTTCAGGGAGCCCGAGTGGCTGGGTTGATGTGTTTTTCTTTTCCGTCGTCATGATATTAGAAAGGTTGTTGTTTAAATGCTGTCGCCTGATCCTGGTTGAGGATGGCTTGAGGCGTTCCTGAATCCAGTGTCGAGTGACAAGGGAGCGGTGACAGCCTTCGGGGTTGTAGGCGCTGTGAAAAAGGGAGGTGTAGCTTATATTACAGGGCCGTTTTCAAGCGGGAGCGGGAACATGGGCTAATACACCAGAAAAGTATAGAGTAAATGAAAAAATGAATGTCATGTGGTGAAAAATTACCCTGAAAGATCCTATATATGGCGATTTTAAGATCGTGATTGTTGGCGTGAACTTAGTATTTAAGCTGTTTTAACTATTTTTGGGGATTTTGATGTTTTTCAGTGTTGCCAAGCGTATCCGCGGAGGCTAGCGTCTCGCACCAACCCACAACCTAACTAACTGAAATGTCAGACAACATCGAAGCCAAAGTAAAAGATATCATCGTCGAGCAACTCGGAGTCAGTGCCGATCAGCTCAAGCCAGAAGCCAAGTTCATCGAAGACCTCGGTGCTGATTCGCTCGATACCGTCGAGTTGGTCATGGCTTTTGAAGAAGAGTTCGGCATTGAAGTGCCTGACGAAGACGCTGAGAAGCTTACCAGTGTTGGTGACATCATTGAGTATGTCAATAAAGCCAACGGCTAAGCCCAGAAGGGCAATAACAAAAAGTCTAATCGGCTTTTAAGGCATCCCAGGCATTAAGCTTGGAATGGTTTTTTTCTAAAAACAGGGTAGGCTCTTAGCGGGCCTACCCTGTTTTGCACATTCTCTTTACTCGATATCGCTCATCTTCTTATGCCCCATTCTCCTGATAGTATCCAATATGCCATGGAAACGGCTCAGCTATTGCGTGAGCCGGATAGACGGATTGATACCTTTGGTTCGACGCGGTTCAAGTTTACGATGTTAAGCGAGCCGATGGATCAGGTTGGTCAGGTTCGGGTTCGTCAGGGGGAGGTGGAAGCGCAAAAGCCGCAAATTATCCGCCCTGGCCATATGGGGGGGAATGTTGAGCTGGAGGGCTTTCAAGAAAAGGCCGGAGAGTACTTGGACTGGTTGCGCGAGCACGACCTGGAACCCGTGTTTTTTCAATATGGTTTTATGTTCAAGCGCGGGCGCGTGACTGAGGAATTGGTTCACGATTCATTGGAGGCTGTCCGTGACCGGGTGATGGAAGAGGTTCGCCAGACTGGAGACCCCATGTTGGCTGTGATGGAGGGAGTGGATGACGCATGGGAGGTGAGTCTGTTAAAATTTGCCATCGAAATGATTGGTAAGTCCTCGGATATCAATGCGTTTGATTTTAAGCGTAAGGGATTGCTGTAGGTTCTCCCGATGAGGGATGTTTTTCCATGATTCGCTAGCTTTTGAGTGGTCTGCTAGACAATTTTGATTATGATTGTCCTATGCGAATCATGCATCTCATCAAAGCAATTGCAGCCCTGGGCGTTATTGGGGTCGTTCTTGTTACGGCTTATTTGATGAAGGAGTATACGGGCTCGGTCCGTGACATGCCCGGGGCTTTGATCGCTGAGCAGCGCGCTGCGGAATTGGCACTCAAGGCGAAGGCTGAAAAAGGTGCCTTGTCCAATAATGAGCCGGGGGAGAAGGCGTTTCAGCGGGCTCGGGAGCTATTGGCGATGGAATCCATGGCTGAAGCGGAGGAAAAGCTGAAGTATATCGTCAGTTACTATCCCGCTGCGGAAGCCGCCTCCGAGGCGAGACGGATTCTTGGGGAGATCAATGTGGACCGCTTGTTGGACCCGGACTGGAGGGAGGGGAAGAGTGAGATCACGGTTCAACGGGGTGATACCTTTACCAAGATCATTCGAAATAATAAAACCACGATGGATAGTCTGGTTCATCTCAGTAAATTGATGCGTGCGGACCACCGTAGCTTACACCCCGGTGATAAATTGACGGTGATGCCGCTGGATATGCGACTGGTGATTAACATTCGGCTCAAGACCTTGACGGTTTGGCGACAGGGTGAGTTTATTAAAGAATACCCGCTTGTGAAAGTGGCCTATAAGCGGGGGGGGACCGTTCGCCACCTCAGCGTGGGCTCGATCATGGGGCAGGCAGACGGAAAGGTTTATCCGAGTCATTCGGAAGTTTACAGGAATACGAGCAAAGTGATTTTTCTCAGTGACAAATCCCTGGCCATTCGTGCATTCTTCGAGGGCGAACAAGACGATTTGCAGCTAGGTTTTTTTCTCAGTGAGGCTGATATGGAGGAATTGCCATTGTTGCTCCGGCCGGGCAATGATGTGGAAATCCGCCATTGATACTTTATTGAACAAGCCCATTGTAGACATGATGTAAGTGCTCAGTATGACTTGCTTGCTGATCGATATTTTCCCAATTCCGAATTACGACTCCATTTCTTTTATATGAAACCTCTCGATTTTGAAAAACCTGTCGCCGAGCTCGAACAGGAGCTGTCCAAGCTAAAGAAAAAGGCCTCCAGCCAGAACATCGACATGTCCGATGAGATTGCCAGGATGGAAGAAAAGCTGGAAGGGACGAGAAAGCGTATTTACGAAGAGCTCTCTCCATGGCATCGTGTGCAGATCGCTAGACATACCAATCGCCCGTTTATGCTCGATTACGTGGAACACGTATTTGAGGATTTTTGTGAACTTCATGGAGATCGCCACATTGGAGACGATAGTGCGATGCCCGGAGGTTTTGCGACGTTGGGTGGAAAAAAGGTGGTGGTGATCGGTCATCAGAAGGGCCGTGACACCAAGGAAAACCTTTTGAGAAACTTTGGTAGCGCCCACCCGGAAGGTTATCGGAAATCGATGCGTTTGATGCGTTTGGCTGAAAAGTTCAATTTGCCTGTTGTCGCGCTGGTGGATACTCCAGGGGCCTTTCCTGGTATTGGTGCCGAAGAGCGCAATATTGCCGAGGCGATTGCCTTTAATTTAAGGGAGATGATGACGCTCAAGGTTCCGACTGTGACCGTAGTGTTGGGGGAAGGTGGTTCTGGTGGAGCTCTGGGAATCGGAGTGACCGACAGGGTGTTGATGATGGAAAATGCTTATTATTCCGTGATCAGCCCGGAGGGATGTGCCGCTATTTTGTGGAAGCATCGCAAACACGCTCCCGAGGCTGCGGAGGCGATGAAGATTTCCGCTCCTGATCTTGGCGAACTGGGTCTGATTGATGAAGTGGTTCCCGAACCGATTGGCGGGGCTCATCACGACCACGAGGAGGCTGCCCGTAATCTCAGGGATGCCGTATTGAAGCAGATTGAACAGTTGGAACAATTGAGTTCGGAAGAACTACTTCAGCAACGCTACGAAAAATACCGCAAGTACGGTGAGTGGCAGGGGGAGTAAGCTGCTGCGGATTTTGAGAGCGGAGTCTGAGGGGGGGGGTAAACTCATTTGTTTCATATTTGAACAAATGGGTAGTGTCTGTGCTTTTTGACTCGAACTTTTACGATTTATTTGATATAACCTCAGCTGTTATGAAAATGAAATATTATATTCTGTATGGCTTGCTGGGGTCTTTGGCTGGTGCTCATGCTGCAACACTAAAGGTGGACTTCAGTGATTCTGTTGGGGATGTTGCGGTCGGTTATGGTGGGTTTGTATTTGCCAATAATACCGCACCGGGCACCCGAAACTATACCAGTGGTTCCGCAGGTTATGTTGGTCCATCAATTGACCTAGGCAGTGGTATTGATGTGACTTACAAAAGTTCGGCAGCTACCAATTTTCGGATGATTGATCGAGGTGGGGATCTCTTTTTAAAGGACTTTGCTAGTATTGACGGGGCTTTAAATGATGATCAGGACTTGGTTTTTGGTGGTCTTGCTGCGGTCACTGGCAGCTTCACATTTTCCTTGGAGGATTTGAGCAACCAGTTTGGGGTTGTCGATGTTCAGCTTAGTATTAATGGAGGTGCCAGCTTTACTAACGTTTTGGATGATGTGACATATGGATCGACCGGAAATCAAGCAGTTGTCCCGTTTACCTCAAATGGAACGGATGATGTGGTTGTTCGTTTTTGGGTAGGAGGCAATGAATTTGGCAATACCGGGGGAACGACAGATAGTGTAAGAAGAAACAGAATTATGTCTCTCAATGGATTCACTCTAGATGCTACAGTTGTTCCTGAGCCTTCCTCTTCAGCGTTCATGGGGCTCGCGGGATTGGCTCTTCTTATGCGTCGCCGCAGATAGTTTATACTTTGATCAAGTATTGTTTTTAGGCAGCTTGTTCCGTCGTGGGCAAGCTGCTTTTATGTTCTCCGGATACGGTGCCAGTCCGAGGTGTCCGGATGAATCAGGACGTCAAGTGGTGAGTTGCTTAGCTTGAGGGTGTCGATTAGATATTCAAGCAGCACGAGAGAGGCTGTGGCGTCGTAGAGGGCGTCGTGCCAGGTTTTTCCAGGGGTGAGTTCGGAGACTTTGGAGCTTAGTTGGAAGTGGTTGCAGAGGTCTCCGAGGGCATGGGACGGGAGGTCGGGCCAGGCGGCCCGGGCCAGTAACAAGGTATCGACCCAGGGTTCGAATCCATGGGCGGGAAAGGCTCTGAGGTATCGTTTTTCCGTGCCGTGGCCGTGGGCAACCACGACGTTTCCGCCCAGCGTGGATTTGATTTCAGGCCACAGGGTCATGAATGCCGGAGCATCGGCAAGGTCGGCGCTGCCTATGCCGTGGACTTTTTGAGCCGCCCAGGTGATCGGTCGGTCTGCACGGATAAAGGAAACAAATGGACGATGGTGGCCGGAGTCCGTCGTCCACATCGCCATGCCTATTTGAACCGGGACGTCGGTTTTGCCGCGCGCTGCTCCTGCCGATTCAAAATCGATGGCAGCGAAGGTGTGTTGGCGGATCATCGCTGGGCGAAGACATTCGCCAGGGGAGGCTGGTGCCGAGCTGAATGGTTCGATTCGCTGGGCCTGGCCTTTCCCTGGTTATGTTTTTATTGGAGCTTTGTTGGCTTTAACCAACCACTCCGGATTGTTTCAGGGCTGTTGCCGCTTCCCGGACAATTTGCAGGGTGGTATCCCAGTCGATACACTCGTCGGTGATCGATTGTCCGTAGGTCAGGTCTGTAACAGGCTGAGGGAAGCTTTGGTTGCCTGCGACCAGATTGCTTTCGAGCATGGCTCCAATCAATTGGGTGTTGCCGGCACAGCGTTGACGAACGATTTCTCTGAAGACTGCAGGCATGCGGTCATATTTTTTACCGCAGTTTGCGTGGGAGGCATCCACCATGATCGAGGCTTGGAGCCCGTTGCGCTTAAGCAGTCGGCCCGTCACGGCGACGTCGTCGGCTCCGTAGTTTGGTCCGTCGTCGCCACCACGAAGAATGATGTGGCAGTCCGGGTTTCCGGAGGTGGTGACGGCTGAGGCGACACCTTGTTCGCTGACGCCAAGGAAGGTTTGTTTTTGGGTGGCCGCCTTGATGGCGTTCACCGGGGCTGTGAGGTCTCCGGTGGTGGTGTTTTTGAATCCAAGAGGCATGGAAAGCCCGGATGCCATTTGGCGGTGGGTTTGGCTTTCAGTGGTGCGGGCACCCACGGCGGACCATGAGATTAAATCGGCAATGTACTGAGGGGTGATCGGGTCGAGCAGCTCGGTGGCGGTGGGGAGTCCACAGTCGATGACTTCACGAAGGAAGTGGCGTGCCTGGCGAAGTCCCTCGGGGATGTTGTCGGAGCCGTCGAGTTTGGGGTCCATGATCAAGCCTTTCCAGCCGATGGTGGTGCGAGGTTTTTCATAATAAACTCTCATAACCACATAGATCTGATGTTTGACCTCGTCTGCCAGTTCCGCGAGCCGTTGGGCATACTCGATACCGGCTTTGGTGTCGTGAATGGAGCAGGGGCCGCAGACGAGAAGCATGCGATGGTCTTCGCCGTTGAGGATGTTGCGGATGTGCTGTCGGGACTCAGCGATGAATTCTGCTTGCTGGGCGGAGCGCTCAACTTCAGAGAGAAGCAAGGCTGGAGCCGGGAGAGGGATATTACTTGAAATATGGAGGTCAGTGACTTGGGCCATGTGATGTGTTTGATGTTGGAAGTTGGTGCAGATAGTAGGCAAAATGGGGCTCAAAATGACAGCTGTCTGCTTTTGCTGCGATATCAATCTCGCTGCGCCTCGATTCTGTCGAAATTCGTGTGAGTTGGCAAGTCTGATCGAGTGTCGAAACATTCAAGTTTGAAGTTCCTTTCTGATCTGATAATGCTTCAGGCATGCGAGAGAAAGCCATTGCGTTGTTAAAGGAGTTGACCGAGGCACATGGGGCGCCTGGATTTGAAGATGAGGTGCGTTCGATTTTTGCTCAGGAGCTAGCCGGGGCGGGGGATTTGAGTACGGATGGCAATGGGTCGGTGTTCTGTGAACAAGGGGAGTTGGGCCCACGGGTGTTACTGGCCGGTCATATGGATGAGGTGGCATTCCGGGTTCAGAATATCACGCCTGACGGGTTTATTCAGTTTGTTACGTTGGGGGGCTGGTGGTCACACACCTTGTTGGCCCAGCGGGTGGAAGTAAGAACCAGGGACGGGCGCAAAATTCTCGGGGTGGTTTCGTCCAAACCTCCGCATTTTTTACCCGAGTCCGAACGTCAACGGGTGATGCCTGCCGAGCAGATGTTTATTGATGTCGGTGCCGCAAGCCGGAAAGAGCTTGAAGCGTCCATCGGTATCCGGATTGGTGACCCGATCGTTCCTCTCACCCCATTCTCGCCGATGGCGGACGAACATTTATTTATGGCGAAGGCTTTTGATAATCGGGTGGGAATGGCCTGTGCGATCCAAGCCAGCCAGGAATTGAAGGGGGTGGAGTGTCCTAACACCTTGATTGCCTGTGGCACGGTTCAGGAGGAGGTTGGCGTGCGGGGGGCAACCACGGCGGCTGTCCAAGCCCAACCGGATGTATGTATTGTTTTGGAGGGGACACCGGCTGATGATACGCCCGGGTTTAATCGTTCTGCCTCTCAAGGCATGATGGGGGAAGGGGTGCAGATTCGGATGCAGGATCCTACGGCGATTATGAACCCGGCCTTGGTGGACCTTTGCGTTGGCGTTGCCCGTGATTGTGGAATCAGGCACCAACTGGCGCTTCGATCCAGCGGCGGGACTGATGCCAGGGCCTTTCATTTGTCAGGCCGTGGAGTTCCTACGATTGTTCTGGGGGTGCCTTCGCGCTACATCCATTCGCATAATTCGATCATCGATATCAGGGATTATCTGAGCATGGTGGAGTTGGCTGTGGCATTGATCCGGAAGTTGGATCGGGCTACCGTCGATAGCCTGACGGATTACCTTTAGTCTGGCTCTCTTTCCAAGATACCGCTTGTCACACGCCACGGATTAGTGTGAGTTGTCGCTCGTGTTTGCGACATATATCCACAATTGGGATCCTGTGATTTTTGATCTGTTTGGGCCGGTCAAATTGAGGTGGTATGGTCTCGGTTATCTTCTGGCCTTTGTCTTTGGTTATTATTTGCTGAGATGGCAGGCGAAACGCAATCTGTGGGTTTTACCTGCGGACAAGGTGGCGGACTTCATTGCCTATGCTGCTTTTTTTGGCGTGTTTCTCGGTGGACGTCTGGGGTATATTCTTTTCTATCAAATCCCGAAGGAAAACGGGTGGTCTGAATTGTTGGCGGACCCGGCGATGATTATCCGGGTGTGGGACGGAGGTATGGCCAGTCACGGCGGGATTCTCGGTTTGGTGGTCTTTACCTATGTGTACGCCCGCAAGAACAAGGTTTCGTGGACGGGTGTGGGGGATGGACTGTGTGTGGTCGCTCCGATCGGGATTGGTTTGGTTCGCTTTGCGAACTTTATCAACGGTGAGTTGTATGGGCGGGTGGCACATGGGGTGGGTTGGGCGATGAAGTTTCCCTCATCATTGCACGAGGATCTGAAAGGAGATCCCGAGCGTTTGAGAGAGGCCTATGACGCTTGTGCTGCCATTGACCCTACGATCTCGGATAAAAGCTATGATTATTTGATGGCGCAGGCGCGTGAAAATCCGGAACTTCAACAGACCTTGGGAACGTATCTTCAAGCCAGGCATCCGTCACAGCTGTATGAAGCATTGCTGGAAGGCGTGGTGTTGTTTGCGATTTTGTTTGTGACGCGTGTTCGGTTTCCCAAGTTGCCCAACGGGATTTTAACCGGTATGTTTTTCCTGTTTTACGCGGTGTTCCGTATCGTTGTCGAAGTGTTCCGTGAGCCGGATTCTGCAATGATTGGGGCCATGACCAAGGGGCAGTTCTATTCCACTTTTATGATCGCCATGGGGCTGGCATTCATCGTGGGTGGATGGATGAGACGCGATCAACTTTCGTCCTGAGCCGCTTGCAGGGCTTGGCCGCCCGAGTGTGGGGCTGAAAAAAGCGGATGGATGCTTGCTGTTATGGCAGGGGCTCGTAGCTCCGTTGTCCTTGTTTGAACAGCAGGGTTTCCGTATAACCGGCTTGTTTGGCTACAGCAATCGCCCGATCAAAATCGCGGCCGAGTTCGGATGGAGCGTGTGCGTCCGAGGATAGAACCAGAGGGATGCCGGCTGAGTAGGCAAGGTCGAGGAATGAGGGTTCCGGATAGGCTTCGGCACATGGTTTGTGCCAGCCGGCGGTGTTGATTTCGATGGCACAGCCTGAGGAGGCGATGGCATCGATGACCGGTTCATAGAATTTTCGCAGATCTCCGTCAGGGCGGTAGTCGAATTTTTTGATGAGATCCGGGTGACCCAAGAGATCAAAGAGACCGCTTTCGGCCATATCTGCATAGCTTTTCCAGTAGCGAGTCCAGGCGTCTTCGATGTCGATTTTTGCCCATTTTCCGAGCCATGCGGGGTTGTCGAAATCCCAACCATCAAGGTAGTGAACCGACCCGATGAGATAATCCCATGGGTAGCGTTGGCGGAGTGATTCGATCCATGGCTCGCAGCCAGAGAGCCAGTCACATTCCATGCCAGCCCGGATCGGGATCTGATTGTTTGCGGCGGCTTTTGCCCGTTCAATCCATTCAAAGTAGTCGGGGAGCTGGCTTTCGAGCATGCGCCAATTGTCGAAGGGTTCCGGTTGTGCCGGGGCGTGGTCGGAGATGCCGTATTCGCTGATGCCGGCGCTGACCGCGGCAGCCACAAATTGCTCGGGCTCACCCTCGGCGTGCATGCAGAGGGGGGTATGGGTGTGGTAGTCGGCAGGCATTGGGTTTTGAAAAAAAAACAGGCCCTATATGAGCTATAGGGCCTATTGGTGAAAGAGTTGAACGGCGCTTGCTTATTTGCTTACCACGATTGTCTGCTCGCGCTCGGGGCCGTTGCCAATGTAGGTAACCGGGGCTCCGGCAAGTTCACCGAGTCGGGTTAGGTAGGCTTTGGCATTTTCCGGGAGGTCGTCCCATGAGCGGGCTCCGGTGGTGTCAGATTGCCATCCGGGAAGCTCTTCGTAGATCGGCTGAGCCTTGTCCCATGCAGCACGGTTGGCTGGTGGGAAATCGTGACGTTCACCGTCGATATCGTAAGCAACACAGACTTGTAGGGATTCGCGTTCGTCGAGACCGTCGAGGATCGTGACCGCGAGGTCGGTTACACCGTTGACCATGCAGGCGTAGCGGATGAGAACCATGTCGAGCCATCCACAGCGGCGTGGGCGGCCGGTGGTGGCACCGAATTCCATGCCGCGGGCGTGGAAGTAATCGGAGATGTCATCGTTTTCGGTGATGAACGGGCCAGATCCCACCCGGGTGGTGTAGGCTTTACAGACTCCGACAACACGCTCGATGGCGGTAGGCGGGAGACCTGAACCTGTGCAGGCTCCCCCAGCGGTAGTGTTCGAAGAGGTGACGAAGGGGTAGGTTCCGAAATCGACATCAAGGAATGATCCCTGGGCTCCTTCGAAGAGGATGGTTTTACCATCTTTCCATGCCTTGTGCAGGGCGGGAATCGTGTTGGTGACGTGTGGGCGAAGGCGCTCGATAGCAGGAGCGACATCTTCCCAAACCTGATCCACCGTAAAAGTGGGTAGGTCGTGCTTGGCCAATGTATCGTTGGCTTCGGCAAGGCGGATACCAATGAGTTCGCGAGCTGTGGCTTCGCAGAGCATGTCGGCGAGGCGAAGTCCGTTCCGGTTAGCCTTGTCGGCATAGGTTGGTCCGATTCCGCGTTTGGTGGTGCCGATTTTATTTTTTCCGAGGGCGGCTTCGCGGGCTGCGTCGAGTTCCCGATGGTAGGAGAGAACGACATGGGCGCGGTCGGAGATGAGAAGTTTGTCGGGTTGGACGGGGATGCCGGCTTCCTCGAGGTTTGTGATTTCCTTGCAGAGTCCGACGGGGTCCATGACGACGCCATTTCCGATAATACATTTTTTACCTTCCCAGAGGATGCCGGATGGCACCAAGTGAAGAATGTATTTGGTATCGTTGGCGATCACGGTGTGGCCGGCATTATTACCTCCTTGGCCGCGGGCAACGACGTCGGCTGTTTCAGTGAGGTAGTCGACAATTTTGCCTTTTCCTTCGTCTCCCCATTGGAGACCGCAGATGATGGTGTTCATGAAAAATGGTATGCGTTATTAGTTGTAGAAAATAAGGGAGACCAGCCGATGGGCGATGTGTTGAATCGCTGTCCTTCGGGCGTCCCTGGTGAAAAATAATGTCTTAGCGGAATGCTTCGATCAGTTCGGCAAATTCTGAGAAGAAATAGGTTGCGTCATTGGGGCCGGGGGCTGCCTCCGGGTGATATTGGACGGAAAAGGCAGGGAACTCCTTGTGGCGGAATCCTTCGATGGTGTCGTCGTTGAGGTTGATGTGGGTGATTTCCACATTGTCCGACAGGCTGTCGCCATCGGTGGCGAAGCCGTGGTTTTGAGCCGTGATGGCAATTTTACCGGTGCGCAAGTCCTTGACCGGCTGGTTGCCTCCACGGTGACCAAACTTGAGTTTGTAGGTGGTTCCTCCGAACGCGTGGGTGAGAATCTGGTGTCCGAGGCAGATTCCAAACATCGGAGTTTTGCCGAGCAGTTTTTTGACCTCGGCGTGGATGTAGTCGAGGGCCGCGGGGTCTCCAGGTCCGTTGGAAAGGAAGACACCGTCGGGTTTCATGGCGAGCACTTCCTCGGCTGGTGTCCGGGAGTTGACGAGAGTCACTTCAAAGCCAGCCTGGCGAAGCATGCGTAGGATATTACGTTTGATGCCAAAGTCGTAGGCCACAATGTTGTATTTGACCTCGGGAAGTTCGATGTAATTGCCCTCTTGTCCTGTTGAGGGGTTGGGGATCGTCCACAGTCGGGATTCGCCCTCCCATTTTTGAACCCCTTCAATGGAAACCTCCTTGACGAAGTCGGATCCTTCCATGGGGGCGGAGTCTTTGGCTGCTTGAATCGCCTCTTCGGCGCTGAGTTCCGTGCTGAGGCAGGAGCGCATCGCTCCGGCGGAGCGGAGGTGCTTGGTCAATGCCCGGGTATCAATGCCTTCGATCCCGATAATGTGGTGTTCGGCGAAGTAATCCTCCAAGCTTTGACGAGAGCGCCAGTTTGATGCGACGGGGGAGAGTTCTCCGATAACCAGTCCCCGAACATGGGGGCAATGGGACTCGGCATCTTCCGGGTTGACTCCGTAGTTGCCGATTTGCGGGTAGGTCATGGTGACGATCTGTCCGCGGTAGGAGGGATCGGTAATGATCTCCTGATAGCCGGTCATGGAGGTATTGAAACAGGCTTCTCCGGTGGTGGTTCCGAAATGCCCGAAGGCTTCACCTTCAAAGGTGCGTCCGTCTTCAAGTGCGAGGATGGCTTTCATATGCTTGGGGCGCCCCGATGCGGGGCTGCGGGCGCACTTTAGGGGCTAAGTTGGAAGATTCAAGTTTAACTTTGATGAGCCTGTGCCATGACGCGTTTCCTTGTTTAGGCCTCGTGCATGGAGTGGCTTGCCTGAACGATGTTCAGCGTGTGATTGGCAATCGATTCAAAGTGGTTGTTGATGTCGATGTTGATCATTTCCAGTCGGACATCACCGCTGGCCATCCGGTTCATGGCATTTTTATTGAACTTCTTGCGCATGGTGTCGGAGGTGTCTTCCATGGCTTCGGCCCGGTTCATGTCTTCATCGGATATTTGCGAAAGCAGGCGCTTGTCGGTGAACTCAATGAAGCGCTGGGTGTTGCCCGCAAATTCGCGGATAGTATCGGTTTGTTCCTTGGAAAAGGTTCTTCCCTTTTTGTAGCGACGCTCGTTGAGTTTCACCAGTCGGTAGATGCAATCGATGCCTTCCTCCAGCTCCTGGGTAATGCGCAGCATGCCGGCAATCTTGTGAGCATTGGCATTACCGATGTCGCGGGATGAGCAGCGGACCAGGTATTCGGTGATATCCTGCATCATGAGGTCGGATTCGTCCTCGATTTTTTTCAAGGCTGTCACTTCGGCGGACATGTCATCTTTCGGGTGGTCGAGCACATCGACGAAGCCTTTGAACATATGCACGCAGAGGTTGGACATCCTACGGATGGCGGTTTCGGCTTCGGCGATGTTGAGTTCACCGAGGTCGACAAGGTTTTGGGAAATGTAGCGCAGGCGAGGGGCTGCTTCATCCGTCTTTTTCTCCTTCACCCATTTTTGGACGACGTTCGAGATTTGAGGGACGAACCAGATCAGCATGAAGATGTTCGCCAAGTTGAACATGGTGTGGAAAATGGCGGTTGAGAATGCCACCTTCGAGGCGTTGGCAAAAGCAACGGCCGAGGTTCCCTCGGCGAGTGAATCGTCGAGTTTTTTCACTTCCTTCAAGCTGTCTGGCAGCATGTCGGCAATTTCCCAGACCAGCGGGGTGAAAATCTTGAATAAGGCGAGCATCCAGATCACACCGATCACGTTAAAGAGGAAGTGGGCTCGAGCGGCCCGTTTGGCATTTACTCCGGTCCCGATGGATGCCAGCCAAGCGGTGACGGTGGTTCCGATGTTTTCTCCGAGAACGATGGCGGCTGAGTTCTGGAACGCCATCATGGTTCCCTCGGTGGTGTTGAGATCTCCAAGCCAGCCCTGGGTGGCGCAGGTGATGGTGATAGCCATGGCGGCAGAAGAGGATTGGACCACCAGCGTGAGAATGACACCGGCAATCATGAACAGAACCACCGAGCCAAAACCGGTATTGTTGATGGTTTCAATCAACCACTGGATGGTTTCCACGGTACCCGTTTCTCCTGATTTGAGGGCTCCTTTAACGTCCGGGACGGATTTTTTGAGTAGTCCAAGACCAAAGAAGAGAAGACCAAAACCAATCAAGACCTCGCCAAAGCTTTTGATTTTGCTGCGTCCTACGAAGAATAGCGGCAGGCCGACTCCGATGATGGGCAGTGCTACTTTGGCAATGCTGAATTTACCGACGACGGCAATGATCCACGCTGTGACCGTGGTTCCGAGGTTGGCGCCCATGATGACGCCGATGGATTCCACCAGGGTGAGGAGTCCGGCATTCACGAAACTGACAACCAGCACCGTGGTTGCCGAGGACGATTGAATCAGGGCGGTGGTCCCCAGTCCGGTGAGCATCCCGCTGAAGCGGTTTTTGGTCATCGTCGCCATCGCGACACGCATTTTGTCACCTGCGACGGATTGCACGCCTTCCGACATGACTTTCATTCCGTAGAGGAAAACACCGAGAGAACCGAGAATGCTGAGAATGGTGGTCAGGCCTCCGAGAAATGCGGAGTCAGATGAGGCAAGCAATAGATTCATAATATAGGGTGAATGTGGGTGGGGCGTCTGCGTGATAAAGGCTGCGTCAGGTGAATCTCAAGGTTTTGCCTATGAGAAATGTTTCACAAAGCAATTACGCTTCTGGATATGCCTTGAAGAGAGCTGAGAAGTCAAGTTGCGCGTTGCCTTTTTTGCATGCATTTTCCATCGCCTGCGAGGTGGTTTTGATTCCCGGGGTGTTAATCCCTTTGTTTTCAGCGAGTTGGATGGCGAACTTGCTATCCTTGAGCATGTTTTCCATGGAGAAATGAGGGGCGAAATCACCAGCGGCCATGCTCGGGAGTTTCATCGCAGCAAGGACGGAGCCGCAGGCATTGGAGGCAACGGCATCGGTCAGAGTGTCAGGGGAAATGCCGTAGGCATTGGTGATGGCCAGCGCTTCCGAGAGTGCCTGGACGGTGGATGCCGAGATCAGGTTGGTTGCGATTTTGACCACGGTGGCACTGCCAACGGGCCCGAGGAATTTGATTTCTTTGCTGGTGGCTTCGAGCGTTTGGCGTGAGTTTTCCAAAACGTCAGGATCTCCGCCCACGTAGTAGACCAGAGCCCCTTGGGCTGCCGCCATTTTGCTTCCAGTGAATGGACAGTCGAGAAAGCTGCAGCCGATTGTTTGGCATTGTTCGGCGAGCCAGTGGGTGGTTTCGAGATCGATGGTGGAGTGGTTGAGCAGCGTTTGGTCTGCCGTGAGAGAAGGGCGAATGGATTCGAAGACCTCTCTGACGGCGATGCCGTCCTTGAGGTAGAGGGCAACGAAATCGGAGCCCTTTACCGCATCCTGGGCCTCGGCGCAGGAGTCTGGGCGATGTTGAGGGGTCCGGTTCCAAGTATGGACAGTAAATCCGGATTGCTTGAGTTGGTCTGCGCTGCGGGAGCCGATGATTCCGAGGCCGAGAACGGCGATGCTTTGTTGCATGATGAAAAAATGTGGTCGGTTGTGGGTTCAGGATGTTGAGGTGTGAGGCTTACTGACCTCTCGAGAGGGCCAGCGTGGATAGTTTTTTTGCGAGTTCGTTGATTTTTTTGACTCCTTCAGCGCTTGGTTGCTCACCTTCTTTGAGCGTCATAACGGTGCGAAGTTCGATGATGATGAGTCGGATGTTAGCGATGTCTTTACGCTCTGAGATCCGGGGGTCCAGCGATGCTATCGAGCCCTCGTAGTAGTCGGTGATATCTTCGCGGTAGAGGTTTTTTGCTCGTTCCTGAGTGTATTTTTTATCAACAGCCAGCGAACCCACTTCCAGAGCCCGAATCCAACCTCCCAGTGAGATGAGGTGGGCGAGGTCGACATCCCGCAGGTGGATGAGGTCGGTTTCGACATCACGCTGGGTGGCTGAGAGTTCGTTTTTCAGCGACTCTACATCGTTGTTGCGGGCACTTTTTAACAAGCTGGCCGCGTGTCGGTTGACGCGTTCTCCAGCTCCGAGGGCCCGGCCGTAGCGCGAGAGTTCCTTGGCCAGGGGTTCAATTTTATTGAGTTGGCCGGCTTGGACTGCCATGAAGCCGTCGGCGATGAGAAAGCCAATTTCGAGGGCGAGATCGGACCGGTTGAGTGGCATGCGTTCAGGCATTTTGTGGGCGACTTCTTCTGTGGGAAGTGGCGCTAGTTTGTCCAGGTCATCAAAAATGCGTTTGATCGATGGGGCTGTGAATTGGTTGATGCCGAGTTCTTCACGCACGTGAGGGTCATCGATGAGGTCGTCTGGGACGTTTGGGCGTGCCGCTTCTTGAGCACTGAGTCCGGTAAGCGAGATGATCATGGCGCAGAGCATGGCGGGAGTCCTCAGAGAAACAGCATCTTTCATGGCTTCAACTAACTCGCTTGAGGCTAAAAATGCAACGGGGAAATTGTCACAGGAAACTTGTCTGGTGTTAAATTTAGATTGGCAGGGGTGGCGTCGTCACCTATGGCTTCGGCATGAGCTTGCTTTTAGGTGTAAACATTGACCATATCGCGACGCTGAGACAGGCGCGCTTCACGGGTATGATTGATTCTCCGAATGCGGAACCCTCGCCAGTGCAGGGAGCCGAAGACGCGATGACAGGCGGGGCTGATTCCATTACCGTGCATGTCCGCGGAGATCGCCGTCATATGCAGGAGGAGGATGCTTTTGCCGTGCGTCAGATGATTGACCTCCCGCTGAACTTTGAGATGGGCAACACCGAGGAGATGGTGAATATGGCATGCCGGCTCAAGCCCGATTTTGTTTGTTTGGTCCCCGAAACCCGCGAGGAGGTCACGACCGAGGGGGGATTGGATGTTGATGGCCTGTTTGTTTCCTTGGAGCCAACGGTGAAAACGCTCCAACAACATGGGATCAAAGTGAGCATGTTTATTGACCCTGACACGGTGCAGGTGGAAGCCTCATCCAGAATAGGGGCGGAAATGATCGAACTGCACACCGGATGTTTTGCCAACGCCTTTGGTGATGAGCGCAAGCAGGAGACGGCACGCTTGAAAGAGGCTGCCATTCTCGGGCACGACTTGGGCTTGCAGGTGAATGCCGGTCACGGAATCAATTTGGAGAATTTACCGGAGTTGTTGACGGTTCCGCACTTGGCTGAGCTGAACATTGGCCACACCTTGATCTCGAGATCGGTGCGTGTTGGCTTGTCTGAAGCGGTCAGGGAAATGCGCGAGGCCATGTCCGGATACCAGGGGTAACATAATCGAAGTCAGGTCATGAATGTATTTGGTATAGGGATTGATGTGGTGGAGGTGCAGCGAATTGCATCGTCCATGGCTGAGTTCGGGAGTCGATTTGCACAGAAAATCTTTACCGAATCCGAGCGTGAGTATTGCGAGGGGCAAAAGAACCCTGCGATTCATTACGCCGCTCGATTTGCTGCCAAGGAAGCGGTTGCCAAAGCTCTGGGGACGGGGATTGGCAAGGACTTGGCGTGGTTGGATATGGAAATCCGGCGACGTGACTCCGGCGAGCCCGAGGTGTTTTTATCTGGTGACGGCGAGGCATTTGCCCGGTCCAGGGGGATTCAGGAAATCAAGATCAGTTTAACGCATGCCGAGCATTATGCAGCGGCCAACGCGGTGGTCTTGGCTGAGTAGAGACCGCTGGGGATGTTACGGAATGACTTTGGTTGATCTTGGTGCTTGGTTTTTGGGATTTGCGGTTTAGAGCTAAGGCACGATGTCGAGTCAAGGTTGGGTTCATGATACCGTAGCAGCATGTGTGGCTGCCGGAATACAGGAGTTTGTTGTTTGTGCCGGAGCGAGGAATCTCGATCTGGTGACCGCGCTTGCGGAGTTTCAACGTAGCGGTGATGCCGGAGATATCAGGGTGTTCAACCATTTCGAAGAGCGTTCGGCAGGATTTTTTGCCCTTGGCCGGACGATGCAGAGTGGTGCCGCCTGTGCCGTGGTTACCACCTCGGGGACCGCAGTTGCAGAGTTACTTCCAGCCGTGATTGAGGCCCATTATCAGGGGCGGCCCTTGGTTGTGCTTTCTGCTGATCGCCCTCGGAGGTTTCGGGGGTCGGGCGCTCCTCAAGCGATTGAACAAGTCGGTATTTTTGAAGACTATGTCGAAGGCTGCCAGGATTTGGAGTGGGCTGATGAGTTGCTGATGTTTGACGGATGGTCTGGTATCGGCCCATGGCATGTGAACCTTTGCCTTGAAGAAGATGAGCGGGGTGAAGAGGGGGGCGTCCGGACTTCCAAAGTCAGAGTCGGTGAGATTCGGGAGCCAATCGGTAATTTAAACATGTTACCGGTGTTGGAGATGATGCGGAATGCCTGGCGGGGTGGAATGGTGGTGATGCTGGGAGGTCTGGAACCTTGGGACCGGGAAGAGGTTTGGCATTTTTTGAAGGATTTGGCCGTGCCGGTGCTGGCGGATAGTACCAGTGGGTTGCGTGAAGCCTTGGGCAGGCTCTCATTGGTGGATGGAGATCGTTTGTTGCGGAATCATCCACCTGCTTCGGTTTTAAGAATTGGTGAGGTTCCTGTCGGGCGCTTTTGGCGGGATCTTGAAAGCATGCCCGAGGTGGAAGTGGTCTCCTTGACCCGAACCGACCATTCGGGCTTGGCCCGCGAGAGTGTCGTGATCCGTGGTGATATTCCGCGTTCATTGAGAGCGCTCGGAGAAGTTTCCTCAGTTGGCGATACGACGGATCTACTCAAAACCGCAGCGCGTGGGAGAGGTGTGCTGGGTGAGCATTTGGAGGCCTTTCCTGAGAGTGAACCCGGGATGGTGAGAACGCTGTCAGTGATGGCAACGATGGGGCGTAGTTTATACCTGGGGAATAGCCTGCCGATCCGGGAATGGAACGATTTTTCCCAGCGCGAGATTCCTTACGAAATGGTGCGGGCTAACCGGGGAGCCAATGGCATCGATGGTCAGATTTCGACCTGGCTTGGTGCTACAGCGGATGAGGAGGATGCCTGGGGTGTGTTTGGTGATCTAACCACTCTGTATGATCTATCTGCGCCAGCTTTGTTAGCACAGGTTGAAACCAAGGGGCGGATGTTAGTGGTGATCAATAACGGAGGAGGGCGCATTTTTGGTCGCCTGCCGAAGGTTCAGGCTTTGGATGAAGAGGTCGAGGAAATGGTGACCAACGCGCATGACACAAGATTTGAACACTGGGCTTCGATGTGGGGCATGCGCTATATCTGCGTTCGCGGGATCGAAGATTTTGATCTGGAACCCTGTGATGTGACGACCGTAGTGGAAGTTATCCCGGATGCCCGCCAGACGAAAGGGTTCTGGCAGGCAATGGGTTAGGGGGTGTCGCTGGTAAAGGCTTAAGGCTCAGAATTTGTATTCTAGCCCAATCATTGGGCCGTGAGCCGAGAGGTCGTATGTGAACCCTCCGTCTTCATAGTCGGTTCCGATCGCCCGGTAGCCGAGAAAGAGCCCTCCACAAGGGTTGAATTGCCAGCCAAGTCCTGCCATGGCTTGCCATGTGAAATCAGAGGAAACTCCAAAACCTCCGACGTCACCAAGGGCTCGTAAATAGATGGAAGACCCTAAGTCCTGCCGGTAGCGGAGTCCGATGATCGGGTCTGCCCAAGATTTGTCTTCATCCAGCGTTCTGTCTTTGAGTGGGCCTCCGGTATAGGACATATTGACATCGAGCCAGTTGCCTCGAATGCCTCCGAAGAGAGTGAGCTTGGATACATCGCTGTTGATGGCTTGGTAGTTGAGCACCAGATTGCCAACAAGTTGCTCTTGTTCGAAATCGATTTTCGAGTTTGGCGTGCTGATTTCATCGCTGAGGTCGGCGTAATTGAGGTCCAGAAGCACACTCCACCGACCTTTGCCTATTTCTACAGCTCCCATTAGGCCGATTTCGAGGTCTTCGACCAAGTCTGAAAAATCAACATCCACGGCTGCGGTTTGTCCCATGACTCCGATGTCGCCGTCCAGAGATTGGCCCCATCCGTAGAGAGCAACACGGTAGTACCATTCTGAATGTTCGGATTGGATGGAATACGTGCTGCTGTTTGTTTGAATGGCTTCCCCTGCGAGAGCAGTCAATGGTGCGAGGCTGATGAGTGCGAGGCTTGTTTTTTTCATCGATTTATTTACTGGTTGGTTTGCTTGTATTACGGGTGATTGATGAGATGTCGGTGTAAGCGGCGGCGGACTATCCTTGATAGCCTAGGGGTGTAGATGGCCAATGTGGTTTCGAGGGGCGATTCTTTCGGATTGGGCCCCGTCAAGATGAGAGCTCCAGAATTCGATCACTCCGTCGCTGGAGTCGGGAGTGTCGCCTTTAGCTCTGTCACCCATGAGTGGACCGTTTAGCTGAGTATCATTCTGTTATATTTGTCTTTTGATACAAAGCTGAACCGTATCCAATATCCGCAGTAAACATCCTTGATCTTTATTGGGGGGGACGATATCAGTAGGTATGCAAACGGACGTATGTTTCGTGACTGAAATGGTCTTTCAGGATCCTCAGCATTTTGCCTCTGTGGTCAAAGGTGCCTGTATCGAACCCTGCCAGCTCAGTCATGAACCGACGTTCAGCGAATTGCTGAGAGTGGATTTCGGCGTGATGTGCTTGGACTGGGTGAAGGCCGGGTCGGCAATGCTTTATCGTGGTGAGATGCCTTCTGATTCGTATACGATGAGCTTTGTGGTGGAATGTGAGGAAGAAGGGCATTCGTTTAATTTTGAAACCGATTTTGTATCGGGTTATATGGGCTTTTTTCCTCCGGGGGCAAAGCTGGATGCCACAAATCCGGCAGGCGCGATTAATGCGCTGCTGACGGTACGGGAGGATGTGTTTCGGGAGGCTCTCAAGGTGTATGTTCCCGAAATGGATCAGCTTTTGTCTGGGGGTGGTTTTGGTATGGAGGTTGGAAGGATCAATCAGGAGCATTTGAGGTCGCTGTTGGGGGCGATGAGACGGGCGGTTGAGAGCTACGACAAGCAGTCGGTTAAGGAGATTGTTTGCCGTGAATTGGGCCGCTTTTTATTACCTACTTATCTAGCAGCATTGCGTGAAGGCTTGCACCGAGGCGGAGTGAAGAGCCTTGGTCGGGTCCTTACGCGTTATAAAAAGTTTTGTGCTACCCGGGACTATATTCTGGACCATATTAGGGAGCCTCTTTTTGTGGAAGACCTCTGCAAGTCGGCCCACCTTTCGGAGCGCGGGGTCGAGAACTTGTTCAAAGACATGGTTGGAACCGGGCCGGTAGCTTTTCTCCGTTTGCAGCGATTGCAGAGTGTTCACCACGCCTTGCTCCAATCTGATCCGGAGCCAGGGAAAGTGAAGCAGCTTGCCTTGGAGGCTGGCTTTTCACATATGGGGCATTTTTCCACATACTATCAAACGATGTTCGGAGAAAGTGCGGGCCAAACCTTGGCTCGTCGGTGTGAGGATCTGGATGTTGATGGACCCCTGCAAGGTGATGAGGGCGCGGCATTGTCCGCTTCGGCTTCGGCTTCGGTACTGTGAACGTGTGAATGTGTGAATGTGTGAACGTGTGAATGATGGAGGGGGGAGACTGCGGTTTTTGGATAGGGTTTCACGTTGATGGGGTCAGTTCCATTCCTTATTCTGATAGGGACTGAAAAAATCAGTTCTTTGACCATGAACAAAACAATCAAGTATATCATCTCTGGAGCTACGACCATGGGGCTAGGCCTTGCTTCTGTTTCGGCGGAGGCCGTGGCTCCTCCCGGATCCCCAAGTTCGACCACGACCATTGACGGAAAGCAACTTCCACCACCACCTGATAAGAAATTTGACGGGGAAATTGAACGCAATGTCCTTGACTCAACGCCTTATTGGCCACCGCGGATGGTTGCTCCCGAGGGGGCTCCCAACATCCTTTTAATCATTACGGATGATGCCGGTTACGGGGTGTCCAGCACGTTTGGAGGGGTGATTCCGACACCGGCTATGGACAGAATTGCGAAGCAGGGGTTGCGATACACCCATTTCCATTCCACGGCCGTTTGTTCGCCGACGCGGGCATCGCTTATTTCAGGGCGAAACCACCACCGTATGGGGATGGGAACGATTCCGGAGTTGTCTACCGGGTATCCCGGATACAATGGGATGATGACGAAGGATAAGGCGACGGTGGCGCGCATTCTCAAAGGCCACGGTTATGTCACCTCGTGGTTCGGTAAAAACCATAACACACCGGATTTGCCTACCAGTAAGATCGGGCCGTTTGATCAGTGGCCACTGGGTATGGGCTTTGATTATTTTTATGGATTCATGGGTGGGGATACCAGTCAATGGCAGCCAGGCAACCTTGTTCGAAACACCACCTATATTTACCCATATGAAAATAAACCCGGATGGAATCTTGTAACGGCGATGGCAGATGATGCGATTGGTTATATGAAGACTGTGGATGCTCTCAATCCGGATCAACCGTTTTTCGTGTATTATGCTCCGGGTGCGACCCACGCTCCTCATCACCCGACACCGGAGTGGATTGACAAAATAAGCAAGATGCACCTTTTCGATGAGGGATGGCATCAGTTACGCGAAACGATTTTTGCCAATCAGAAAAAACTCGGCGTTATCCCAGCGGATGCCAAATTGACGCCATGGCCGAATGATTTAATCAAGCGGTGGGATCAACTGTCGGATCTGGAGAAAAAATTATTTATCAAGCAGGCGGATGTGTTTGCTGCCTACGTGGCGTATACGGACCATGAAATTGGACGTGTCATTCAGGCTGTCGAGGATCTGGGTAAATTGGACAACACCTTGATTATTTATATCACGGGTGACAATGGTACCAGCTCCGAAGGTGGACCGACGGGGACTCCCAATGAGGTGGCTTCGGTTCAGGGATTGCATCTGCCTGTAGAGGCCCAGATGAAGTATTACGATGTCTGGGGTTCGGAACAGACTTATCCACACATGTCAGTGGGGTGGACCTGGGCCTTTGGCACTCCATTTTCATGGACCAAGATGGTTTGTTCTCACTTTGGCGGAACCAAACAAGGAACGGTGATTTCCTGGCCCAAGGTGATCAAGGAGAAGGGGGGAGTCCGTCATCAGTTCCACCATGTTGTGGATATTGCGCCAACGATTCTCGAAGCGGTTGGCGTTCCGCTGCCTGATGAAATCGACGGCATCAAACAGGAACCCATGGATGGTGTAAGTATGCTTTACACCTTCGATACAAAGAATGCGGAGGCTCCCTCAAAGCATAAGACCCAGTATTTTGAGATGATTGGTGATCGTGCGATTTATCATGACGGCTGGATTCTTAGCACCAAAGTAATGCGCACTCCGTGGGATAACAGTGGCAAGGGAAATCATGACCCCGCCAGCTGGCCGTGGGAATTGTATGACCTGAGTAAGGATTGGACGCAGTCAAATGATGTGGCCGCTCAATATCCGGACAAGGTGAAGGCTCTGGAAAAACTTTTCTGGGAAGAAGCGGATAAAAACCAGGTATTGCCGATGGATACCACCACCTTTACCCGTTCACTTCTGCCTCGTCCCAACCTCACAGCGGGGCGGTCGTCATTCACTTATGCTGGAGAAGTCACCGGAACGCCCAATGGAAATGCTCCAAACGTTCTGGCCTCATCGTATAACATCAAGGCTGAGGTGGTGATTCCCGACGGGGGAGCTGAAGGTATGATGGTGACGCATGGCGGACGTTTTGCCGGTTATGGTTTCTATTTGCTGAAAGGAAAGCCCGTTTACGTGTACAACCTGTTTGGTATGCAGCGTGTTAGGTGGGAAGGGAAAGAAGCATTGAGCGCAGGGAAGCATACCCTTGAGTTTGATTTTCAGTATGATGGCTTGGGCGCTGATACCCTGAAATACGGAAGCCCCAGTGGCCTTGGTCGAGGGGGGACAGGGACGCTCAAAGTTGACGGTAAGGTTGTGGCTACAAAGAAGATGGAAAAGACGATTCCGATGTTGATGCAATGGTGTGAAAGTTTCGACGTTGGTGCTGATACCGGATCTCCCGTGTCTGATCAGGACTATCAAACGCCATTTCGGTTCACCGGCACATTGGAGAAATTAACCCTCAGCATTGACCGCCCGAAACTCACCGAGGAGGATATTCAGAAGCTGAAATCGATGCAGCACAGCAACCCAGCCAGCGAATAGTTGGGTATCGAAGATACGGGTCAGGGTGAGGCTCTGGCCCGGAGATTCGAGCTTGTCCCTTTCGTTCCGATCAACGTCCTGAGACGCACGGTCGCTTGTCCTTCCGTTAAGCGAGACTCGGGATATCGGTCAAATCGTGTAAGGAAAGGAATCTTTGTCCTTTTCACGCGGAGGGAATGCGCTTGGATGCAGGCATGAAGATTTCAGCTGTACCTCATCGATGCTCCGGGTTTCGTCATTTCAAGAAAATGGCGATGCGGGATCATTACTTTCAAGTGCCTTTGGACTATGCCCATGAGCAATCGCCCGAGATCGAAGTGTTTGCCAGGGAAGTGGTTGATGGCAAACGTTGTTCGGATGAAACGTTGCCCTGGATGGTGTTTTTTCAAGGTGGTCCCGGGTTTCCTGCGAACCGCCCCATGGATTACGGCGGTTGGATTGCCGAGGTTTTAAAGACGCACCGCCTGCTTTTGCTCGACCAGAGGGGCACGGGCTTGAGCTCAAGGATCTTGCCCCAATCGCTTGCCCAATGGAAAACCCCGGAGCAACAGGCTGATTATCTTAGTCATTTCAGGGCCGATAGCATTGTGCGTGATGCCGAGTCGATTCGATACACGCTGTTGGGTCGTGAAAAACCATGGACAGGTATTGGACAATCTTTCGGCGGCTTTTGCCTTTTGACTTATCTTTCGTTTCATCCCGAAGGACTGAGCGGAGTGCTCATCACCGGAGGGGTGGCCGGAATCAAACAGCGGGCTGAGGAAAACTACCGGTTGACCTATCAGAAGGTGTTGGAGAAAAATGAAGCCTTCTATCGGCACTATCCGGAGGACGAAGAAAGAGTGAAAGACATTGTTGCTTATCTGGGAGCCCGCGAAGTGACTTTACCCAGCGGTGGCCGGCTCAGCCCAAGGAGGTTTCAGGCATTGGGATTGTGTCTTGGTGGTGACGGTGGCTTTGAACAGTTGCATTACCTGATCGAAAAAGCATGGATTGAGGGGAAAGATGGCATGGAATTGGCGTATGATTTTTTGGTCGAGGTCGAGCAGATGCACGCCTTTGATACCAACCCCGTGTTCTGCATCCTTCACGAATCCATCTATGCGGAAGGATATGCGAGCTCATGGGCTGCCGAGAGGGTCAGGCAGGAGTTTCCTGATTTTTCGATTCGACCCGGAGCGCGCTTGAATTTTACCGGGGAGATGATTGGTCCGTGGATGTTGGAGGATTTTGTTTATCTCCGACCATTGAAAGATTGTGCGGAAATCCTTGCCCAAAAAGACGATTGGGGACGTTTATACGATCTTGACCAACTGGCAAAGAATCAGGTGCCCATTGCTGCCATTTCGTATTACGAAGACATGTACGTCCCGATCGAGTTGTCGAGGGAGACGGCCTTGCACATCCCTCATTTTTACCAATGGGTTAGCAATGAATGGGAGCACAATGGTCTGGGTAAGGACGGCGCGAAGATTGTTTCCACCCTCATGGATCGATTGATGGCTCCTCGTTTATAAATGCATCCCGGAGGCGGGGGAGTGGGAGGGAGTTTTATGACTCAGCTTCACTGGCCCACTGGGTGGCTGCGTCCAGATCGGCGTCGGCGAATATCCGCATTTCACAAGGGAAAAAGAATCCGACGGCTTTGACTCCCGTATGAATCCATGGGATGTCGCTGACGACGGCGATCCGTTTCCAGTGGTTGAAGTGTTTCAGCCCGAGTTTGGTGTCATCCCAAGCCGCTGCCAAATCAAAGCCCTCGAAGGGTTCGGGGATATGGTAGATCAGGCTGATTTTTTTGTGGCGCTGGAGGGCGGCATTGACTGCTGGGATGATACTGCTTTCGTAGTCGGTTCCGGTGACCTTCCCTGTGGCTTTGAATCCAAGAACATGGTCGGGCAAGTTGGGGATACGTGTGATCATACCTGCAAGGTTAACGCAAAACGGCGGAATGCAAGAAGCATTCCGCCGTTGAAAATCATGGCTGAATCAGCCTGTGATGGATCAGTCGGTCTTGATCTTGGTGAAGGCCTTCATCAGGAAGATGATGCCTGCGACGGAGACGACCCCGAGGATGATACCTCCAGTCATGTTTCCATAGATGAAGCTACCGACACTGAAGAGTGCACCGTAGATGACCACGCAGCCGACAAACACACAGAGGAGTTTGAGAGGCATTTGCCAATCGATGCCATCCTTGCCTTGGAGATCGACGCCTTCAGCTTTGGCATCGGCGATGACCTTGGCCCAACCTGGTCCACCGGGGTGGCACTGGCGGTAGAACTTGTAGAGCACTTCCTTGGATACGGGCTTGGTTAGCAGGGTTCCAAGAATCCATGAAATGGTGACAACCACCACCATCAGGATGAGTTTGACCGAGAATGTCTGACCAGCAACCTCTGGGTGATAGACATAGACGGTGTCATCTTTGATGATGCCTCCGAAGTTGATCGTTGCAGCGTAAAGCCCCTTGGTCTCTTTGCCTTTGGCCTCGAGAGGTTTGTTGATGGTTTCGAGTAGTTGCTTGCGGAAGTCCATCTTGAAGGTTTCAAGTGAGCCTGCCCAGGCGGGAGCCGCGGCAGCTTGGACTTTTTCGTTCGCTGCAGCCTTGGCGATGATGCCATCGATGAGTGCATCGGTTTTGGCTTTGACTGCTGTTTCGTCAGCGCTTGGCTCCTTGGCGTCGTCGGCTTTGGGTGCTGGCTTGACTTCGATCAGAGCTTCGGGCGCCTTGAGTTTGATGTAGGCATTCGTCAGAGCTCCTACTTTGAGGGCATCCTCGATGTCAGCCTTGCGTTTATACGCAACGGCGTAGGTTTCATGGGCTGCAGCCCGGGCGTCTTCGTCTTTTTTATCGGTGTCCTTCCAGGCTTCGGCTGCTTTGGCAACCTCTGCATTGAGGGATTCGAGAGATGTTTCACCTTCGGATTTCGCCGTGTCAATGAAGGCCAGCAGCGCTGGGTCTTCAACTTTTTGAACTTTGCTGGCAACAGGAGAGCTGTCGATGAACCATTTCAAAGCGCCTTCATCACCGGGGCCGAAGACGAGCCAGACGGCCATACCGGAAGCCACAATCATGGCGACAATTTCGGTCATGGCGTTGATACGCCACCAGAACCAGCGAAGCAGGTAGATGGCTCCGGTTCCCGCACCGGAAAGGAAGAGGAATTCAAACCCTTGCTGTGCGGAGTCAAGCACGGTGAGGGAAAGGGTGCCGGCAAAAATCATCAGGCCGACGGTGCAGACCCGGCCCATGCGAACCATATCTTTTTCGGTGGCGTCCTTTTTGACAAAGCGCTTGTAGAAGTCGTTCACCACGTAGGAGGATCCCCAGTTGAGGTGGGTTCCGATGGTGGACATATAAGCGGCAATCAGCGAAGCCACTACGATTCCGAGCCAACCAGGTCCTAAGATCTTGGCAAGCATCGCAGGGTAGGCAATGTCAGACTTCAGGTAGACCGGGTCGATCTCCGGGAACTGAGCCTTGATGTCGGCAAGACTTGGGAAAATGATCAGCGATGCAAGAGCTACGATAATCCATGGCCATGGGCGCACGGCATAGTGCATGAAGTTGAAAAGCATGGTGGCTCCGATGGCATTTTTTTCATCTTTCGCCGAGAGCATTTTCTGGGCGATGTATCCACCACCACCAGGCTCAGCACCTGGGTACCAGACTGCCCACCACTGCACGGCAACTGGAATGATAAGGAGGGGGATATAGGACATCCAGTTACTGAAGTCCGGCATGATGGCAAGCTTCGGGATGACCGCTTCGTGATCGAGCAGTCCGCTGAGGCCACCGACTGCCACATCGGCATCCGCGTAGTTGACCGCAACGTAAGCAGCATAGATGGCTCCGGCCATCGCAATCCCGTATTGGAAAAAGTCCGACCAAATAACGCCCTTGATCCCTCCGAGTGAGGCGTAGATGACGACAAAAACGGAAGCTCCCACGATAGTGACAAGAGGTCCGGTTCCCAGCATCACACCACCGATTTTAATCGCTGCGAGTGATACGGAGCCCATGATCAGGCAGTTGAAGAAAACGCCGAGGTAGATGGCACGGAAACCTCGCAGAAAGCTGGCTCCTTTTCCGCTGTAGCGCAGTTCGTAGAACTCGAGGTCCGTCATCACATTCGATCGGCGCCAGAGTTGGGCGTAGATAAAGACCGTTACCATACCAGTGATGAGGAATGCCCACCAAGCCCAGTTTTTGACCACACCATCGTCACGAACGAATTGGGTGACCAGGTTCGGCGTGTCGCAGGAGAAGGTGCAGGCGACCATGGAGATACCCAGCAGCCACCATGGCATGCCCCGACCTCCGAGGAAGAATTCTGATGAGCTTTTACCGGCGGTTCGCGAGGCGACCCAGCCGATACCTAGCACGATGGCAAAGAAGACGCCGATGATCGTCCAGTCGATGCCTTGCAGTATGGATGCAGTGATTGTCATAGCTTTGTTGGTTTGTCAGGATTGACGTTAGGGAGGAAACTAGAGAGCTTGCCCCATCAAGACAATGGCAAAACTTGCGTTTTATGGGGCTATTTTTGCTTAATGACTTGAAATATCAGGGATTTGGCAGTGGGCTGTCTCATTTGGAGACAATCGTTTGCCCAAGTTCCAAGCCATTGACCATGCAGTCACCGACCGAGATACCTCCACGGTAATTCCCGGCGAGGTGGAGTCCGGGGTAATCATTCTCGCAGGTCTGGATCGCGTCGATTACCTTTTGGTAGTCGAGAGAATATTGAGGAATCGCGTGTTGCCATGATGTTCGGTGCCTGAAGCTGGGGGCTCCCTCGACTCCGAGCAGGCGCTTGAGTTCGTCGAGCACGACTTGGTCGTCGTTTTCCGCAAAGTGAGGGTTGAGGCTGCCGCCCATCATGCAGGTGAGGGTTACGTGCTGATCCGGGGCCCGACCATCAAACATGCTGGATGAGAAAAGAACGCCGAGCAAGGGGGAGGCTTCGGATTGTTTGATGAGCATGCCAAATCCATCAAGCGGGTGGCGGACATCTTCACGTTTGAATCCGAGCACCAGGCTGGTTACCGGTGGAGATGCCAAGCTGCTCACCGGTGAGAGTGATTTGAGCAAATCGGCGGGTAAGGGCAGTTTGGCTAATTGATGGTGGGGGACTGCCAGAACCAGGTTGTTGAAAACCCCTTGTTGGCATTGCTTGTTGTTATCCGTCCACGTGAGTTCCCAGTCAGAGCTTCCATGCTGTTGAATGTTTTGAAGTTGGCAATTTGTTTCGAAATGGCCTGGGGGAAGTGATTGCGCGATGGCGCTTGGAAGCTGCTGCATGCCATTGCGGAAGGAGATCATGGATGATGGGCTCAGACGGTTCGGGTTTTTACCCACAGGCCCGAGTTTGAATTGCAGGGCCAGAGCTCCAAGGATGAACGATCCGTAGTGGTGTTCCAGGTTCCAGAGTCGAGGGAAGGCATGTCGGACGGAGAGGTTTTCAGGGTCTCCTGCGTAGATGCCGCTGACAAACGGGCCTGCTGCACTGGCTAGCATGTCTGGACCGAGCCGGCGGCGAACAAAGTCGGCAAAGCTTTCTTCTCCGAGTCCTTGTTCTAGCCCGCGGTACCTGCCGATGAAGGGCTCCAAAGCGAAGCGAAGTTTGCCTTTGCTTGAAAACAAGGGGGTTTTGAACATTCCAAGTGGGGAGGAGGGCATCGCGTGAGGCTTGCCGTTGTGGACAATGTAGCGTTTTTTTGCCGCTGCATTGGCCGTTTGTGCCGATGTCCCTTGCTCCGGGTGAAGCCCGGTTGCGTGCAGTAGTTGGTTCACCCTTTGATCTTTGACCAGCAGGCTGTTGGGGCCGTGTTCGGCAAGGTAACCATTAGACTGGGTGCTTTTCAGCGCTCCTCCGGCTTCTGAACTGGATTCAAGGACCAGGCAGTCGTGATTGGATTGATTCAATTGATAGGCGGTGCAGAGCCCGCTAATGCCGGCTCCCAGAATGGCGGTATTCGCTCTGTATTCCACGCCCGAATCTAAACACGGGATGCCTGAGGTTGACGATCTCTTTTTGCTGCAAATCCTGAGCTGGTTGAGAAGAGGTTTACTTGATATTTTTTTAAATTTTTCTGAAATGAGACGCGTTGCTGGAAAATGTTTTAATGCTTTTATAATTTTATTCCAACAAATAAACTTTTTCTAAATCTTGATATTAAAATTATCATTGTTTCTGGTTTGACAGAGAAGGGCTTATGCACAAGAATCCCGAAGACAAAACCTGCAATATCTATGATGAATTCAATCAACGGCCTGGATGGCACACAGGAACTTTTAATCAAACTGCTAGAGCAAAACCCAGACGACTGGGGGATGCGCAAAAAAGTAGTATGGTTCCTCTACGAGGCGGGGTATTTCCGTGAGGCTTCGAAAGTGGTCTGGAATGCACCTGAAATCCCACCTGTTGATAAGGAGATTGTTTTTGCTGTTCGGATCGTATCCAAAGGTCAGCCTACCCGCTCAATGAGGCTCTTGAATGCCGTGATTGAGAGGAATCGAGCTGAGCCTGAGAAGAATTTGGAAATGGCCAAGGAGTTGGTGCGTGGAGGCATGCCATTGCAGGCTGTTCGTTTTTACGGTGCTGCCACCTTGAGCGACAGTTCGCTGATTGATGAAGAGTTTGAAGTCGCTATGCTGACAACGGACGCGGAAGAAGAGGATTGGACCGAGGCTGTTCAGAGTGAGGACTTTCCTTGGGATAGCCCGATTGAGCTCACGGAAGCGGATTTGGCTACGGAGGATGACGATGAGGGGGACAGTGAGGATTTGCTCAGTGGAATGACCCAACCTGTGCCCTTGAAGGCTCCGGTGAAGAGTCTGAAGGACACGATGAATGATGAGGAGAAGCCGGTTGATCTTCGTGTTCCAACGAAGCCGCTTCCTTTGAACCCTGATAAGATTTCTACCGCAGCGGTTACCATTGCCACTTACGAAAGCCAGAAGGAAGAAGACTCCGATGAGGGGGTGGATGAGGAAGTCGTTTCCGATGATGTCAGTGAGAAGGGCGATGACGGCGAAGCTCGTGATGAAGTCGAAGAAATCACGGCTGAAGACGAAAAGGACGAGCCTCTTGCTGAAAAGGAGGAAGAGTCCGCCAAGGCAGAGGCCTCTGAACCGGTCGAAGCAAAGGATGAGGCCCCAGAAGCGGATGAGCCCGTTGCATCCGATGAGGAGGTTTCTGATAGCGTCGTTGTTCTCAAGGATGAGGAGGCTGAAGAGGATGCTGACATTTCTGATGTCGATGACCAGGTCGTCGAGGCTGAGGCTGAGTCCGAACCAGTCGAAATGCTTGAGGCAGAGCCTGAAGAAAACGACGAACCCGTTGCGTCGTCTGAAGACGATGACATTGAGGCTGAGGATGACCAACCGGAGCCGGTGGCGGCGAAACGAGGTGTCTTCTCATCGCTGATGGGATTTTTCCGTCGATCCAAGAAAGAGGATGATGGACCGACGGATGAGGACATTTTATCAGCACCTGACGAGCCTGCTCCAGAGATGGCTAAACCGACAGTGGTTGCAGCTCCCGCAAAGTCATCGATGATGCAGCGTCCGGTGAGTCCGGTCGCTTCCGGGCCTGGTCCGGTGATGGGACCGGTTAAACCTAAACCGATTCCGGCCCCTTCAGAAGGTCCTGCGTCAGGGGGTCGCCAGTTTGGTCAACCTGAAGCCATCGACTGCAGAACGCGCTTGGTAGCCTTGGCTCCACAGGACGGATCCGCATTTTTCAGTGAGCTATCCCAAAAGTATGCAACGCTTCCAAGTGGTAAGATGCCGGAGACGGTGACTGTCGCCAGAGACGCTGCTCAAGTGGATTACATCGATTTGATTCAGAAAGCTTGCAGCAATGACAAAGCGGTGAATTTGGATGCTTTTTCCAAGTTGCTTGGCTTGCATAAAGTGATGACGGATGCCGATTGCACCTTGTGGGTGGATGATATGAACCTGCTTCGTAAAGGGTTTGGTGATGCTGTTCTTGCAACGGTGGTTTCCAAATACAGTGTGACCGAGTGTCGTGAAATCCTTGGTGCCGTATACCGTAGAACCGCAACTCAAGCGGCGGTGTAACAGGAGCTTGGCAATTTTGCCAATAAAGTTTCAAAACCACGTCCGAAATTTCGGGCGTGGTTTTTTAGGTATTGGGGGAGTGAAGGCGGCGGTAACGTAGCAGGCATTGCCCAGTTTGCCGGGGGAGGAACTCGACCAGTTCGTAGTGGAGCGATTGGGTCATAAATGGCAGCGTTTCCTTGCGCTTGTTCTTAGCTTCCTTTTCAGGCTTGTCACCTGCGCCAAGACTTCGGGCATCCAGCATGATTTCGAGAGTCTCCTGTTGCCCGATGCTTGAAGCTGGGCATGGACGTCCAAGCCCATCGTATAAACGTCCATCGGCAGTCAGTGTCAGAACTGTTGCCTGGGGACTTGCGTCATGTTCGTGCGTTTCCATTTGCAATGTTGTGGGACTATGATCAATTCCGGTGAAATTACAAGTTAACGCTATGAGTGATCACCAACTGGATATTGTTTGTTATTTGAAGACCTTTTGTGGATGGAGTGAGGGGGTTCGTGCCATGTTGCGCAAGTATGGGCTGCCCTTTGAGGAGAAGGATATTATCAAGAACCCCGCTTTTCGCTGGGAAATGGAACAGAAGAGCGGTCAGCCGCTGAGTCCCTGCGTTACGGTTAATGGTCACATGCTTGCCGATGTCTCAGGCGATGAGGTGGAGCAGTATCTGCTGGAAGAAGGTATGGTGTCGGCTCGTGAGGATGCCGCGGATGCTCCTACCGGCAGCGGTTGTGTTGGTCACGGCTGATGCTGATCACCCCGCAGGCTTAGGATTTCATTCCGCTGTTCATCCCACTGAGAGGGGGGGGCGTCAGGAATTTACCTGCCGGCTTTGACTGGAGCTTTGACAATGCCCTCGGCGGTTTCTTTTTTCAGGCGTAGCTGGCCGCAGGCGGCATTGATATCACTTCCTTTTTCAAGGCGGAGGGTGGTATTGATGCCATAGGATGCGACCACATCACGGAAGGCGTAACAATGCTCTTCCGTGGGCCTGACCCATTCAAGGCCTTCGACGGTATTGTATGGGATTAAGTTGACCTTTGCGTTAATCCCTTTGGCTCTTTTGGCGAGGATATGAGCTTGCTCCAAGTCGTCGTTCACATCTTTGATCAGGATATACTCGAGTGAAATTTTTTGTTTTTTGAATTGGCGCCAATAATGGAGCGAATCAAAGAGTTCTTTGATCTGCCACTTACTATTGACGGGCATAATGCGGTCTCTGACCTCGTCGGTTGCCCCGTGCAATGAAATGGCGAGTCGGATAGGAACCGGGAATTCAGCCAGTTTCCGGATGGCGGGAGCGAGACCGGATGTGGAAACCGTGATGCTGCGCGCGCCGATGTTCAGCCCCCAATGGCTGGTGATGATTTCCAGCGCTTTAATCAGGTTTTTCAGGTTGGCGAGAGGCTCGCCCATCCCCATAAAGACGATGTTGTTGATTTTTTCCCCGGTGATTTGTTCCACCGAAAGCATTTGGCCTACGATTTCGGCTGCCGTCAGGTTGCGGGTAAAGCCGGCTAGACCGGAGGCGCAGAATTTGCAGCCGTAGGCACAACCCACCTGAGATGAGACACAGATGGTCTTTCTCGATGACTGCTTGCCTTTCAATCCTTTCGAAGCCGGAATAAAGACAGTTTCCACATAACGACCGTCGTCGAGTTTGAAGAGAAACTTGCGTGTGGTGTCTTCGGACCCCTTGGTTTCCACGTGTTTCAGGTTGTTGATGTGAAAGCGGGCCTCAAGTTTTTCTCGCATGGGGGCGGAGAGGTTGCTCATTTCGTCAATCTCGTTGACGCGCTGCTGGTAGAGCCACTCAAGCACCTGCTTGGCGCGGTATGGTTTTTCCCCCTCGGAGGTGAAATAGGATTCCAGATCCTCTTTGCTCAGGCCGAGCAGGGAGTCGGTAGGATGTGGTGGATTTGTCATAGCGGGCACATCGGCTTGTAGCACGGATTTGGTGAAAGGCACGGATTTTTTATCAGGGTGACGTGCTGAGCGCCACGATGGGGGTGCATGACAGAAATCCAAGCGAATGATGCTTGATCGTCTGATAAATTGAGCGAAAATGGACATGGACGATCTAAACAGTCGTTCGACCATTGTCTGTACAGCCCCTAGTTTTTAGTTTTTTCATCGTAAACACAATCGAATCATGAGCCTAATAGCAAACAACCTCGTTGAAACCGTCGGCAATACGCCGCTTGTTAAATTGAATCAGATCACAGCCGGACTGGATGCAGAAATCCTGGTCAAGGCCGAGTTTTTCAACCCTTTGTTTAGTGTGAAGGACCGCATTGGACGTTCAATGGTCGAAGCCGCAGAGCAGGCTGGAACCTTGAAGCCAGGGGGCACCATCATTGAGCCCACATCCGGAAACACAGGGATCGCCTTGGCATTTGTTGCCAGAGCCAAAGGCTATCGCTGTGTGTTGACCATGCCCGAGACGATGTCACTCGAACGTCGGGTTCTTCTTCGTATGCTGGGGGCTGAGATTGTATTGACCCCTGGACCGAAGGGAATGGGTGGTGCGATCGCCAAGGCCAAACAGCTTCTTGAAGAAGCCGGTGGTAATGCGTTTGGTCCAAGCCAGTTTGATAACCCGGCCAACCCGGAAGCCCATCGTCAGACGACAGCTGAAGAAATCTGGTCGGCAACAGATGGGAAAATCGATGCTTTTGTTGCCGGTGTTGGAACTGGTGGCACACTCACAGGTGTCTCGGAGGTTCTCAAAGGACGTTGCGATATGAAAGCGATTGCTGTGGAGCCCGCTGCCAGCCCGGTTATTTCAGGAGGCCAGCCTGGGCCTCATAAGATTCAAGGAATTGGTGCCGGGTTTATTCCTGGCAACCTGAATGTCGATATTATCGATGAGACGATTTGTGTGACCAATGAAGATGCTTTTGAAACAGCCCAGGCCGTAGCCAAGAACGAGGGGCTTCCAGTGGGGATTTCCAGTGGAGCCAATATCTGGGCCGCGATGCAGTTGGCCAAGCGCCCCGAGTTTGCGGGTAAGCGTATTGTCACTGTCGCCTGCAGTTCGACCGAGCGTTATCTCAGCACCCCCCTTGCCGAAGCCGCCAAAGAAGAAGTCAGTTCAATGCCTGTGTCTGAAATTTAATTTGCCGAGCTATGGATAAAGAACAAATCAAGGAGGAGATCCTTGGTATGGGAGCCAAGGCTCGGGTTGCGGCCCATGCCTTGGCTGTGTTGGATGCTGATCAGAAAAATGCGATTCTTCGTGCGATGGCCAATGGCCTGCGTGATCGGGCTGATGAAATCCTCGACGCGAACCGAAAAGACATCGATGCCGGTGAGGCCAACGGTCTGACGGAGGCGATGCTGGACCGCCTTCGCCTAGACTCCTCCCGCTTGGAGGCCATTGCCGTGGGGGTTGAGGAAGTGGCTGAATTGCCTGATCCGGTAGGAGAGGTTCTCGATTCCTGGACTCGTCCGAATGACATTCGAATTGAACATGTTCGCGTGCCTATCGGGGTGATTGGGATCATTTATGAAAGCCGCCCGAATGTGACCAGTGATGCGGCTGTGCTTTGTTTAAAATCCGGCAATGCCACGATTTTGCGAGGGGGCTCGGAAGCCATTCATTCGAACCGGGCGATTGCCTCGGCCTTACAAGCCGGTGGAGAGTCCCAAGGGTTACCTGAACAAGCGATTCAACTGATTCCTTTCACCGATCGTGAGAGTGTTCGTGTGATGGCTGGAATGGACCAGTGGCTGGATGTGATTATTCCGCGCGGTGGCAAGGGATTGATTGAAGCGGTTGTTTCTCAGGCTCGCATGCCCGTGATCAAGCATTACGATGGCATTTGCCACGTCTATGTGGATGCGGATGCCGATTTGGATATGGCCGTGGCCGTTTCCGAGGATTCGAAGGTTCATAAACCCAGTGCCTGTAATGCCTTGGAAACGTTGTTGGTTCACCGGGATATTGCAGAATCGTTCCTGCCTGCGATGGCTGAGGCCTTCAGCGCCCGTGAGGTTGAAATGCGAGGCGATGAACAGGTTCAGGCGATTCTTGGCAGTGCTGTTGTTCCCGCTTCTCCTGAGGACTGGGATACCGAGTATCTCGATATGATAGTCGCAATCAAAGTCGTAGATGATATGGCAGAAGCGATTACCCATATTAACCAGCATAGCTCACGTCATAGCGATTGTATTATCACCAAGGACGATCAACAGGCATCTCGCTTTCTTCGGATGGTGGACAGTGCCTGTGTCTATCATAATGCTTCGACTCGTTTCAGCGATGGCGGGGAGTTTGGATTTGGTGCGGAAATTGGTATTTCCACTGATAAGTTGCACGCCCGCGGGCCGATGGGCTTGCGTGAGTTGACATCCTATCAATACCGAATCCGGGGCTCTGGCCAGACCCGGGCTCTGTGCGCAACAACTTGATCTGTTAGGTTGGCAAGTTTTAGCTTGAAGCTGGCTCAGCGCGCTTGTTGGGTCGGCTTGATGGTATGCACTTTCGGCATGACGATACCGCCTTCCGCCTGCTTCCGGGTGTCACGGTAGGCTCCGAAGAAGTTGGTGTTGCAATCCATCCACAAGGTGAGTCTTCGTCTTTCCTCCGGAGTGAGGTTTACCTCGTGGTGGCCTTGATCCAGTAGGGTTTTCAGGCGGGAGGCCTTGGCCCCTATTTTTCCGGGGATGGAATAAGATGTGTGATTCTTTTTGATTAAGGCTCCGTTGCCTCCATGTTTTCCCCAACCATATTTACGGAGGTGATAGAACCCGTTGCTCCATCCAAATGGGACGGCCTTGCCATTTTTCTGGACGGTCGCCCCGTCGAGAGAAAAGGTGTTGGAGCTTTTTTGGTTGTGGCATTCCACGCAGTGCTGATCGAGTACGGGTTGGACGAGTCGGGGGAAGGTGAGGGGGTAGGACCCCGGGGCTTCGGGGACTAGTCTTGAGGGGGCGCGTTTCATGGCGATGGGGCGTTTCCCTCTGTTCGTGGGGGCATGGTGTTTGTTTTCATGGCATCCGATACAGCTCATTCTCTCTCCCTGATGGAGGTAGGTTCCGGAACGCATCGACTGTATCGCTTCACCGGATTCATCCAGTAGTTGGAAATAGATTTCAATATCGGTGGGGCATTCAAAGTAAACGCTGCCGTCGGCTTCGACCGGGACTGTGCCTAAGACTCCTCGTGCGAGTGACTGGTCGGCCAGTCCAATTCGAGGGCGATCTTGAAAGGCATTCCATTTTGGGAAAACCGCCACCACCCTGAGTTCCTTGATCGTGGTTCCCTTGGGAAGAGGGAGAGCCGAGTCATAGACATTCATGATCGCGATGGTTCCGAGCTCGGGTTTGCTCGTTTCTTGATGTTCGCTCAAGGCAGCGGTTTGAATGGGTAAAATAGGAGGTCGTGCGCGCGCTTTCAGCGGGATGGGATCGAGGCAGGCGATGCTCGGGTCTCGGTACAGGAGTTCTTTGTTGCCGAAAGAATCAACCAGATAGATGCCATGGTTTTTTTGTCCCGGGTCGTAGACGCAGAGATAGAAGTTTTCGCTGAGTGGCCAGGGGGATCCGTAAACTTCACCCTTGGGGCGATGTTTGCCTTTGGCGTGGGGGACGCCTGGAGCTTTCTCGGACTCCGGAAACAGAACTTCCGGTGTCAGCCGTTTGATCTGAGACATTTGCCTGTCGTCGGTAATGTCAGGGTCGATGAGGATGAGGGACCCGTAGGCTTCACCATGGTGAGGGGCCGCAACGGCAACGAACTTGTTGGAGTCAGGAATGGCCCGTATGGACATCTCCATCCATGGCCGGCTTTCTCGGGAGTCCGGGTAATTGCCGTGGTTGCTACGAGGGTCTCGTCCATCGGGGTAGCAGGTCCAGAGGTGGTGAGCGACGTCAGAATCCCGGTCGATGTAATCCCAGCGAGTATAAACGATCATGCCGTGGTTATCGATGCTTGGCTGCCATTCATTGGTGTCGTGCCAACTGAGTGTGGTCTGCTGGGATCCATCGCCGCACATGCTGTGAAGTGTCCCTGAGGGTAAGGCCCGGCTACCACAGCGTTGATTACCACCGTTGCGCTCGGATATATAGGCAATGCGTCCGTCCGGCATGAAGCAGGGATCGTATTCGTTGTGCATGCCATCGCTCAGAGCCCGCAAATCGGAGCCGTCGATGTTTGCGCTGTAAATGTGGAAGGTGCTTTCCGGTCGGAAATGGTATTGCCGGTAGTTTTTTGATTTCGTGCGGCATTCCTTGTAGCTCCAATGTTGATTGGACCAGTCGGCCTCTGGCCCGAGGTGCTCGTGGTGGGCTTCGGTGTAGGCAAATGCAATCCGTTGGGCATCGTAGTCGAGATCGAGAGAGATGAAAGACCCCGGGGTGAGCGGTTTTCCTTGTAGTCTTCCTGATTTGACCACACTTGATTCAAGAAAATGGCGAACACCGGGCGTGTTGGAAAACGCCTTGTCCAAAATAAAGACGCCGCCGCCGGCTTTTTGGTTGAATCCGAGATATTGATCAACCATATGGATTTCTCCTCTGCCTTGTTTGTGGTGTTTGAGGAAAAGGATTTGATCAAAGTCGAGTAGTGGATTTTTCAAAGCGATTCGGCGTCGAATGTGGCAAAGTTGGTCGAATAGTTTTGGGTCAGATTCGCCACTCGCTTGTTTGTTCACCTGAAGAGCAAGCGTATCAAGTTCGCTCTGTTCCTCGTCTAAATCAGGAGCATTCTTCATTTGCCGCAGGTGATTCAATAATGCCTGGGTGCGGCGTAAAATGACATCACATGGGGATTGATCACTGGCAAGGATGAGGGATTCTTGTCGGAATGCTTCTTTTTTCAGTCGGGGGTAGCCATCGGATTTTGGCCCTTGGTGTTTGAGTGCGTGCTGCAGGGTGGCGTATTCCGAGTTGGGTTCGGATGCCTGTAGACAGACGGACAGCAGAATTGTAATGAAAAACAAGCGGGGGATGGTGGTAGCGACGGGCATGATTCAGTTGAAGGATGGGGGAAGCTGAGATAGGGAGAGCTATTCTGAATACGTTCAGTCCTTTTTCTTTTTGTTCGTTAATTTTATTTTGCCACTGCCGGACACGGAGAGTTCTCATTTACCTGGCTGAGATTGAAGTTCTTGGAGGTGACCTGAAGCTCTTAGCGGAGTGATTATCAGGGGATTGATATCTGACAGGAAAAAAACCGCTCGTCAGAGGCCTAGGGGTGCGTATAGTAAGTGTCATAGGCAGAATCGCTGGCTGAGAACCTTTGCCGGTTTGTTTTTGCCTCACCACCTACACCACCAACCAACGATTATTATGTTGATCCCAATCCGCTTGAAAAGGCGACCATGCGCAGCATGGATTGCCTGTCTCTCCGTATGTATGGCCACAGGTGCCATGGCTCAAACCGACAATCTGACCGAGGCTGATCGCATTGCCTTGCTGGACCAGCTCGAAAAAATCCAAAAGCAATCCGATGACCGGGTCAGCGGTTTGTATCGCAGGGCTATTCAGGATTACCGGGCTGCCATTCGCTCGGATGATGCCACCATGGATTTGTATTTGAAGTGTTATGAAAAGGTGCACTTTGAAGATGAGAAGCGGAAAAGCCAGGAGTTTCGCGATTGGAAACGTAAAAACAAGCAACGCTTAAGCTCATCATCGATGCGGATGGCCTTGAGACACCAGCTTTCATGGCTTTTGTTGAGTATTGAGGCGGCACGCCGTGAGGGGGATGTTAGTGAGTTGGGAGATCGGGCGATCCAGCATCTGGACCAGATATTTCAACATGCTGAAACCTTGAAAGAACACCGTGCGGTATTGGGCCAAAATGCGCTGAGTTCTGTGTTTGCCCAAGCATACAAGCTGAATATCAAAGTAAAGGACTGGCCCAAATCCGCTTTGGATATTGCCCAGATTTACGACAAGGTGGTCATGCCGCCTTTGCGACAGCCTGACCGGATCAGTCGATTACGTACCGCATGGAAACAGCGGATCATGCATGAGGGCATGGTGTTCGAAAAATGGACCGAAGCCAAAGGTACGACCATTGGTAAGAAAGATGCGCTGAGGTCGCCGCAAATGGAAAAATTCTTGAGTATTACCCGGCCGCAACTTCAGTGGGAGATGGAAGTGGATTGTTTTGAGGCTGGAGATGAGCGGGCTTCGGCATTGCGTATGTTGAAACACCTTGAGACGAATCTTACACACAAGGATGCTCCTCAGTGGATCAAAGATTTTCAAGCCATGATCCAACCGGAGGTCGATTCGGAAAGCGTGTCCGACGGTGAGCAGGTAGCTTCTGAATAAGTTGCAATATGGTGCGCCCGCTTGCCGTAATCTCTTTTGGAAATAGAATTCCAACCAGAACACTCAAATGAATACTTATTGTTTAACCCTATCAGTGGCTTCATTGTGCATGCTTTCTTTCGCAGGCGCTGCCGAAGCAGTCAAACCAGTTCGAAGTGAGGTGATCAAACCCATTCGGAATGAAAGCTTCAATAAAGGAGGTAAAGCCAAAGAGAGAAAGCAAGGAGGGAACCCTCGTGAGGTTGCCGGCTATCAGGTCTTCGATGGTTCGATGGATGGGAATCGCCAGGTGGACCCACAAATAGCCGTTGGTGGAGGATATATTTTTCACGGTACGAATGGTGGGTTGATTATCTACGATAAAAAAGGAACGTTTATCCAAGGCGTCAAGCAGTCGGCTTTCAACAATGGGATCGACCCCAAGTTGTTTTTCTGTCCACATAACAAGGTATTTGGTTTTGATCTCTGGAATCCATGGGACAAAGAGAAAAAAAAGCCGGTCAACGTTGCCGTCACCGAAACCAGTGACCCGACAAAGGCCTGGAATATCTACCCGATCCCGGCACCCCAGGGGCGTGACGGCGGAGGGATTGGATATAGTCGAAAATGGATAGGCTATGAATTCCCAGGAGGACCGGCACAAAACTTTGTGCTGAAAATGGCAGAGGCAAAAGCTGGTAAACCGGCAACGATCTATCACTTTGCAGGGAACATGGGGCATCCGGTGGCAACCCAGGACTCCATAGATGCCTTGTATTTTTTGAAGATCACCCAAACGAACTTCATCATCACCAAGGTAGATGATGAAGGTAACGGTGGTCCGGTCGCGACGGTGGTTGCGGATGTGCCTCACAAGATTAATTTCAAGTATCCACCGAAATCGCCGCAGAAGGGAACCAAGCAGGTGGTTTCATCCGGTGACCGGCGTCCGAAAAATTTGGTGATCCAAAGCGGGTGCATCTGGTTTTCCCACGCCGTTAACCATCAAGGGCGTTCGGCGGTCCAGTGGCATCAACTGCGCCTCGATGGCAGTATCGTGCAGTCTGGCCTGATCAGCCACCCGAAGAATAATTATATACAAACCACCATTGCGGTAAACAAACAGCAGGATGTGCTGGTCGGCTTCCAGGAAGCTGGTCCGGATATGTTTATCAGTCCTCGGATGGCTTTCCGCCATGCAAATGACCCTAAAGGTACGGTGCGCGAGGTCGTCAAACTCGGAGACGGAAAAGGTGCAGCTAATGGTGTCGCATGGGGGGATTACAGTGGAAGCACCATTGATGGTGATAATCTAACTGATCTTTGGACGATCCAAAGCATCGCTGATGAACAAGGAAAAGGAGACACGATGATCATCAAAGTTCCTTTCAAGGAGCGAAAGTAATCGGACGTTGAACGTCCCAAAGCCTTGTTGGCCATCCTGTGTTTTTCAGGGTGGCCACTTTTGTGTATGGCCCGGTTTTCACTCACTTTGTATTTGTCTTCGCTGGTGAGGTTTTCTGCTTGTGGTAATTGACTTGGTTTATAGTCTGCACGCACTTACTTCGGATTTCTCTTTAGAGAAGCAGTCTGAATAGGGAGTTAAATTTTACCCTTATCGATGATGATGAAATTATATGTATCGCTAGCTATTGCCCTTTGCGCATCCTCCATGTCTCTGTCTGCAGAAGATCCGGGTTCTGACCCCGCAAGCAAACAGGTGGTTTTAGAAATGATCAAAGCCGAGTTTCCAAGTGCACAAAAAAATGGGGCTGGAGCAATCGGTTCACAAGCCAGAATTGAAATCGGAGATGATATGGTCTTTTTGAATGGTCGTGACGGAGATCGTTTGCTGCAGTCGTGGGGGAACTTGCCATCGGAGATTGACGGGCTGTTGATGCCTGATGACGGTTCGTGGTGTATTACTTTCCAGTTTTCCGATGTGGGTTATGTCAAAGACGATGAAAAAGAAGAGATCGATGCCGATGCGATTTTGGAAGAAAATCGGGAAGGTCAGAAGGAAGCCAATAAGCAGCGGGTGCAACAAGGACTGGGAGAGTTAGAAATTCTCCGTTGGGTTGTAGCTCCGAATTACAACACACAGACCAACAACCTGGAATGGGGGATGCTTCTTGAAGATGATGAAGGAAGCCAATCGATCAACCATGAGGTTCGACTGCTTGGTCGTCACGGAGTGATGAATGCCACCTTGCTTTGTGGTCCTGAGCAATTTGCTTCATTGAAGCCTGTTCTAGATGAAACTCTCAAAGGCTTTTCTTACAATGAAGGGAATACCTATGGTGAATATCGTGATGGGGATAAGGTTGCTGAGTTTGGCTTGTTGGGCCTGATGGGGGCCGGAGGAGCATTTGTTCTCTGGAAATTCTGGAAACCTATTTGTGCCGGGGTTCTGGTTGTGGGTGTGAGTGTGAAGAAGTTTTTTAATCGTTTCTTCGGCGGATCCAGTGAAGGCCGTGTTTCTTAATTCGGGGCAGTTTAGTTGATTGTTGAATCCGCAATGTCCGATGGGCAGTCGTTTTACCTCTTGTTGCTGCTGCTTTATCTAAGCAGTTGCATCAAGGTGTCGGCTCGTGGATGCCAGGGCGTTGTCAAAACCGCTTGGGGCTCTTGGCGTTTACGACCTTCTGTCGCCAGCTTGGGAGGGATTCGCAAGGACCTGTTCATCGCCCCATTGCTGCCCTGGCCACCGGTGCTGATTCTGGCTAAGGGTACAGCTGAAGTTCAGCTTCAGAGGCGAGGTTCGCAGGCTTCATTGCTTCGCCTGACACGACTGATAGTCCGGGCGAGTGCTGATCTTCGGTTGATGTCACTGGGAGTTTTTTTAACGTTCTTTGTTCTGGTTCCTTATCGCTACCATTTGGAAGGTGGTTCTCCCAGAGTAATGTATACGCTTGCTGTCGGGTTTATCCTGATGTTCGCCGCGTGGCTTCGGTACTCCTCGCTCCATCGACGCTTGTGGCCGAAACAAAAAGCAGAGCGATTCAAGCACTTGTTTTTATCCATGACGATGCCTTGGCATGCGATGCGACTCGCTGATGAATTGCTCCTGGTTTCTCCAATTTCGGGCCTTCACCCTCTGGCTGCTGTCTCGCTGGTTGAAGGAGCAAAGGGAAGGTGTGTTCTTGGGAAGGCACTGAGAGAGAGTATCTATCTCGATCATGCATCCTACAAGGAGGATGACCTCAGGCGTTTGTATGGATTGTTAGGTGTTGATGCCGAGTCTCTCTTGATGCCTCCCGATAGAGAGTCCGGAGGTGAACATTACTGTCCGTGTTGTCACGAAGTCTACTCCCAAGCGGTTGATGTTTGTTCTGACTGCAAGGAGACATCATTGCTTCGGTTCGAAGCGGACGGAAAGTGAGTCAAGAGGCTGATAAACTGATCAGCCCGAAATTGTTGGTATGGAGCCTGGGATCGACCAGCTGTATACGGTATGCTTGAACCGTGCCTACCTCTGGTAACGGCGTAGCTCGAAGGTGTCATAGACTTCCTCGATACTGACCTTGGGAAATTGGTGTTCGAACTCGGGGAAGCGGGTATCGCCGGGGTAGTTTTCGTGAACATGGGAAACCAGGATTTCATCAAGTTGCGGGAGGAAGAGGCTGTAGATTTGGGCTCCTCCTATGATGAAGACCTTGTCGGTTATGAGTTCTAACTTTTCCAAGTCTTTTGGCGAGTGGATGACTTCGGCACCATCAGCCGACCAGTCCGGATCGCGAGTGATGACGATGTTTTGTCGCTTAGGTAGCGGTTTTCCGATCGAGTCCCATGTTTTGCGCCCCATGACAATCGGGTTCCCTGTGGTGTGACGTTTGAAGAGTTTGAGGTCTTCTGGCAAGTGCCAGGGCAGGGTTCCGTCTTTGCCGATGATCCGGTCGGGAGTCATGGCAACAATGGCAGTAAGAGTCATGGGTGAGAGCTGAGTGGTTGATGGTTGAAGGCGCGGGGGAAATGCCGATAGAATGCGTTGGTCGGATGGTGGCCCGTTAGACGCTCACGTCGGCCTTGATGTGTTGATCCGGCGTGTAGTCCCGAAGTTCAAAGTCTTCGAAGGTGAAGCCGTTGATGTCCTTGACTTCCGGATTGATCCACATAGTAGGGAGGGGTTTGGGATTACGTGTGAGTTGAAGTTTTGCTTGTTCGAGGTGGTTGCTGTAGAGGTGGAGGTCTCCGAAGGTATGCACGAAGTCCCGGGCTTCGTAGCCGCAGACCTGAGCGACCATCATGGTGAGCAGGGCGTAGGATGCGATGTTGAAGGGGACGCCGAGAAAGAGGTCGGCACTTCGTTGGTAGAGTTGGCAGGAGAGCCCCGGGCGATCGGAATCGATGTCGTGCACGTAGAATTGGAAAAGCATATGGCACGGTGGGAGTGCCATTTGATCGACCTTTCCAACATTCCAAGCCGACACGAGGTGTCTACGTGAGTGAGGATTGTTTTTCAGCCCATCGATCAAGCGTTCGACTTGGTCGATGATTTCACCGTTATCACCTTCCCACGCACGCCATTGCTGACCGTAGACGGGCCCGAGTTCACCTTGTTCGTCTGCCCATTCGTCCCAGATTCGGACGCCGTTCTCTTTGAGATATTGGATGTTGGTATCACCCTTGAGAAACCAGAGTAGCTCGTGGATGATGGAGCGGAGATGGAGTTTTTTAGTGGTCAGGCAGGGGAATCCCTGACGGAGGTCGTAGCGGCTTTGTCGTCCAAAAACGGAGATGGTTCCTGTCCCAGTCCGGTCACTGCGCGTTTCACCATGCTTGAGAACATCACGGAGAAGGTCGAGGTATTGCTGCATAAAAAAAAGTTACAGGAAACTACGCACAAGATACAAGATGAATTAATCATTGCCCCCCGGCGGTTTGCGGAGGTTCTTCTTTTGAGCGTGTTTTGATTTGGCATCGAGCATCTTGTTTTTCTGGCGTCGTGAGCGCCGACGTTTTTGGCGGCGGATTTTCTCGCGAGCCTGCTGACGGGCGGATTTTTTACCGTCACGGATGGTTTCGAGTTGTTCGCAGAGTTCCCGGCGTGCGAGGAAGCGGTTCAGTTCGCGGGAGCGTTCGCGTTGGCATTTGACCTCGATACCGCTGGGGAGGTGCTTGAGGTAGACGCAGGAGGCGGTTTTATTCACTTTTTGGCCACCGCTACCACTGCCGTGAATAAACTTTTCGACCAGGGATTCGTGGGTGACCCCAAGTGCCTCCATTCGAGCTTCGAGGGCTGCCGATTTTTCCGGGCTAGGCATGGGTCGGCGAGATCAAGCTTGAGACAGGGATGCGATGTATTCCTTGGCGCAGCGGGTGATTTCGCCTGCGACGTTGGCTCTGGTGGTGGCAAAGGGAGGAACAAACCATGGTGATGATCCAATCACATCGGTGATGACTGCGATTTCTCCGTCACAGGTCTTCGGCTTTTCTTTGTTGGTGCAGCCAATGCCAATTGTCGGGATGTCGAGTTGGGATGTGATGGTTTCCGCGAGGTCGGGCACCACACTTTCGAGCACGAGTGCGGAGCAACCCGCATCTTGTAGGGCGAGAGCCCCTTCGAGAATCGCTTGGCATTCTTCCTCGGTTTTCCCTTTTTTCTTATATCCTCCTTCTTCCAACACTCGCTGGGGGAGCATTCCGTGGTGGCCGATGACCGGGATACCTGCGGCGACGATGGTTTTCACCTTGTCGACCTGACGGACGCCACCTTCCAGTTTGACGGCGTCAGCGCCAGCTTCTACCAGAGCTTTGGCTGTAGCGAGTGCCTGTTCCGGAGTGTTGTAGGTATGGATGGGCATGTCTCCAATGACCAGCGCATGATTCACGGCCCGGGAGACGGCTGCCACATGGTGAAGCATCATCTCAAGGGTGACATGCGTGGTGTCGGGGAACCCGAGCATGACCATGCCGAGTGAATCTCCGACGAGTAGGACGTCCACGCCTGCTTCATCAAGGAGGCGGGCGCTTGGGTAGTCATACGCTGTGAGGGCGGAGATCGGTTTTCCGTTTCCTTTCCGCGCCGTGATGGCGGCTGCTTTGTCGATCGAGTTCATGGGGGAAAAGGTTACCAGTGAGTTTGGACAAGGGTAAGCGGGGGCTCACCAGAGTCAAGGTGGTGGAGGTGAGTGGCGATCGTGGCTGTGTCACCAGGTAGGACCATGTCCGGGCGAATATCCGCCAACGGTTGCAGGACAAAGCGTCTGTGCGTGAGCTGGGGGTGAGGGATGGTGAGGATGCCTCCATCCACGGATTCGTTGCCGAAATAGAGGATGTCGACGTCGATAATCCTCGGAGCGTTGGTCTGGTAGACGACTCCCCGGCCGAAGTGAAATTCGATGCCCTGGGTATACTCAAGCAGCTCGTGCGGGGTGCCGATGTAATCGATTTCAACGACGGTGTTGAAGAAATCGGGCGAGTTCGGCGGACAGTCAACCGGCTCGGATTGGTAAATGGGAGCCTGATGGTAGGCGGCATCGTCCGGCATCAATTTGCGCAGCATGTCCCGCGCCTCCTTGATATGAGCAAGGCGATTTCCTAGGTTTGACCCTAGAGCTAGTCCGACACGGTTGGCCATGGTGTGATAATGAGCGGGATTACGATCCGAGGATTCAATGGGGCTACGATTTCAGCCCGAGCACATCTTGCATATCGTAGAGCCCTGCAGGCTGGCTCTGAAGCCAGATGGCTGCCCGGACAGCTCCGGAAGCAAAGGTCATCCGGCTCGAGGCTTTGTGAGTGAGTTCCACACGTTCTCCATCGGCGGCAAACATCACGGTGTGATCCCCAACGACATCGCCACCACGCAGGGTGTGCATCCCGATTTCCTTGCTGGGGCGGGGGCCGATGTTGCCCACACGGCCGTGTGTGACATCATCCTGATAGCTGGTGTTGGTTTCCTCATTGAGGATATCGAGCAAGCGCCGGGCGGTTCCGGATGGTGAGTCGATTTTGTGTCGGTGGTGCATTTCGGTGACCTCGATGTCAAAGCTATCGTTTCCAAGAATTTGGGCGGCTTTGCTGGTCAGCCAGAACAGGGTGTTGACGCCGATTGAGAAGTTCGGGGCAAAAACGATTGGCAGTTTTTTTGCGGCTTCCTCGATACGTGCTTTTTGCTCATCGCTGTGGCCAGTGGTTCCGATAACCAGTGGGGTGTTGCTTTCGATGGCCGCTTTGAGGACTTCGTCGGTGAACTGGTGAACGGTGAAGTCAATGGCGGCATCGACACCTGCAAAAGCGGCGGCCAGGTCTTCACCCACGTCGTGCGTGCTGGTGACTTCTGATTGCGGGTTTTCGGTGCCAGCTTGGATCAAGGATTGGCCCATGCGTCCGCTTTTTCCTGTGATGAGTAACTTGGTCATGAAATTGGAGATGTGTTTTGTGTATGGGGGGGCTGCACTTAGATCAGTTTGTATTGCTCAAGCTTGGCTTTGAGGGCGGCCTCGTTGCTTGGGCTGAGGTTGACCATTGGCAGGCGAAGCTCGTCCGTGCAGTGACCCTGTAAGGCAACCGCGGATTTGATGGGCACCGGGTTGGTGTCGATGGACATCAGGGTGCTGAACAGGTCTTCGTATTGTTCCTGAATGGCTTCGGCCTCTGCAACCCGGCCGTCAAGCATGGCTTTGACCAGCTTGGACATGACATCCGGAATCAGGTTGGTGGCAACCGAGACAAGTCCGACGGCTCCTCGCTTCATGAAATCGATGGTCAGTGGGTCGTCACCGGAAAGGATCTGAAAACTCTCGGGGAGAGCTTCCCTGATTTGGGTGACCCGTTCTGGGTCACCACCGGCCTCCTTATTTGCAATAATAGTTGGGCAGTCGGCATGAAGACGAGCCATGGTGTCGACGGCAATTTCAATGACCGAGCGACCGGGAATGCTGTAAAGCATGATCGGAAGGTCCGAGCACTCGGCGATGGCCTTGTAGTGCTGATAGAGTCCTTCTTGAGAGGGCTTATTGTAGTATGGGCATACTTGTAGCGTGCCATCAACGCCGATCCTGGCAGCTTCAGAAGTGAGGTGGATCGCTTCAGCTGTGGCATTGGCTCCGGTGCCTGCGATTACTTTGACTCGGCCGGCTGCGTATTCAACGGCAAGTTCGATGACTTTGAGATGCTCTTTTTGTTCGAGCGTGGGCGATTCTCCGGTTGTGCCGCATGGCACAATGCCATCGACTCCGCCTTCGACCTGGCGTTCGATCAGAGCTCGGAAGGCCTCGGTGTCAACTTGTCCGTTGCGAAATGGTGTGATAAGCGCGGTGTGGGTTCCTTGGAACATAATTCGTGGGTGGTAATAGAGTTGGGTAAAGAGAAGATGGGGAAAGGGTTAGAAGGTAATGACGCCTTGATAGACGAAGTCGGCCGGGCCGGTGAGGGTGACGTCACTGAAGGTGTCTGATTCGTAGGTTTCAAAACCGATTTCGAGGGTGTCGCCTCCTGCCACGTTTACTTGGATCGGGCCGGGAGCATCGGTGATGAGGTGGTGGATCAGGGCGCAGGCTGTCATGCCGGTTCCGCATGCGAGCGTTTCTCCTTCTACCCCTCGCTCATAGGTCCGAATGGCGATGTGTTGCTCATCGAGGACCTTGGCAAAGTTGACATTGGTTCCGGCCGGGGCGTAGCTATCGTGGTAGCGTAGAGCGGCGCCGTACTTCACCACATCGAGGTTTTCGAGGTCGTCAACAAAGACCACGACGTGGGGGACTCCGGTGTTGATGCTGTGCACCGTGCCTTCGAGTCCGGCAACGCGGATGGTGCTCCCCAGAACCAGGTCGGTCGGGGTGGACATGGCAATGCGCACCTGGTCGCCCAGGATTTCAGCGCTCAATGTGCCGGCGATGGTTTCAAAGGTGACCATTTTTTTATGGGGCTCGCTCAGGCGTGAGACAAACTTACCGAAGCAGCGGGCCCCATTGCCGCACATTTCCGCCTCGCCACCATCTGCATTGTAATAGCGGAAGCGGTAGTTGGCTCCTTTTTGGGCAGGTTCAACCGCAAGCAGGCCGTCGGCCCCGATTCCGCGTTGGCGGTCGCAGAGCCAGGCGATTTGCTCTTTGTTGAGTTGGATATTGAGTTCCCGGTTGTCGATGACAACGAAGTCGTTGCCGGCTCCGTTCATTTTATGGAATGAGAGTTGCATGATGGGACGTGGGTCAAGGGTTCTTGGATGCCTCGATCAGAGGCTTGGTGAATTGGCCGATAATTTCGGCGAGTTCGCTAGATTGGGTATGTTCAGCGACTTGATTGACGATGGCTGAGCCAACGACGACGCCGTCGGCGGCCTTGGCCACACTTTCCGCTTGTTCCGGTGTATTGATTCCGAAACCCACACAGACTGGAGTGTCGGTGTGTTGTTTGATGCTGGCAACCAGTTTGCCGATGCTCTCGGACGGTGCCGCTTGAGCGCCGGTGACACCCATCCGTGAAAGCGCATAGATGAAGCCTTCGGATTGCTCAGCCAGCATTTGCATGCGTGCTGCTGGTGTTGATGGCGAAATCAGGGTGATGCGCTTCAGTCCGGATGCCGTTACCAGTTCCTGGTTGTTGGCAATTTCATCGGGCGGAAGGTCGAGCATTAGGATGCCGTCGGCTCCAGCCGCAGCAGCATCGGCGTGAAATTGCTCGTAGCCGTAGGTGTAGACCGGATTGAGATAGGTGAAGAGCACAATCGGGGTTTCGTGTGTGGTTCTGAACTCGCGGATCAGCTCCATGAGCTTGGCCAGAGTCATTCCGCTGTTGATGGCCCGTTCAGCCGCGAGCTGGTTGACGATGCCATCGGCCTGAGGGTCGGAGAACGCGACTCCGAGCTCGATGATATCCGCACCTGCGTCCGCAAGGGATCGAATGACGTCGAGAGAGGCTTCCGGTGTGGGGTCACCAGCGCAGACGTAAGCGACAAAGGCTGCCTGGCCATTTTCGCTTAAGCGCTGGAAGGTGGTATCGATACGGTTTGTGCTCATAGTGGTTGGCTGCAAAGGCAATAGGCTGGAAATGGAAAAAAGAAAACCCCGAATCTTGATTTTGAGAGGGGAAATTAGTGCTGGGATTCCATTTTTACAAGAGATGAGGCGAAAAGGTCACCGGCTCGCTTCATTTTTCGCTAGACAAAGTGGCCAGAAGGTGTCGCTTATACGTTTGTATGAAAACGATAGCATTGTACATAATGACGGGCGCGATGGCGCTTTTGATGAACGCCTGCTTGCAGGTGGAAAGCACGATTTCTTTGAAAAAAGACGGTAGTGGAACCATCACCGAAAATCTCATTCTCGGACAGCAGATGGTGCAAATGATGGAAATGGCCGCAGCCCAGGCAGGGCCCGATGCCGATCCGATGGCTCAAATGGTTGACAAAGCCAAGGCCGCAGCCCGCGCGAAAGGCATGGGTGAGGGCGTTGAGCTGGTCAGCGTGGAAAAAATCAACGCCAACGGGAAAATCGGAGTAAAGACGGTGTTCAAATTTGCCGATATCAACAAGCTGAAATACACGACTTCCAGTGCGATGGGCGATATGGAAGGCATGGATGTCAAAGAGGATGAAAATGCCGCTCCGGAATTCAAGTATGCCGATGGAAAGTTGACCATTATTCAGAAACAGCCGAAAGGTGATGCCGAGGCCGCCGAAGATAAGGAAGACGCCATGGGTGATGAAATGGAAGAGCAAGCGATGGCCATGATGCAGCAGATGATGAAAGACATGCGCATGACGATGAAGCTCAAGCTTGAGCCGGGCATCAAAAAGACCAATGCCACGCACGTCGAGGGTGACACCGTAACGATGGCTGACATCCAGTTTGATAAGCTGCTCAGCAACCCCGAGAAGCTTAAAGCCTTACAGTCGGGCGATTTCGAAAAAACCAAGAAGGCTCTCGAGGGCATGGAGGGTGTAAAGTTCGAAGCCCAGGAGAAGGTTGAAATTGAGCTGAAGTAAGCTGTATCTTTTAGAAAACTCCCCCCCCACAAAAAAAGGGCATCCTGTCGGAACTACGGCAGGGTGCCCTTCAATTTTTCCCTGCGAGAGCCGGGGGCGATCTTGGCGCGATGGCCCACCTCGTTCGAGACCCAATGCCTTGTCCTATGGTGCCGCTTTACCGGGGTGGTTATTTTTTGATTTTGACGTCCCATTTTTGGGGCGGATTGGGAGTGTAAACCGGGGCCTTGTCTTCGTCCGGCCATTGTTTTTCAACGGATTGGAGCTCTTTGATGACGGGTTGCAATTCGGGGCGTTCGATCAGGTTGGTTTGCTCGCCTGGGTCGGTTTTGAGGTCGACCAGTTTGACGGGTTTGCGCTCGAGGTTGAAGTAGAGTTTGTAGCGTTTGTTACGCACGACCCGATCTCTGAACCGGTATTTATTTTGGACACCGTCAGCAGTCAGTCGTGCTTCGTTTCGTCCGCCCATACCGAGAATCCAGGTGCGGGGCGAGTCATCGGCCTGCCCAAGCAGAAGTTTGGCAAAAGACACTCCGTCACATTGAAACTTGGACGACGGTTGCGTCCCCGCCAATTCAGCGAAGGTCGGCAGAAGGTCGGCGAAATCAATCAGGGCGTCGGTGGTTTTTCCTTTTGGCACGCGTCCAGGGCAGTTGACGATAAAGGGGGCGTTGATGCCATTTTCAGTGGTTTTGGTTTTACCTCCTTTGACCAGACGGCCATTGAGCGTATTTTTCAGAGATCCGGACGTTCCGTTGTCGGTGGTCCAAATCACGATGGTATTCTCCCTGATGCCGAGGTCATCAAGAGAGGCCATCAGCTTGCCGAGAATGTGATCGGTATAGCGAACCATTGCCCGGTGGGTGTTTTCCTTGCCTTTGACACTTTTTTCCAGCGGTGTTGTTGTTAATGGACCGTGAGGAAGGCACATCGGGTAATAGAGGAACATGGGCTTGTCCTTGTTCTTCTTCATGAATGATATCAGAAAATCGGTGAAGATGTCTTCTCCGAATTGGCCCGGATAGGTTTTGCTGCCACTGCGGGTATGAATGTAGGGGTCCCAATATCGCTTGGAGCTGGCTTTGACCCCGGCTTCATAACCAGTCCACATACAGTAGTCGTCAAAGCCGACTGTTTGCATGGCTTCGGGTTCGACACGGAAGTCGTCGATTTGCCACTTACCTGCCGCAGCTGTGGCATAGCCTGCTTTTTTTAGCACTCGTGGAAGGGATGGGTTTTTTGCCGGATCGAAGTGGCAGCCACCACCCCAGCGTGGAACATCCCAGTGGTTGACCCATCCATGGGTGTATGGGTATTGGCCGGTAAGCAGGGTGACCCGGCTGGGGGTGCACTGTGGCATCGAGTAGGCGTTGCTGAATTGCATGCCCGAGTCCGCCAGCTTGTTGATGTTGGGGAGTTCGATGCCTTCGGCCCCATAACAATCAACCCACTCTTTTCCCAAATCGTCGAGCAGGATGAATAGAATGTTAGGTTGTTTGGGGGAAGCTGCGGAAACCGTGTGAAGCGATAAGCAAAGTACTGTGAGTAGACTGAGGATGCTGAAACTACGGAACCAGTGGGTGTGCAAGGAATGAGACATAAGAGCAGGGAGAGTGTAGTGGGAGCGCTTGGTGTATGTGTGTTGCAAGCGTTACGATCCCATTACGTTTTCCGGCACTCCATTATTTCATTGGCTGTGTTTGCCTATTCCCGGACCCGTTCGATGTTGGCTCCTAACATGATGAGTTTGTCATCGATGTTTTCGTATCCGCGGTCGATATGATAGAGTCGGTTGATTTCCGTGGTTCCCTTGGAGCAAAGTCCCGCAAGAACGAGGGCTGCTGATGCTCTCAGGTCGGAGGCCATCACTGGGGCTCCAGACATGTCGGAGGACCCTTGGATGACCGCTGTGCCATTGTCCACTTTGATGTCGGCACCCATCCGGGTCATTTCGGCGCAGTGCATGAAACGCTGGGGGAAGATGGTGTCTTCAACCACAGAGATTCCCGGGGTGATGGCAAACAGGGCTGTGAACTGGGCCTGCATGTCGGTTGGGAACCCAGGGAAGGGGGCTGTCACAATATTGGCTCCAATCGGGTTTTGTCCCGGCGTGACGGTACAGCTGGTTCCCGCTTCATTGAATTCTACTTGGTGTCCTGATTCGACAAGTTTTTCGGTGGCAGGGACCAAGTCTTCACGGCAAACCCGGTGAAGAGTGACTCCCTTTTCCGGGCATCCAGCCATGGCTGCGGCGACCATGAACGTGCCTGCCTCGATTCGGTCAGGAATCACCGTGTGCTCGACGCCGTTGAGCTTATCGACTCCTTCGACCGTGATTCTGCGTGTCCCGGCACCGGTGATTTTGGCTCCCATTTTGTTGAGGAAATTGGCGAGGTCGACAACTTCAGGTTCACAGGCTGCGGATTCAATCACCGTGGTGCCTTCCGCAAGAACCGCCGCCATCATCATGTTATCGGTTCCCAACACGGTGGGACCGTGCTTGCCACTGAGGTCGCACTCACTTCCGTGTAGCCCTTCAGCCGCTTCGATGTGCATGTTGCCGCCTTCCATGTCGATCTTGGCTCCGAGGGCTTCGAGCCCTTTCAGGTGGAGGTCGACCGGGCGGTCGCCGATCACACAGCCACCGGGTAGTGAGACGCTGGCTTTGTGAAGGCGCGCGAGCAGCGGTCCCATCACGCAGATGGATGCTCTCATTTTGCGGACAATTTCATAAGGCGCGTCGTGGTCGATCGTTCCGGCGGTGATGCGTACGGTTCCACTGGATCGTTCGACCTCGGCACCGAGCGCAGCGAGGATTTGGATCATGTAGTTGGTGTCCGAAACATCGGGGACGCGGCGGATGATACAGGTTTCACCTGTCAGCAGGGTTGCTGCAAGGATTGGCAGAGAAGCATTTTTTGAGCCGGAGATGTGGACCGCCCCCTGCAGGGTATGGCCGCCGTGAACGAAGAGTTTATCCATGGATCGTGGTGGTTGGTTATCGGTTGAGGGAGATTAAGGAAAGATGGCGATGGGAAAGCGAGAAACCTGATTTAAGTCTTGGTGTGTTTGGATCGATTGGAAACCACGTTGTTGGAGTAGGGATTCGACTTCTGGGGCTTGGTCGTACCCGATCTCCAATGCGATCATACCGCCGGGGTGTAAATGTGAGGGCGCTTGTTGGATGAAATCGCGAATGATGTCCAGCCCATCTTTTCCTCCGAAGAGTGCCGTCGTGGGGTCGTTCATCACTTCGGAGGACAGAGAGTCGCGGTCGCTTTCCGGGATGTAGGGAAGATTGGCAACAATCAGGTGGAACTGTTCACCTTGTAATTGTGAGAAGAGGTCTGTCTGAATGAGTTGATAGCGGGGCGTTCCTAGTAGTTCGGTGTTTTCCTTGGCCAGACTCAACGCCTCTTTTGAAATATCGGCGAGCAGCACCTCCTGACAGCGTCCGCTGAATTCGGCTGCCAGTGTGAGGCCGAGAACACCGGTGCCGGTTCCCATGTCGAGAATCCTTAGACGTTGGTCATCCGTCGATGGTTCTGGCTCTTCTGCCGTATCGCTTCCCTCTGGTTTATCCGTGTCAGTTTCCGCCAGATGACTGGGGGCCGGTATTTCAGGCTCTGATAGCGGGGGAGCTTGGAGCTCCGGGTGCTTCAGTAAAATGTCCGCAAGTTCTTCGGTTTCCGGGCGCGGGATCAGGGCCCTGGCGTCCGTTTTAAATTCGCGCCGATAGAATTCTACGGTTCCAAGCAGGTGTTGAAGTGGCACACCGCGGCCTCGCTGGAGTAATTGCTCGCGCAGAGGTGTCAGTTCAGATTCTTCCATTGGTCGGTCGAATTGCATGTAGAGTTCGACTCTGGAGCAACCGAGTTGGTGCATGACCAGTAGTTGCATATTGCGTCTGGCGTCATCAATGCCTTTGTTTTCGAGGTAGATGGTACCTTTTTCGATGGTGTCTAGAACGGTGGTGAGAGACATGGACTTCGGATGAATGCAAGGGGGATAGTTAGATCAGGACGGGTTTGGAACCGGTGGGGAGCTTGACTTCGGATGGTGGCCCGGGGAAATTTTCTGCGATGAAACGGTCCCAGACTTTGCGGGTTTCATCGGACAGGCTGTCAGCGAGCGCTTCTTCGCAGGTGCTGCACATCAGCATGGGGAAGGGCCCCTTGATGAGTTCGTGGCCGGCGAACATGGCGCCCAGTGTGTAGCCGTTGGTTGCCGAGCGTGGTTGGTGGCAGGTGATGCAGCTTGTAATATAATCCTCGGTGGCTGAGTCGGTGCCAAGCTGCTCTTCCCGTTGTTCCATGTCGATGTGGTCGTGCATGAAATCGAACATGGCAACTTTCGATGGCTCGGAGAGTTGGTTGTGCATTTTTTCACGGCAATCCATACAAAGGGCAAACTCAAAGACACATTCATCGCCGGCAAACGATTGGTTGATGATGTACATCTCGGCGTGAACCAACTCGCACCCGCAATCGCAACAATGGCGGAACGGTTTTCCAGTTTCAAACGAGTCAAAGGTAACAGGCACCTTCGAATCATGCCTGAGGGCTAAGATAAATCAAGCGCTGGAAATAAAAACCGGGTCACGGTCGGGATGGCTTCAGTCGACGCTATCGAGCACATCGACGCAGAGTTGGCTCCAGGTTTCGAGCCGTTCATAGAGTTCTCCACGGAGTTCTTCAAGAGTGAGTAAGCCGAGGTTGGCGATGGCGTCTTCGTTTGCTCTGACCTGGTCGGATTCAAGGTCGATCAGGTGGACGACTCCCAGATGAACTTCTCCTACGCTGTTGGAGTCATCATTGAGCAGTGCGATGATCCGGTTGCTGTGATCGCCGGTAAGATTCAGTTCTTCGTCGATCTCGCGTTCTACTCCTGCCATGTAGGTTTCTTTTCCGAGAGCGTCGTTACGTTGGTCCACCGGGTTGATGTGGCCGCCGATGCCGACAGATCCACTGGCGTGGAGTCGGGATTCGCCGCCGGATTTACCACGGGTGTAGTGGAGGTAGCGGGTAGTTTCATCCTGTTTTACCCGGAAAATGCAGTAGGGGATGAGTTGTTTGTGGCTGGGGTCTTCTTCGGCCGCTCCACGGTCCATGAAAAAGTTATTCTCCGGATTGAGCAGAGACGGGAGGTAGTCCTCGACTTGGGTGTTGATCCCTTGGAAGCTGCCGAGGCTGTTCAGCAGATCGCGGGTGACGACGAGGATTTGTTCTCCTTTGTAATCTTTCATGCTTGGATGGGTGTAAATGAAGAGGCTAATGCTTGCCGGGGCTCGGGCTTATTGCGGTCGTTGGGACAAGACGTAGTCAAGCACTGCCTTGTCATCCTTGTCAGCCGCCCAGACATGGCGTAGGAAATCCGCAGGATGGATATTGCCATTTTCCCGGAGGAACTTGCGGTCACCTCCGCAGCCGAACATGATGTTAGGGTCGAGTTCTCCGCTGAGTTTGGCTCGGGCCTTGGTCAGGATTCTTGGCAGGTAAGCCAGCTCGCCGAGCGTGTCTCCAAAGGTTGGGAGGTCGTCGGTGGTGATTTCCTTGTCGCTGTGGATGCCTTTTTGAATCGTGAGGAAATAGTCGCGCCGAACGGCGGCTACCAATAGGGCTGTTGATTCGGTTGGTTCCCCCTCATCTGCGAGATCCTCGACGAAGTCGAACAATTCGCGGGGTTTGTACCCAATGGATGCGAGGAATTCGATGTCATCCTCACTGTAGTAAGAATGGAAGTCATCATTGCCGCCCCGGTATTGTTCGAGGCAGCGTTCGAAGAGTTTGAGGAATTGATCGTTCCAAGTCATTTGTTGAATGGGTTAGGCTTTTGGTTTGTCCTTCACAGTGCTCTGGATGCGAAGCTCGCGCAACTGTTTGAAATCGACCGCAGCTGGGGATGCGGACATGATGTCCATTCCCCGGTTGTTTTTAGGGAAGGCGATCACCTCACGGATCGAGGACTCACCACAGATGAGCATGGCCAGTCGGTCGAGGCCGAGGGCGATGCCTCCGTGTGGAGGTGCACCAAACTTGAAGGCTTCGAGAATGTGGCCGAACATGCTTTCCTTTTCTTCCTCGGTGACTCCGAGCGCGGTGAACATGGCACTTTGAAGTTCAGCTTCGTGGATTCGGATGGAGCCTCCACCCAGTTCGTAACCGTTGAGTACCACATCGTAGGCTTGGGCTCGCAGGCCGGCGTAGCGTTGGCTTTCGTCATCAAGTTCGGCTTTGGTGGCGGCAATCAGTTGATCGACGTCTTCGGGGATCGGGCGGGTGAACGGGTGGTGCACGGCGTTCCATTTGTTTTCTTCTTCGTCGAATCCGAGAAGCGGAAACTCGGTGACCCAGAGGAAGTTCAGCTCCTCGTTGCCTTCCAGCAGGTTTTGAAGGTTGGCGCATTCCAAACGAATCCTGCCCAACACTTCGCAGACGGATTCCCATTCGCCGGCTCCAAACAGGATGAGGTCGCCTGGTTCGATGTTGAGTTTTTCGCGAAGGGCTTCGACTTCCTCATCGGTCATGCGTTTGACAAAGGGGGAGCGCCAGGTTGAGCGGTCAACGTCACGGGCCTGGATGTAGGCCAAACCTTTTGATCCGGCTTCGATCGCTGTCTGGGTCAGTTTTTCGATTTGTCCTTGGGTCGCTCCGGCAAAGCCTTTGGCGTTGATCGCCTTGACGACTCCGCCATTGGCGATCGCTCCCGAAAAGACGCGGAATTCGCAGTCCTTGAGCTCTTCGCTAAGTTCGGTCAAATGATATTCGAAACGGCGGTCGGGTTTGTCCGATCCGTAGGTGTTCATCGCATCGACGTAAGTCATGCGGTCGAAGGATGCCGGAATCTCGACCCCGAGAGCATCCTTGAAGACCTTGCCGAGCAGCCCTTCGATGAGTCCGTGCATGTCGTCTGGGGTGACAAATGAGGACTCAATGTCGATCTGGGTGAATTCCGGTTGGCGGTCGGCGCGTAGGTCTTCATCGCGGAAGCAGCGGGCGATTTGGAAGTATTTTTCGATCCCTCCGCACATCAGGAGCTGTTTGTATTGCTGCGGTGCCTGAGGTAGCGCGTAGAAGTGATTGGGATGCATCCGTGAGGGGACCAGAAAATCGCGGGCACCTTCAGGAGTGGATTTTGAGAGGATCGGCGTTTCGATTTCGCAGTATCCGTCTGCATCGAGAAAGTTTCGGGTCGACTGGGTGATCCGGTGGCGCAGACGGAGGTTGCGGGTCATCCGGGCGCGACGCAGGTCGAGGTAGCGGTACTTCATCCGGAGGTCCTCATTGGACAACTCCTTATCGAGTTGGAAGGGGAGCACTTCGGATTTATTAACGATGACAAGCTCGGAGGCTGAAATTTCAATGGAGCCGGTGGCCATGTCGGGGTTGACGGTTGAGTTGCCGTCGATTTCAGGGCGTTCTTCCACCTTACCGGAAACTTGGATCATGTCCTCGCTGCGCAATGACTTCGCAAGTTCGGCAGCTTTGGCGTTTTCTTCCGGACGGAAGACAACCTGGGTCATGCCTTCGCGGTCACGGAGGTCGATGAAGGCGACACCGCCGTGGTCCCGGTTTGAGTTGACCCAGCCGATCAGGGTGACGGTTTCTCCAATGTTGGAGTGGTGAAGTTCGTTACATGTATGCGTTCTCATTGTAAAAAAATGTGGGTAGTGAGGGGGGGAGAAAAAGGGTGGTAGGGTTGGTGTTTTTCTGGCTTGCCTGGTCAGGCGATCAGAGGCCCGTCAGGCTGGGTGATCTGGTGGAGGATGACGTCTACAGGATTTTCTTCAGGAGCGATTCGTTGTTCGGTGCGTGAAGAGAGGGATTTAAGCTGCATTTCTGGAAATTCAGCCCCAACCACCAAGGCAAAGCGGGCGCCGGATTGTTCGGCTTTTTTAAACTGTTTGCCAACATTCAATCGTGACAGCGGGAAGTCAACAGCGACTCCGGCTGAACGGAGTCGGGAGATGATGCCCAGAGCCTGGCTGCGTTTTGAATCGTCGGCAAGGACAACAAAAACATCGCAGGGGGCATTGCGTTGCAGCCAAGCTTCCATTTCCATCTTGGCATGGGGCGTCTCTTCAATGAAGTTCCGGATGACCATGTCGCCCATGGCAAATCCGGTGGCGGGTAAATCCGCCGATCCGTCAGAGAGGGTCGCGAGCAGGCCATCGTATCGGCCGCCTCCAGCCACGGCACGCATCGACTTTTTGATGTCGAAAATCTCAAAGACAGCACCGGTGTAGTAGGCGAGGCCCCGAACAATCGTGAGGTCGAGCTCGAGGAATTGACTGAGCCCTCGGGCATCGAGGTCCGCTTGGATGGATTTAAAATCGTCTGATGCATTCTCCGGATTGCTGATGAATGCATCGACTTGCTCACGGGTCACTTGGAATGCTGCCAGTTTTTCCGCGATGGCCTCAGGCTTGAGTTTTTCCAGTCGATCGATGATCGGCAAGAACTCAGACGGATCGTCAATGCCGTGTTGTTCACAGAAGCTTAGCCAGCTTTGTCGGTCTGATGCCCGGATGACGAAGTCACCCTGCTTGAATCCAAGTGCCAGCATGGTGTCGATCGCCAGAGCGATCAGCTCGGCATCCGCATGTGCGGATTTTTCGCCCAGGATGTCAGCATTGAACTGGATAAATTCCCGGCCACGGCCTTTTTGTGGTTTTTCGTAGCGAAAGCAGGGGCCGATTTCGAACCATTTCAGTGGTTTAGGGTAGTCGCGCTGGTTGGCTCCGACGATCCGGGCCAGCGATGCGGTCAGCTCCGGGCGCAGGGTGATGTCTCTGCCGCCTTGGTCTTCAAAGCGAAACAGCTGGGTCGTCAGTTCGCCTCCTGATTTTTTGAGGTAGAGGTCTGTTGATTCGACAATCGGAGCTTCATATTCAACAAAGCCGTAACGGTGGGCCACCTCTTTCCAAACGGAGAAAAGGTAGTTGCGGATTGCGCAGTCACGCGGGGTGAAATCCCGAAACCCGGGTAAAGATTGGAAACGCTTGTCGGCCATGCGGGCGGGGGAATGGCATAGAACGCACTGGTTATCAAGATAAATGGCGGGAAAAGCTGCTTGTAAAGATAGGGATATGTGAAGGGGGATTGAATAAATTACAAAAAAATAACTTTAAATCTTGTGATAATCGTTTCACTAGTCCATACTTTGTGGCACAGAGAGTAGAAAATTACTCATTGCACGTGCCTCACGAGCCCAAAATCGCTGAGAAACGTCACAGAAATAACCTCATCATGGAAGTTGTCGGATACGGATGCTGGTATGAGAGGTAGGGGATGTGGTGTATTAGGAGTTGGGTTTACAGGGGAACAAACGAACCAGAGAACAATCATCACAGAGCGTTTTCAATGGTTCGAACAACAACAATTTGAAGCCCAACTTAAAGTAAGAACTTAACCAGCTTATTTGAATTCCACGCATTAAATCTTGCCGAAGCGCATTGCGCTGCCTGACCCATTACTGACCCCCTATTTCTGAATTTATTGTGAAAACCTTTTTCTACCTATGCCTTGCTGCTGGTGCTATTGTGCTGCCCGCATCCGAGCGCGCGCGGAATGTGGTATTTCAGATGGCCAGTGTGGTGGTTACAGGATTGGAGCAGGTCTTTCTTCAGGGGGAGTATGCTGAGGTCCGTATGGTTGACGGGGCTGAGTTTGATGCCGTCATTAAAGAGCCAGGTCGTCTGGTGATTGTTGATTTCCATCACGAAGAAACCTCGGGTTCATATAGTGAAAAGTCGGAATTTGATGAGTCTGTCAACCGCTTGCCATCCAAGGTGTTGATTGCCAAAGTGCTGGCCGGACGGAATATCGAGCTGATGGATCGACTTCAAATTCACAATGTGCCGACGCTTCGGGTATACCGGGAAGGTCAGTTGCTGGAAGAATTCAAAGGTAAGGTGGACACGGACCGCTTTCTCGAAGTCGTTCGTTACCATTTGGCCAATCCTGACAGCAAACCTCGTAAGGAAGGATATATCGGACCGCTTCAGGACGATTGGTTGCCTGAGGGGGTTCAGCAACGTCCACGTGATGGAGCAGTTACTCCGCTTGACTACGATCTCGAGCGTAGTCGGAAGAAGTAGATGCCTTCTTGTCTAGGGGGGTAAACCCGAGCGCGATCTGTATACTTCGGGTGTGTGTTTATACGCGTCACCGTATGAGGATTGACGGTTACTTGATCGGTTTAATTATCAAGGTCGACGTTTCTTTCCGTCGTTGAATCAAACAGAGCACAATAATTTGTTGCTGGCGATTGATGCAGACGGTATGGGATCCTATCTCTCGAACATGGATCAAGAAAAACGTTCTATGCGATTTGAAATACCATCGAAACGATGGGTTGATTTGCAAAAGCTAGCATTGGGCCCGAAGGGATGAACCGTGAAATGGAGGCTCATACCAAGTAGTAATACCACTCCGCAAAACAGATGAGACGATTGAAAGTTTTAAAGCTGTGAGGAAATGCACTTCGTGGTCTACCAGAGTTCCGGATAAATTTCTGTTCTGGCTGCGTTTCTCCTCAGTCATGGTGCCCGCACCATTCCATCGTCGCGCCTTGCCAAAACAGAAATTTATCTCGGCAATCGTCCCGTCTGTTTTGCTACTTGGTATAAAATTGACGGGACGATAGCCGAGATGAAAACAAGACCAAACGAACCCCGCCATTCCGACAAACGAACCACTCAAATGGTATTAGCCCCGCCGGGATATAGCCCTGTCTTTCGTGGTTTCGTGGTTTCTGTCAGTGACGGGAGCCTTGGCTTAAACGAAAATCGCCCTATTTCTTAGAGGTGCCCTTTAGCTGGAAAAGCTGCGATGATATGGCGATCAAATACGGCGTTGTGTGTTTGATCCTGAAAAAACAACCCCAACCGTATCAAAAATGGGTTGGGGCGCTTTGAATCCTTTATCTTGCTGTCATCCGCGATTGTGGGTGGTCAGTATTTATTGGTGGGGGTGTTCCTTGAGTAGTTCATCCGGGTTGTAGAAGCCTTGCTTGCCTTTGACTTCCGCTCGGATGGCTTGCACTTTTTGTGGTGTGATGGCCGATGCTTTGTTTCCAAAGGAGTTTCTGACATAGGTGAGCACCGAAGCAATCTCCTCATCATTGAGCATGCCTTCAAAGGGGGTCATGGGCACCTGGCCGGGGTATGGTTTTCCAAGTACTTCGATCGGGCCATGCAGACCTTTGAGGGTCAGTTTGATCAGTCGGTCTTCACTGCCAATGGCCCACTTGGTTTTGCTGAGTGGGGGGAACCCGGATGCGGGTAAACCTTTGCCGTCGGCTTGATGGCAGGTGCCGCAATGACCTTCCCGCTCGTAGATTTCAGCACCCTTGAGGTAGAGTTGCTTGGCTTTACCTTTGAGATGGGTCTTGACGACGTGTTTTTTCTCGCTGGCTGAGCTTTCTCCCTGCAAATGGGCTTTGCTGGTCGTCAGGGATTGTTTGATGTATTTGTCCACTGCTTTGTTTCCAGCTGCTTCGACGATGGGGAGCCCTTGTTCCTTACCGATCCATGAGGCTGCGGCGATGGCTTCGAGGCGAACTCGTCCGTGGTCGTCATTGGCTGCGACCATCAAGAGGGATGCTTGATCTTCAATCAGGTGCTCATTGAAGCGCAGGACCCGGACCGCAGCTGATCGAATTTTGTGGTCTTGGGATTTCAAGAGCTGCTTGAGGAGAGCCTCGTCAACTTGATTGAGTCCCCACGAAACCCAGAGGGCTTCAAGTTTGTGGCGCTCATTTGTTTGTGCTGCAGCCCATGCCTTTAATGCGGGTAACACGTCATCGGCGTCGCGACCTCTGAGCTCCCGGCGAGTACGGTAACGTGTGCGGTATTCCGGCAGTGTCAGGTTGTCGAGCAGGGTGCTGATGCTGGCTCCGTCGACGGACGCCGGCTTCACCAAAGGTCTTGAGGGATAGGTTAGACGATAGATCCGCCCGTGCGCATGATCTCTGAACGGGTCACGAGCATTGTGTTGCATGTGGCCGATCAAGGCGTTGTGCCAATCCGCGATGTAGAGCGATCCGTCGGGGGCAAATTCGAGATCGACGGGGCGGAAGTTTTTGTCTGCTGATTTAAATAGGTCCTGTCGGTACTTGGTGCTGAAGCCTGTTCCATTTTCCACCACTTGGTGTTGCTTGGCGCCAAGGTACCCGATGTTGTTATTGATGAGGATGTCCCCCTGAACGTTATCTGGGAAGTGGCTGCTGGATACTATTTCCAGTCCGGAGGTTGGGCGCACTTTATTGCTGGTGAGAACGTCGGGAGCCTTGAGGTTTACTCCGTAGCGGGGTTTGACGGTTCCCGGCAGCATCCATGAGGCTGAGGGGCCGGAGGTGTGGATGAAGAAGTCCTGCCCGTAGCTGTCGTAGGCGATGCCCCAGGGGTTGGGAATACTGTACTGGGCATAACGAATCAGCTTTTTTCTTTGTGGGGAGTAGCGAAAGAAGCCACCGTTGGTTCCACGTTGGGGACCATAAATGGTTTCGACGTTGGAATGGAGGAAGACTCCTTCTCCCATCACGATGGCCCCGGATGGATCGGCGCAGAATGCACTGATGGCGTGGTGGGTATCGTGGTCGTCAAATCCACTGAGGACGATTTCCTTCGTGTCGTAGCGGTCATCGCCGTCGGTGTCTTTCAGTAGGACGAGGCTGTCGCTTTGAGATACGTAGACTCCATGGTCGGTGATCTCAAAGCCGATCGGGATATGGAGGTCGTCAGCAAAGGTTGTTTGTTTGTCCGCTTTGCCATCGCCATTGGTATCTTCAAAGATGATGAGTTTGTCGGAAGGTTTGGGGTCTCCGATTTTATAGTGTGGGTAGCTTGGCATTGTGGCTACCCAGAGTCGGCCTTTGTTATCGAAAGATATCTGAACCGGGTTGGCGAGATCCGTAAACTCACGCTCGGAGGCAAAGAGTTCGATTTTGTAACCGTCAGCAACCTCGATTTTGGTTTCCGACTTTGATCCCGGGAGATATTCTGGACTGCCGTTTTTATTGCTGGGCTTGTAGTTAGACGGCACCTCGGGAAGTGGGTGGGTTTTGGCATCCGCTTTTGCCAGATCGGACTTTTTACCTTCCAGAGCACGCCAGATGGCATGGTCCCTCAGTTTGGTCATTTCGCGGGTTTTGATGAGTTCGTCTGGATAGTTTTGCGGGCCGAATGGCTTGTATCTACGCCCGTAGACGTGCACGCCGTTGGCGATTTTATAGTCCTTCATCCAACACCAGTTTTTTTCCATCACGGCATCGTGAACAAGTGCTTTGTGAGTGGTATCGGTATGGGTTTTACCGAAGAGGCTCGTGCTGAGCCGTTGGGCAAGCCAGCGGTAGGCTCTGTCATTGAGCAGGGCTCCGTCTACGGTGAGGGGTTTGGTGCTACGGGAAAAAATGGCGAGGGAGGGGGAGAAAACATCCACAAAGGGGATCTTGTTTGCCGTTGCCACTTCCTGCATGGCTTCCGTGTAGAGTTTCAAGTTGGCGTTGATGGATTTACCGTCAGGTGTGCCATGAGTGCTTGATAAGTCTTGAACGGCTGTGGGTGATACCAGAACCAATTGAGGGCGCTCTTTACCATTGTACTTTTGCGCCAATGTATGTTTGATGAATCCGTCGAGTTCCTCTCGGAAGCTATCCAATCCCGCCGGGCCGTTGAATGAGGAGTTAAAGCCGAAAAAGGCAATGATTGTATCCGTCTTGAGCCGGGTCAGCCATTGGTCGGGAGACTCAAAGCGGCCTTGGCTACCGGAGCCTTTTTTCAATTCGGTTTGAAATTTTTCGGCTCCGGGGAATGCCCAGGGAGATGGGCGACCGGGGTGGGGGCGAAACCCCGGGGTGTTGCCTTCATCACAGAGGTTGCGAATGATAAGTTTGTTGTTAGGGAAGCGCAATTGCAAATCGGTTTCAAAGTGTCCGAAGTGGTTCATGCGCGAGCCAAGGCCGCTACCAAGCAAGGTGATATGTTCGTTTTGCTTGATCCTAATGTTGTTTGATTCGGTCTTGGCTTCAGTCTTTTTTGACGGAGTGGCGGGGCTCAAGACAAAGTCGCTTGGTTTTAATCCTTTTTTGAAGGCGTTGAAGCTATACTTGGATGGCTTGTATTCGCCTGGAGTATCGACTGAGATATCTTTGGGGACATTCATATCCATTCCCCAGAACACCCCATTGACGACAAGGCGCCTCAGGTTGGCATCGGATAGATCCGTAGCTGCTCCCATGGTGGTGGTGAGGATTTTGTTCGTTTTACCGTTTGCTTGCTTGAACTCACGCGTCCAGGCAATCGGTTGCATAGGCTTGTTTTTTTTGCCTTCAACCGCCGGGGAGTCCGCCTCAAGGGTTTTGGTCACTTCGCCGCGCAGCAAGATGGTGGATGGTTTCAGTGGGGAGGCTCCATAGACGTCGGATGTTCCAAAGATGGTTCCTACGCCTTGAAGGATGGGATGGTTTTTGTTAGCCTCTTCAATGACTGAACGGGTTCCTTCCTTTTTGTGAACACCGTGGTGGTTGACCCAAGTTTCACCGAGAACCTGACGACCAAAGCCTTTATCCCAGCCGGTTTCTGGTTTGGCATTAAAACTGTATTTTGCCCATTTGCTCGTTTTGGGGAATTTGAAGGCATGAGTGCTGGTGCGCAGTGCTACGATGGGGGTTCCTCGTTCGAAAGCTTGATCAAAGCGCTGCATGGCCTGATCTTCCCAGTTGCGGAAACGGACACACATGACGATGGCATCTGCTGAATCCAGAGCCTCGGAATGAGAGAGACTTTTTTGATTGTTTGGATCGACAATGCCTTTGTTATTCAATGAAAAGAGGACCGAGCATTTGAAGCCAAGCTCAGCCATCAGCTGAGCCATCATTGGCATGGATTCTTCCGAGCGGTATTCTTCATCACCGGATAGAAAAACGACGTGTTTTCCTTTTCCCGGGCCCGAGTTTCCCTCGAAGACCAGATGATCGCTCGGCTGGGCACCGAGGAGTTGGGGTGTCAGGGCTGACACGAGGATGAAAGGTTTGATGGTGTTATTCATAGTTTGAAACAAGATATCGTGGTTCTGTGCATATTCTTTCATGCGTTGCGCGTATTTTATGATTATATGACACGGTCGTTTCCACCGTCGATGGGTATTTGGGCACCTGTGGTGGCATGGAATGCCGGACCGGCGACCGTGCTGACGAGTTGGGCAATATCGGTGGATTTGATTTCTGTGTGGAGCAGGTTTTTGGTTTTGTATTCCTGCACACTCATGCCGTATCGGGCTGCGGACTTTTCGAGGGCTTCATCGGTCCATAGTTCGGTGTCGAACACGGCATCGGGGTGGAGCGTATTGACCCGTACTCCGAATGGCGCCAGCTCAAGGGCTGCGACACGAGCCAACTGGGTGACCCCGGCTTTGGTGACGGAGTAGGCTGCGGCACCCGGGCCTGGGGCAGAAAAATTCCGAGACCCCATGATGATGATCGAAGCCTTGATGCCCACTTTGAGGTAAGGGATGGAGAACTTGAGGAAGCGCTGCGTTGCTGTTAGGTTGATTTTGATGTGGAGGTCCCAGGTATCATCGAGCTCTTCAATGAATTCCCCGGATTTGAAAATGCCAGCGTTGGCCACAATGATATCGAGCCCTCCATGGTCTGAGACCACTTTGTCGACGGCTTGTTGGAGTGCCGTGTCATCCGTGATGTCACAGACAGCGCCACTGAGCCCCTGACCTTGAAGATTCTTGGTGACGGCGGGGTTGATATCGAGACCTACGACGGTGGCTCCATCGGCGTGGAGTTTTTCTGCGGTGGCCCGACCTATGCCGCCTGCGGCGCCGGTGACGATGGCGACTTTTCCAAGGTGTGGTTGGAGAGCTGTGACTTGGGTGTAATCAAAGGCAGCCTTTCGTGCTTCGGCCTGTTGAATGAGTTTTTGGGACATAATAATGCTGGGGTGTGGTGAGGGTTATTCGGTGGCTGTGGAGATAATTTGATTCATCTCATGGATGTTTGCTGTGGCGTCATGGCCATTGAAAATGGCGCTGCCACTGACGATGAGGTCTGGTTTCATCGAGGCAATTTCGCCGGCGGTCTCTTTTTTGACGGCTCCGTCCACAGCGAGGATGAGGTCCGGGTTGAGTTCGCGAAGTTGTGTGATGCGTTTGGCTACGACGTCAAAGAAGGATTGACTTCCTGTTTCGGGGCCGATGGCGAGAATGAATACGACATCGCAGAGTTCTAGATATGGTAGCAGTTCTTCGATTGGGGTCGTGGGGTAAATGCCGGCGCTGGCGAGTGCCCCGGCTTCACGGATTTGATTGAGTGTAGCTCCGATATCTTGGCAGTGTTCAATTTGAATGGTGATGATGTCAGCTCCGGCGGATACAAAATCGCCGATGTGTTTTTCCGGGTGGCTTGTGAGTAAGTGGACATCTTTGATGAGCTGCGTTTGAAGTCCTGACAAAAATCCTGAGCCAACGGATATTTTAGGCCACACCGTTCCGTCCATGACATCGAGGTGGAGGAGTTGAATGCCGGCCTCTTCGAGGAGTTGGATGTCATTGGCCTGATGCATCATGTTTCCTGTCAAGGTGCCGATGCTAAGAATGGGCGCGCTTTGTGTAGCGCATCGAAGCCTGTTGAGTCGTTCTGTATAGCTCATGGGGATAAGAAAAAGCAAGGTGGGCCGATGGTCAGCCCACCTTGCTTTGTTTAGGTTAGTTTTCGTTCTTCAGGGTGTTGAAGAGATCGAATGCTTCAGCTGGTGTCGCGTTGTTGTGAACGACGGCTTTGACCGCTTTCATCATTGCGAGGGGAGCTTCGGATTGGAAGACGTTGCGTCCCATATCGACTCCGGACGCTCCACATTGGATTGCCTTATAACAGAGCTCGAGAGCCTCGAGTTCGGGGAGTTTTTTACCTCCAGCGATAACGACGGGGACCGGGCATGCGGCAACGACGTTTTCAAAACCCTCGGTGTAGTAGGTTTTAACAATGCTGGCACCGTTCTCGGCGCAGACACGGGAAGCCAGTCCGAAGTAGCGGGAGTCACGAGTCATGTCTTTGCCAACAGCGGTCACTCCCATGACGGGGATGCTGTATTTGTTGCCAATGTCAACCAGGCGACTGAAGTTGGCGATGGTGGAGGCTTCGGTATCAGCATCACCAATGGCGAGCATGGCGGCCATGGCCGATACGTTCATGCCGATGGCATCTTGCTCGGAGATGAGGACGTTGTGATTCATTTCCGTGAGGATGGTGGTTCCGCTGTCTGTCCGTAGGCAGATGGGTTTGGTGTTCTCTGCCGGGATACAGGTGCGGATCATGCCGCGGCATCCCATCAAACAGTCTGCTTCTTCGGCGAGGGGGGCAATATTGAGGTCGATGCGCTCAAGTCCGGATGTGGGTCCCATAAGGAAGCCATGGTCGAAGGCCAGCATTACGGTGCGCCCTGAATCACGGTTGAAGATACGGGACATGCGGTTTTTAATTCCCCACGAAGCGCTATTCATACCTTTGAGGTAAAATGCACTTGTGTCTGCTGGAGTGTTGAGTCCGAAGTTGTCTCCGTCTCTGATGTCGTCTAGGTCTGCCATAATTGTATTATAGTTTTGGGTTTGGTAGTTGGTTGGTTTGTTAGTAAAAGTGTAATGTTAGTTTTCGATCATTTTGATGAGAGTCGTAACCGCGTGTTGTACAAATTCAGGGTCTTCAGCTGTTAGGTTGAGAGCTTCGATTTGGATGTTCTCAGGAAGTTCCTTCTTCAGAGAGTCCCAGTAGGCTGCGTCAAGTTCGGGGTTGTAGAGTTCTCCTCCTTCAGCTGAGTAGCTGCTGACCCCTTTGAGGGGCATGAGGAAACATGTTTTTTCTTTTGCATGTTGCAGACGGTCGGCAATCGTCTTGGCCACTTTGCTTTGTTCTTTAGCATTGAGACGAGGCACAAATACGTAAGGGGTATGCCAGGTGATCTGGTGGTCTTCCCATCCTGGAGGGACTTCGTTGGGCTTGCTGACCAGCAGTCCGAGGTGTTCGGATCCACCCGGGCAAATCACCTGCGGAAGGCCGAGCTTGCCGGCGGTGGTGAGACGTTCCGGGCCGGATGCTCGGAGGGCATCGAAGCAGCCGTCGGCGATTTCCCCGAGGGCATAGTCAAAGACAGCGGTGATGATTCCTTCTTTCATCATTTGTTCCATGGCATCGCCACCCGCTCCGATGGCGTGGAAGGTGATCACTTCATAGCCTGCTTGTTCGAAGAGATGGATGGCATGCATCGCCCCCTGGGTGAGAACGCCGAGGTTAGACATGCCAATGACTCCCTTGGCTGTGGATTGGGTAATGCATACATCGGACTGAGCCATTCCCCAAGCTGCCGCAGCGGCATTGGCGAGGATCTTTCGAGAGAAAACGTTCAAGCCCAGAATGTCACTGACGGCAAACATCATGGTGATGTCTTTGATTCCGACAAAGGGGGAGGTGTCGCCCGAGGCAGCGGTTGAGAGCATCACCTTGGGGAACCCATAGGGGAGTGCTTGCAAAATAGGGCCGCAGGTCGAGGTGCCCTGGGTGCCTCCGAGTGTCACCACCGCATGAATTTTTCCACTGCGCTGAAGCTCGAGTGTGAGTTTGGTTGCTCCAGCGACAATGACCGGGTTGGATTTTTCACGGCTAGGGCTTTGGAGAAGTTCTTCAAGAGAACTTCCTCCGGCACAGATGACTTCTTCTTTGGTGATGTCGACCTTGGTAGAAGGCTCACCAAGTAAGCCCAAGTCCATGAGAATCGCCTGACCACCAAGATCTTCAATTTGTTGCCGCATGAAGTCGGCTTCGGCAGCTTTGGTGTCGAGCGTGGCCAGAATGGCAATGGTTTTCATGATCTGAGGTTTTTTGAGTTGAGGGGGGGATTACTTGGAGAAGCGGAGAGAGGTAAATTCAGATGCGGCCTGGGTCACTGCCCGTTCAATGGGAAGGCGTTCAGTGGATGAGCCGGTCCAGAATCCATGTCCAGAGGTGTGGTCGAGCATATACTGGGCATCGTCCGGGTTCTCCATGGCTGCGCCATGACCAACGAGGATGACCTCGGGGTGGACTTCACGGCATTTTTGGTAAGCGTATTCCGTCTGCTCGGCGGTTTCTTCAATGGTCATACCATTATCGTAGCCTTTGATACCGCCTTTGGTCGTTCCGGCGTGGTAGCAAAAAATGTGTGGCTTTGCTTCGGCGCAGATGCGGATGGAATCTTCGAGCGTGAAGGCCAAGCCAATACTGACCATATCCATTTCCTCCTTGGCCAATTTGAGCATTTCAATTTCGTTATCGATGGTGATACCGGCCGAGGTCATCACCTTGTAGATTTCGGAATCGTGGTCGACGTAGGAGATCGATGGACCGATATTCGACACTGAGTTGACACCCATGTCCTTGCACTCTTGAAGCACCATACGCATGTCCTTGAGCGGGTCGTTGGCATTCAGGCAGGCGCAGACAAAGGCTTTGCCGTCAAGTGCCGGCATGATGTCTTCACGAGTGTAGTCGAGTGTTTGTTTGTTGGAATCGAGGATCGGCCACATCATCGACATGGTACCCATGCCATTGGCTCGAAGTCGGGCTCCTGAAAAGGTATTAATGCAGTCGGTGCCGCACTGCTCTTGAAGTTTTGCGACCAGACCACTACCTGCGGACGAGATCATAATAGGTAGGCGCTGCTCGATTTTATGTTGCAAGTTGGCGAGGATTTGTTGGGTGCTGATGCGTTTGGTAATCATGACTGTGTTTGCTTGGATGTGGTTCTTATTGATGAATATCTATAAGCGGGATTGTTGTTTTGGTCTTGAAAGATTGCTTCTATTTTATGAATAAATTGGTCAATCTGGTTTTGCGTGGTTTGTTTGCTTGAGTTTAGTTGATGCGATATCTTGCCCGATAAGAAGACGGGGGCTCTTTCATGATACGGGTGAATTCACGTGAAAAATGGCTTTGGTCAGCGAATCCGCAGTGGTAGCTGATATCGGCGAAGGTCATGGTGGTCTGGGAGATTTTGTGACAAGCCTCCTGGACTTTCAGATGCCGTAAATATTCTTTGGCTGTCATTCCGAAGCAGCCTTTGAATTTTCGTTGGAAGGTGCTGCGTGACAAGTGAGTTGACGATGCCAGATGTTCGATGGGAATGTTGTCTCTGAACGAGCGGTGCATCATTTCAAGTGCGGGCCCGAGTTCTCTGTTTTGGCTTAATGTCGCATTACTTTGGTTAAAGGGTCGGGTGACGCCGACGATTCCACAGAGTTTGCCTTCGGTGGTATAGAGCGGCTTTTTGTTGGTTGCGGACCAATCGACAAAGCCATTTCCTGTTGGCACCAATTCGATGCGGTTGAGGATGGGTTTTTCGGAGTTGAGGATGTTGAGGTCGTCGGCTCGGATATTCAGCATGATGTGCTCCGGCATGAAATCGGCATCGGTCTTGCCGAGGATTTCAGATCCATGGTCGACATTGAAAATGAGTTTTAGTCGTTGATTGAAGGCGACGTAGCGGAGCTTGGTGTCTTTGATGAAATAGGTGAAGCCTGCCAGATCATCAAAGATGCTCGCCACATGGTCACCGAGTTTGTTTTTTTGAAAAAATTGGTCGTCGTGCATAAAGCTGATTGAATCAGCTTGGTGACGGTTCGGAAAGCTCATTCGAAGCAAGGAAATCACGAACCTCACCCCTCAGGGCGGTATGGTATGCTTCGGGTTCGTGATAGCGGGCTGGCAGGGCGGTGCTACGGTGGTGCCGCAGGTTCGCTGCGATCTGATCGGCTGCCAACTGGGGGTGTAATTCGTCTCGTCCGGTGGTGAGGATGAGGGTTGGCTGCTCAATGGATTGAAGTTCGGAGAGGGCGTGGAACGGGGCGTCTTGCCACATTTTGTAAAGCACGGCTGTGGATGCAGGTGTTTCGGGGCGGTCGAACAGGGCGAGAATCGAATCGGCGACCGGGGGATTTTGTGTTTGTAAGATCAGGAAGTCAGGGCATTGGAGTAGTTGTTCTCGGGCTCCGTGCATGCCGAGCTTTTCAATCCATTGCCCGACCCAGGCGACGAGTTTGAGGTGCTCAGGCTTGCGTTTGTCTGTCCATGAGGGCCTAAGCAAGATGAGGGAATGGACCATTTCAGGGTAGCGAAGGGCGATGTTGAGGGCGATGCCAGATCCCATCGACAGGCCTCCGAGGTGAAGGGTTTCGATACCCAGATGACGAATCAGCCGGACGGTGAGGTCGGCGAAGGAATCGAAGCTGAACCCTGATGGGTCGTATGATTGGGATTCTCCGTGTCCAGGCATATCGGGCGCAATCAGAAAGCAATGGGGCAGCGAGGGGAAGGCAGAGGTCGTCTGGATTTTACCAGCTCCGAGTCCGTGCAGAAAAAGTAAGGGGGGATCATTCGGGTTGCCGAGGGTTTGGAATGCGGGAAGTGACATAAGTCTGGAAGAATATGGTGAAATGCACTCAGGTGCAACCGGTCAGTATGGCAGCATGGAATTCCAGCAGGTTTATTTGCTTGGGATGCCGATGCAAATGGGCCTATATTTGCTCCGCGATGGTTTATTCTGTGAAGTGCTTTTTGGTGATGCTCGGCATACTGTGTCTGAGTCATGTCCACGTTTGGGCAGCTCTGGAGGAAATGACGCCCGAGCAGAAAGAAAAAAATCAACGACGCTTGTTTGCCGATTTCGATGGCGATCACAATGGTAAGCTGTCGAAACAAGAATTTGTGGATGTGATCATTACCCGCTTGTTTCGCGATTTTGATCAAAATAAGGATGGGACGATCAGCCGCAGTGAGTTTTTTGCTCATGCTCGGGACAAAAAAAAGGCGGAACAGGAATATCCGATTATGGATCGTGAAAATAAGGGATACATCCGTAAAAAGGATGTTTATCGGAACAAAGCCTTGATTGAAAATTTAAAACAAGCATTCCGCAAGCTCGATACCAAAGGCAAGGGTTACGTCACACTTGCCGATTTGCCGGATCTCACCCCAGAAGACGAAGACTGAGATGAAAAAGAAGTATCTATTGTTCGGGAAAATTGATTTTGTCTGCGCAGCAGCCATTTGCTTGCTGCTCAGTGGTTGTACAACTCCAGAACATACTGCCCGGGCAACGAGTGGCGGTGCTGTGGGGGCTGCTGCGGGAGGATTGATGGGTGGCTGGTCAGGCGCTGCCACGGGCGCAGCGATTGGCGGATTGCTTGGCTATGGAACCGCGACGGGAGATCCTGCTTATGGCACGTATCCCGGTAGGTCGGGTCAGAGTGGAAACACGAATTCAACGTCGAGCGGCTCCATGGGATACCGGCACTATAGCGGCCGCCCTAGGTAAGGATAGGGATGCAGACTACGGGGTGTAGATGATTCGGTTTGCCAGGTAGTAGTTTTTGATGCCCTCGACGACGGCATCGGCATATTCACGCTGAATGGATTTACGATCCACACCATTGATTTTCTTTTTTCCCTTGTAGTTTCCAAGCTGCACCCGGTCGTGTACTTCCTGGTTGTTCATGACGTAGGGTTCGGGGAAAATGACCGGGCATTGATAGATACGGTTTGCCAGCAGGTTGCGGGCCCACAGCCCTTCGGCCCCCTTGACTTTGCGGGCACGTTTTGAATGCGGTTGATAGTTGTAAGCCGGCAGTTTCGTGGCTTTTGCCAGTGATTTGGCAATAGCGATGCCCAATCCTTTTTCCTGCTCATGGTTGTGTTGCAGGATCTTGGTCAACATTTCAAAGCGTTCATCGTCGTGGGCGAGTTCGGCGCTGGTTAATGCGCCGTGGAGTAAGACATGGTAGTGGTTTTTGTTGGTTAAAGTCGGGTTCTCAGGATCATCCCACCTCTCGGCATTGTAATGTAGGCACAGAACGAGGTCCGGTCGGAAGGCCAGGTTGATTCTGCGCGCCCGGGCACGGATTTCACCCGTAAGATAGAAAAACTTGTTTTGAAAATACTGAATTGTTTGTTCATCGGTTTTACCCAGTGAGCGGGCTTTGGCGGTTGCCAGCTCCCGATAGAATTCCGGACGGTGTGGGTTGACGGGTTCGTTGGTTCCTCGCGTCAGGTAGGCTTTGGCTCCGAGGTTAATAAGCTGCCGTTTGATGAGTCTGGCTGTTGTTAGGGTGAGTTCGCCTTCCATGACGGGCTTATTGTCTCCAATCTGAAACCATCGTTGTTCTACCTTGGCAAATTCGCCGCCAATGTGGCCGGGGTCGATGGCAATGCGTAGGTCCGCGAGTGGTTTATTGGTGGTGGCGGGTGGTAGGTCGTCGATGCTTTTCCAGCTACGGTCCGGAGAGGAATCGTTGTAGCCGTGTGAAAACTTCAGTTCGTAGTAGGTGTTGGGTTTAGTGGTGTCGGTCCTGATCACCGCGTGGTCGGGTTTGATGGTGATATACCGTTTCCAGCTGTCATCAACGGTATAAATCTGGGTGAGGAGTCGGGTGAAATTTTCACGGGTGATGGTTTCCTGCCAGAGGTCGAGCATGTGCCAGTCTGGGCGGGTTCCGAGATCTGCGAGAGTGGTATCGTGGCCGCCTGGGACGACCGTGACTGCCGAGCCATCCGGCAGTGGTGAGGCTTCTTCTTGGCTTTCGGATTCGCTTGCCGTTGGAGGCCTTTCGAATGGGTTTGGAGCTTCCTGGAGCTGTTGATGGAGGAACAGAATGAAGGCGACGGAACCAAGGAGAAGAACAACCAGGGTGGTGATGACAAACTTGACGGCGGTGGACATGATGGATGGGGAGGGATCCGTGAATCTTGTTGGGATAATGGTTGGCGAAAGCAGTTAGCTATGATTGAGTTGCGCCGTGATGCGCATACTATTTTTGGGTGATATTGTCGGAGAGCCTGGCCGGAAAGCGGTGATTGGCCGGATATCTTCTCTTAAACGTGAGCTGGAGGTTGATTTTATCATAGCAAATGGTGAGAACTCCGCTGCGGGAAGAGGTATTACACCGAAAATTTCGATTCAATTGCTTCGTTCCGGCATCGCCGTCTTGACTACAGGAGATCATATTTGGGATCAAAAGGAAATAGTGGAATATCTTCCGACGGAACCTCGGCTGTTGAGACCGTTGAATTACGAAGAGGGGACTCCCGGGCAGGGATCGGTTGTTTTGGAAACGGCGAAAGGAAAGGTGGCCGTGATCAATGCGCAGGGAAGAACCTTTATGAATCCACCGTTGGAGAACCCCTTTACCCGAGTGGAGGACGAAGTGGCCCGACTCAGGGAGGAAGAGGACGTGAAGGTGGTGTTTGTCGATTTTCATGCGGAAACGACGAGTGAGTCGATTGCGATGGGGCATCATTTGGACGGTAAGGTTTCCGCCGTGGTTGGCACCCATACCCATGTGCAGACCGCAGATGAAAAAATACTGCCCAAGGGGACGGCTCATTTGACGGATGCGGGCATGTGTGGTCCGGACCATTCGATTCTAGGTCGGAATGTCGAGTCTGTGGTGTGGCGGTTTAAAACCGGCATGCCCACCCGTTTTCCTGTCGCCAAGGGACAGGTTCGCCTGTGTGGGGTGGTGGTGGATGTGGATGAAGAGACTGGGATGGCGCGTTCGATTGAGCGCTACAATGAGCTCTTGGACTTGGGTCAATAGTCTGGCGGTGGCGAGCCAGGGGGTGAGGAATGCCGGCCTTGTGCCGGATCATGGACGGGTGGTTTTAAATTGGCCAGAGCCTTGGATTTTCGCTGGTATTGTGGGCTGACTTGTCTAGCTTGCGCGTATGGCTATTGATATTTCGCTATTGTCGCGCATCTGTGAAGCTCCCGGAGCTCCGGGGTTTGAAATCAAAATCCGAGAATTGGTTTTGAAGGAACTGAAGGGCTTGGTTGATGATGTTCGGGTGGATAATATGGGTAATGTGATTGCCCTGAAAAAAGGTAAATCATCGAAGAAAAAAGTAATGGCCGCGGCCCATATGGATGAGATTGGGTTTATGGTCACTCACATCGATGACAATGGTTTTATCCGCTTTAATCCACTAGGCGGCTTTGATCCGAAGACTCTCACGTCTCAACGCATCATTGTTCACGGTAAGAAGGATTTGATCGGTGTGATGGGGTGTAAACCCATTCATATCATGTCACCGGAAGAGCGGGGCAAGAATATGAAACTCACCGATTATTTTATCGATCTGGGAATGAGCAAAAAGCAGGTTGAAAAGGTCGTTAGTATTGGGGACCCCATCACACGCCTGAGCGAGTTGTTGGAGTTGGGTGACTGTGTGAATGTGAAGTCTCTGGATAACCGTGTGTCGGTATTTGTCTTGTTGGAAGCTCTGCGTTCGATCAAAAAGAGTCGTCGCAAGCCGGCTTATGATTTTTATGCCGCCTTTACGGTCCAGGAAGAGGTCGGAATCCGTGGAGCCAATGTCAGCGCATTGGAGATTCAGCCGGATTTTGGTATCGGCTTGGATACCACGATTGCTTTTGACACACCTGGCGCTCAGCCGCAGGAGAAAGTCACCAGCCTCGGCGATGGTGCAGCGATCAAGATCATGGACAGCTCTGCCATCTGCGATTACCGCATGGTCGCGTTTATGAAAAAGACAGCGGATGCCAAAAAGATCAAATGGCAGCCTGAAATTTTATCCGCAGGAGGAACGGATACCGCCGGACTTCAGCGTATGGTTCCCGGTGGGTCGATCGCTGGCGCTATTTCCATTCCAACCCGGAACGTTCACCAGTCGACTGAGATGTCCAACAAGAAGGACATCGAACATTGCATCAATCTTCTGGCCGCTTGCGTTTGCGATATGGACAAGGGCGATTGGAAGTTCTAGAGCGAGAGCCTTGAGCGTTATCCACGAATAGAAAACATGCGAAGCCTGTCACCGGGTTTCGCATTTTTATTGGATATCGTTTTGCTGCCCCGGTTCATCGTGAGGGGCCGAAGCTGCCTCGTTTGGTGGTGGCGCAATCTGAAACTCCTCGACTACCTTACCTCCGATCAAGTGCTCTTCGATAATGCGTTCGAGCACATAGGGGGTGCATGAGTGATACCAGACGCCTTCGGGGTAGACGACGGCGATAGGTCCTTGCATGCAGACACGCAGGCAGTTGGCCTTACTTCGGAAGATTTTGCCAACCGGCTGAAGGTCGAGCTCTTTGAGTCGGTTTTTGAGGTAGTCCCAGGCAATCAAAGTTTCCTCCTTCGGGCAGCATTTGTCTTTGCCTTGATCGCAGCAAAGAAAGAGGTGCCGTTCGATCTGGTGCGGCACACCGAGTGCGTGTGCCGCTTGTTCCGTGGATGTTGGCATAGAGGGGGTGACTGAGTTCGTGGATTTTATTGATCCCAATCGAGAACCACTTTGCCGGATTGTCCGGAGAGCATGGTTTGGAAGCCTTGCTCGAATTCGGTGTAGTGGTAGCGGTGGGTGATCACTGGTGCGATATCCAGTCCAGCACGAATCATGGAGGTCATTTTATACCAGGTTTCGAACATTTCGCGGCCGTAGATGCCTTTGAGGATCAATCCTTTGAAAATCACTTTGTCCCAGTCGATGGCTACATTGTCGGGGAAGATTCCGAGTAGGGAGACTTTGGCTCCGTTGGAGGAGTGGGTGAGGATGTCATTGAGGCCGCTCGGGTGGCCGGACATCTCAAGGCAGACGTCGAAACCTTCCTTCATGTCGAGTTCCTTTTTGACTTCGTCGAGGGACTCCTTGGAAACGTCGACCACACGAGTAGCTCCGAGCTCCTTGGCCAGATTGAGCCGGTAAGGGTTGACGTCGGTGACCACCACGTGTCCAGCTCCGGCAAACTTGGCAATGGCGGCGGCCATACAGCCGATCGGGCCGGCTCCGGTGATCAGAACATCCTCGGCGACCATGTCCCAGGAGAGGGCGGTATGCACGGCATTACCGAGTGGATCGAAGGTCGAGATAATGTCTTCCGGGATGGATTCGTCCACTTTGTAGGCATTGCGTGCAGGAATAGAAAGATATTCGGCAAAGGCTCCGGTGCGGTTGACTCCGACTCCTTGCGTGTTCGGGCAGAGGTGGCGGCGTCCGGCAAGGCAATTCCGGCAGTGTCCGCAGACGATGTGACCTTCACCGGAGACGCGTTCTCCTATTTTAAAATCAGTCACACCGGATCCGACGGCGGCGATGGTTCCGGAGTATTCGTGGCCAACGGTCATCGGGACGGGGATGGTTTTTTGTGCCCATTTATCCCAGTTCCAGATATGCACATCGGTGCCACAAATAGAGGTTTTGTTGATCTTGATCAGGACGTCCATGGGACCGACCTCAGGCTCGGGAACATCTTCCAACCAGAGACCTACTTCAGACTTGGATTTGACGAGTGCTTTCACACCGCCTTTGAAGCTCCGAACGTATCAAATTGCACGTACTTTTTTTCGTGATTGTGCACTATCTTTACTTCACTGTGATTCCTCCACCAGGTAGGCCGAGAGGCCGAGGTTTACCATGGCCTGGCCGCTTTCCCGTTCGTCATGAATCGTCTGAACTCCCAGTTTTTCAAGTTGTCTGACTTCCGAGCCAAATTTGGCTCGGGCGAAAATTTGTGCTTCCGGGTGGTAGAGTCGGACCATCTTGAGTGATTGGATGGTGACTTCGATATGCGGGAAGGTGTAGGCGAGGAACCTGGCTTGTTTGACTTTGGCCAATTCGAGGATTTCGTGGTGAGTGGCATCGGCGAACAGCGCGGGTTGGTTGTCCTTGTAGAGCTGTTGAATGGTTTCGGCGTTGAGGTCGATGACCAGGGTGGGGATGTTGTGTTGGCGCAGGGCGTGGTTCAGAGCTTCCCCGACCGGGCCGTAGCCAAAAATGATGGCGTGGTCCTCGAGTTCGAGCATGCGGTTGGAGCGTGAGAACGCGCCTTGTGGGTGTTGATGTTTTTTGCACCAGCCTTGTTTTTCCAAATAGATGTGTAGTTTGGGGGCCAGCCTCATCAGGGTGGGAACCAGTCCCATGCTGATGCCGGTGCAGACCAGGATGATTTGTCCGATTTCATCAGGCAGGGGGGAGATCGCCTGAGCCTGAGTGAGGAGCACGATGGTGAATTCCCCGGAGCTGGCAAGAGAGGCCGCAGAGAGTATGGCCGCTATGCTTGGCAGCTTCATGGATTTGGCAACCAAGGTGATAACAGTGGCTTTTACGATGAGTAGGGCCGTGACTCCGGCAATGACCAGCAGCCAGTTGTCGATGACGACTTGAAGGTCGATCAGCAAACCGACCGAGACAAAAAAGACGGTGAGCAGCAGGTCCTTGAACGGTAGAATATCCGAAAGAATGCGGTGGCTATAAATGGAACCGCTGACGATCAAACCGGCAGCGAAGGAACCCAATGCCAGTCCTAACTGCATGGCTGAGCCTGCATAGGCAATGGTGGCACACAGTCCGATCACGGTGAGCGTGAATAGCTCTCGACTGCGAGTGCGGGCAACGGCGTCGAGTAACTTGGGAATGAGGTAAGCTCCAAGCAGCCCGGCAAGTAACATGAATAGCAGCCCTTTGCCCAGTGAGAGTCCGATGGCCACCAAAATACTTTGCTCGTTGGTTCCAAGAATGGACGGAAGCAGCAGGATAAACAAGATCACCAGCATGTCCTGGAACAGGGCGATGCTGAGCGAAAGCCTGGCCCCGGGATGGTTGCTGAGCCCCAAGTCCTGAAAGGATTTTAAACTCACCGCGGTAGAGCTCAAGGCTAGTGCCACCGCCACAACAAAGGTGGGAGCAAGAGGAAAACCAAATGCGAGGCCGATGATAAAAATGATGCCGGTTGTTAGTGTCATTTGCATCGCACCACCCAAAAAAGTGATACGCCAGATGTAGCGAATCTCCTTGAGCGGGAACTCGACTCCCAGGGTGAACATTAGGAGGATGACTCCAATTTCTGCCATCAGGTGGATGACATCCGCTGAGTCTTTGTGGACGAGGATTTGGTCGATGAGGCCGCTGTTGGCCATGACCACGCCGCAGATAAAGTATCCAACCAGCAGACTCTGTCTGGCTTTGACGAGGACGAGTGAGACGAGAACTGAAAAAACGAGGATGACCGCAAAGACAGCAAAAAGCGGTGCAATATTTAAGCTGGACGCCGCTAATAGTGAGGCAATGGAAGGAGGTAGGATCATCAATACCTTAGCTGTATCAGATATTCATCGAAGTTGAAAGTCTGCTTTGTGTCGGTGTTGGGGTGATGGGGCGTGTTCTACGTCGCTGCGCTTGTTTTGACCACGGGCGATAGGGGTGGGGTGTTATTCAAACCACGGAAAACACCGAACACACGGAAGGTTCTTTTGTGTGATTTGTCGTGGATGGATGTGGTTCGCCTTGACCCAAGAGCTATTGAAGGCGATAGACTCTTGTCTTCAAACTTGAAACTGAAGACTTCAAATTCCCATTATTCGCAGCTGCGGATGATGGGTTTACTTGAGCTTGGCCTCGAGAAGGACAGGACAGTGGTCGGACCCTAACACATCGGAAAGAATGCCGGCGGATTCGACCTTGTCGATGATCGAGGACGAGACGCAGAAGTAATCGAGTCTCCACCCGATGTTTTTTCCTCTGGCTCCAGCTCGGTAGCTCCACCATGAGTAGGCGTCGGTTTGGTCTGGATAGAAGTGCCTGAAGGAATCAATGAATCCGGCATCGAGAATGTTATCAAATCCGGCACGTTCCTGATCTGAGAATCCGGCGTTTTTGCGGTTTTGTTTTGGTCGGGCAAGGTCGATTTCCCGGTGACTGACGTTGAGGTCTCCGCAAAAAACGACGGGCTTTTTTTCTTCCAGGTTTTTGCAATAGCCGAGGAATGCGGCATCCCATTCTTGGCGGTAGGGGAGTCTTTTGAGTTCGTTCTGGGAATTGGGGGTGTAAACGGTGACCAGGTAAAAATCCTGATATTCGGCAGTGATCACCCGGCCTTCTGTGTCATGCTCTTCGATGCCGATACCTTCGCTGACCTCGATGGGGGCGGATTTGCTAAAGATGGCCGTTCCCGAGTAGCCTGGTTTTTCAGCGGCATTCCAGTAGCACTTGTAGCCTGCCAGTTCGAGTGGTATGTCGACCTGCTCAGGACGGGCTTTGGTTTCCTGTAGGCACAGTACGTCGGGGGCGTGGTCGAGCACAAACTCGGTAAAGTTTTTCTTAAGTACGGCGCGGATACCGTTTACGTTCCAGGAAATGAGGCGCATGGATGATTGGGAATGAAGGTGGAGAATGGGGCGGACTGTTATCCTGGTGGCCAGGTGAGTTTGCGGCCGGCGAGGATATGAAGATGCAGGTGAGGGACTTCTTCGCCTCCATCCGCCCCGTTGTTGATGACGGTGCGGAATCCGGAGTCGGCAAACCCTTCTTGTTGGGCTACTTTTTGTGCGGTGAGAAGGAGGTGGCCCAGAGTGTTTTGGTCGCAAGCCTCAGCCTCAGCGATCCGGATAATGCGTTTTTTGGGCACGATCAGTAAATGGATCGGTGCCTGAGGATTGATATCGCGGAAGCACAAACAGAGATCGTCCTCGTAGACGATATCTGCCGGTATCTCACGATCGGCGATCATTTGAAAAATGGTTTTGTCACTCATCGATTGAAAAAATGGAAGCTGTCTGATAGAGGATGCTTATGGCCGGGCTCAACCGTCGATCAAATTGAGTCGGATTTCTTTCGGGTTGGGGAGCGTGGAATGGCCGTGGGTGGTTAGAAAATTGATGATTTCCTGATGCAGCCGTTCACATGGTCGATTCCATTTTTCAGCCCCTTTGAGTAGTTTGACGCAGTCGCGGGTGCCGGTAAACCGAAGCTCTTCGACACCGTGGGTTTTGAGGTCCTCAATTTCGTCGTGGATATTATTGAAGAAGGCGAGTTCGAATCCGTTTCCGGCTTCCCTTGCGGCGCGTTCCAGTGAGATGGTGACAGGCGGGGCCAGCAAGGGCAGGGTCTGGGCGATGGCTTCACAGCCGATACGTTCCAGCATACGACGGACCCGTGCATGAAGATCCTCAACGGTGAGCACCCTGAGTGAGCATTTGTGCTCCAGGTAGTGGAGGATCCCCTCCATCAGGTCGTCAACGAAGGGGAAGTCTTCACGCTCGGCAGCCTCCGCACCGCGGACGATGGCTTGCCGGAGCCAGGAGGTGTCGTAGCCGGTCACCTGCTGGCGGCCGACTTGTAGGACTGGGCGATTTCCAACAATACAGATCATGGATTCAGAGTGGGGTTAGTCTTTGAACAGTTTGCGTTGGTAGGGGTTGTTGGCGGCCCGGTGTTCGAGCTGCTGGATTTCCCTGATGAACTCTCCGACGTTGTCAAACTGGCGATAGACGGAGACGTAGCGGACATAGGCAACCGGATCGATTTCGTGTAGCTTAGCCATCACTTTGGGGCCAATGTTGCTGGATGGAACCTCGGACAAGTGATCTTTGTGGAGTTCAGCCAGGATCTCCTCCACGGCCCGGTCAAGTCGGTCCATTGAGACCGGGCGCTTTTCACACGCCTTCACCAGCCCCCTTAGAATTTTTTCGCGGTTGAGCGATTCACGGGTCCCATCACGTTTCACAACCTGTAATTCGGTGCGTTCGATTTGCTCGTAAGTCGTGTAGCGGTAGTCACAGGCAAGGCAAATCCTGCGACGACGAATCGTCGTGCCATCTTTCGACATACGAGAGTCGATGACTTTGTCTTTGAGGGATCCACATTGAATGCAACGCATAGTTTTGTCTGGTGACAAGACCAGCTAAAATCGCATATATGGTAGGAGTAAAGAAAAAAGCATACAATATTTAGTTATTGCTGCTGACGATCAAGCAGGCGAAAACAATCTTTTTAAAATCTTCTGCGTTGGGGACCCAAACGGCGGAGATGGGTCAAAAAAAATGGGAGTCGAGGTTCGCCCGCGATGCTGGGTCGAAGAAAAATGGCAAGGATCCACCCTCAATGGATTGAGTGCCTTTTGCTGAGCCAATTGGCCGAGGTCTCCCATACCTCGCTTGTTTTCCGGCTTTCTTCCGATGGGCTACATTGCCTTTTCGGGTGTTTTCTGATCACCTGCTTGTTTCGGTGTCTCATCGGGCTTGATTTCAGCGATGGGAAGGATGCCGAGGTTGGCGGCACGTTCTTTCCATTTTTGGCGTGCCAGTTGTTGCAAATCAGGGGCTTCGTCGGTTTCATCGACGATTTCCAGTCCGAGTAAGGTTTCGATGACATCCTCGAGGGTCACCAGCCCGAGCAGGCTGCCAAACTGGTCGGCGACGATGCTAAGGTGGATTTTTTTACTGAGCATGGTCTCAAACAGCTGGGGCAGCAGCATGCTGTCGCTGACGGTGACCGCATCGTATTTGATGTCCTTGAGTTGGGTGTGATCATTGTCGTTGGCCAAGGCAATCAGGATATCGTCTTTTAGCACGATACCCGTGATGTGGTCATGTTTTTCTTCGTAGATCGGGATCCGGGAAAAGGGAGAATTTTGGTGTTTTTGGTGAAATTCGGAGACGGTGCTGTCTTCTTGTGCCATCACGGCAACCGTTCGGGGCGTCATGATGTCGACGGTTTTTAGCGTCCGCATTTTCAGCAGGTTGGAGATGATGCGGGATTCCCCTGAGTTGATGGCTCCGTGTTGTTCTCCGAGTTCGGCATAGGCGGCGAGGTCGGCGCGGCTCAGGACACTATCGGTGCTTTCGCCTTTGAGGCTGCCGGTGATTTTCTGGCTCATCCAGACCAAGGGGGAAAGGAAGGTCATCAGCTGGCTGACGGAGCGGATCGTGAAAGGGGTCAGGGCTTTCCAGTAGGTAGCACCCAAGGTTTTAGGGATGATTTCCGACAGGATCAGAATGGCCAGGGTCATCACCGTGGCAATAATGGATTCGTAGTAGATGTGAAGGAAGCCGAGGGAAATGGATTCGGAACCGTAGAGTTTGCCTGCCTGGGCTCCGACGCCGATGGCTCCCACGGTATGGGCGATCGTATTGAGGCTGAGGATGGCCGACAGGGGTCGGTCGATCTCCTCCTTCATCCTTTTGATTTTACGGCCGAGCTTCGGACGCTCTTTTTCCAGCATGTTGATGTGGGATGGGGAGATGCTCAGTAGCACCGCCTCCCAGATAGAACACAAAAAGGAAAAGCCTATCGAGAGGGTGAAATAAAGAATCAGAAGAGTCATGCCTTATGGTAAACCTATAGAAGTGCCCGGGATGGATCGAGCTTAAAAAAAGAGCGAAGGATCCCGGTTACACCTGATAGGTGAGTGAGAGGGGGAATCGCCAACATTATTTCCGACATTTATCGAGTAATCCGTCGAGGTAGGATGTGATCTCTTCCAGAGAAGAGCGCCACTTACTTGCAGGCAGGATCTGAAGATCTTCTCTGGCTTCCTGGAGTAAGTTGGCAGCGGTGTCGAGGGCCGATTCCACGGCGCCTTCGTATTCCGCGATCCCAATCAGGACCGGGAGGTCGAGGGGCTGTTGCTCGATGATGCGTTTGTTCAGCTTTTCACGCTGGGCGGGGGTTGCTTGCTCGATGAGGTTGAGCAAGGGGAGGGTGAGTTTTCCTTTTTCGAGGTCGGTACGCAGGGTTTTTCCCACCTCTTCCTCGGTGCCTACGAGATCCAGGCAATCGTCGTAGATCTGGTAAGCGGTGCCGAGTTTCATTCCGTAGTTGTAGAGTTGGGTTTCGACATCCTCGGAGACCTCTGAGAGTGAAGCTGCAATACCGGTGGCAGCAGCGAACAGCGCCCCGGTTTTCATTTCGATGATATGAAAATAATCATCCTTGGTCAAAGTGAGGTCAAAGCGACGCTGGGTCTGGATGACTTCTCCCTGGCAGACTTCCCGCGAGGCCTTGCCTACTTTGCGGCAGATATCGATGCTGTCGAATTCGGTGGCCAGCAGCAGTGAGTGTGAAAACAGGGCATCACCGAGAAGGACGGCCATACCATTGCCCCATTTGGCATTGGCTGTCGGAACTTTGCGTCTGGTATCCGCCCCATCGATGATGTCATCATGGACCAGGGTGGACATGTGAATGAGCTCGAGAATGACACCGATTTTAAGATGGTCGTCGTTTACGCCGCCGGTGGCTCCCCCGGCAAGGATGGCAAGTGCAGGGCGGATGCGTTTGCCGCTGGTGTTGCAGATGTAGTCCATGTAGGGCTCGAGAGCAGGGTCGAATGCCTTGACTTGGTCAAGAATCTGGGATTCGACAAGTTTGAGCTCCTTCTTTACGAGCTGGAAAGAGACCTGGACACTGGGTTTGTTTTTGATCAGCGGCATGGGAAAATCGTTGGGGATGCTAGGCACAACTGGCCTATTTTGGCAATAGTTTCCTTTGTCCTTATTCGGGAGCCCAAGCTATTGCCGATTCCGTGCAGTGCAAGCAGAACTCTGCGGCAGTGGGGGGCAATTGGGCGCGCTGAAGTGATATCGGGCGCTTTCGAGGATGCCACAGGTGAGTTCATCAATTTCAAGGTTGGAACTGTTGATTTTCAAGTGGGATGCCTCTTGGTATAACGGATTGCGTTGGTCCAGCAATGTATGGATCAGCTCCATCGGGTTGTCGCATTGGAGCAGGGGGCGATTACTGTTGCGGGAGGTGCGTTCAAAGATGACTTCGGGACTGCATGCCAGCCAGACGACAAACCCAAGCTGCTTGAGCAATGGGATGTTTGCGGGGTTGGTGATGATCCCACCTCCTGTTGAGATAATGGTATGCTGGGTCTCGTTTTGGATCAGGTTTTCCAGAAGTTGGGTTTCCAGATCCCGGAAGGAAGCTTCTCCGTCCTGGGCGAAGATGTCAGGAATACTCTTGCCTGCCTGCTGCTCGATGGCCTCGTCGCTGTCGATCAGTGGGTAGCCGAGGACTTGGTGTAATTCCCGGCCGATTGTGGACTTGCCACAGCCCATGAATCCGACCAGTAGGATATTCTGCATGACTGGTGAGGAGCTGGCTTGTGACGTTGTTTCTTCGTCCATGTGAGCTATCATAGAGGAGTTGTCAGGGCGATGCGATAGCGAAGATGGGAAAATTGTCATTTGTTACCTGCCGGAGATTGATGTAGGTTTTGTCATGCCGAGTGTGAGTGACTTGCCGTATTTGATTCGCCTGCTGGATGACAATGATCCGGATGTGCGTCCTGCCGTACGTGAGCAGTTTGCCACGTATGATGGAGATATCAGTCACGATCTTGCTGCCCTGGGGGTTCGGCTTTCCCCTGCGGGGAAAAAGCGGGTGTCTCAGTGGTTGGAGCCAGGTCGCCGGCAGAGTCTGGCAGGTGCGTGGCTTGTTCCAAGCAATGGAATGGCGGGCATCGCGGATGACTGGGATAACTTTGAAAATCTGTTGGGTCTATTGATGGATTTTTTACATGATGGAATCACCTTGCGACCATCGTTGCATGATAGTCTGGATTTGCTTGCTGAAGACATTCGTGAGCAGTTGGCTGAGGTGACCGCCGATAGTTTGCGGCGCTACCTGTTTGTCCGTGGTCCGTTTTCCCGAGGGTCGAAAAAGCCGGACGCTCTTAAACACTTTGATCTTTGTTATGTTATCGACCGCGGTGTGGGGAATGCCACGAGTCTGGGTTGCCTGTTCATGTTGCTTGGACGGCGCCTGAATGTGGCGATCGAAGCTTGTAATTACCCCGGGCATTTTCTTTGTAAAATGCATGACTTGGGGCGGGCCTGTTTGGTGGATTGTGCCCACAACGGACGTCGCTTTGATATCGAGGATTTGTTGGGGGGGAGTTTGAATATTTCGGACAAAGCTCGGGCATCGATTGTGATGCCGTGTTACTTGGGCGATGTGCTTGCCAGGTATTTGTTGGAGATGCACTACAGTCTTGGCTCCTTGGGGCGTTCTGAAGATGCGGATTTATTGAAACAGCTGGCAGCGTCTTTGAAATAATGAAGGTTGCCGAGCATCGAGTGAATATCAATGGACACCTCTTGCACCGGTTGACGATGTCGCCGGATGAGGGGGTGCCCATCCGGATGGGGGCACTTTTTTATCATGGCCAAGGGGACTATGCCGACCGATACCCCGAGGTGCTGGCACCTTTCACAGAGCGCGGGGTTGCATGTGTGATAACGGATTTTCCCGGTCACGGTCACAGTCCGGGGCGGCGAGGGCACGGTGGTGACGAAGCGTTGTTGAATGCCGTCATTCGGAGCAGTCTCGCATTGTTTGATGGAATGCCATACGCGGTGATGGGGCATTCCATGGGTGGTTTGTTAGCTGCAAGGCATTTGGTGCTCGCAGGACAAGGTCAGTTTCGATCTCCGAGCATGGCGTGGATCAATGCCCCGTTGATTCAACCGACCTGTGGTCGTCCCCGGAGTTTGGTGAATGCTGTTCAGTGGCTGGCTTCCTGGTTTCCCAAAATAACCATTTCCACCGGAGTGACGTCCTCGATGTGCCGCCAGAAGGATGAGCAAGGCTGCGTCGAGCAAGCAGGGAGCATGTCTAGGGCAGGGGATGTTGAGCGGTCGGATCGCCCTTTATGGCATAGTCGCATTTCGCTGGGCTGGGCGAAGGTCTTGCTTGATGCCAGTGATTTGCTGCAGTCGTCTTGTGAAGATGCACCAGAAGACGTTCGTTTGCTTTTGACCCAGGGGGGCGATGATCCTGTGTGTCCGGCCTCTCTTAGTCATGCCTTTTTCCAGCGTTATCCGTCCCGTGATGAATCATACAAACATTACGTCACCTTTGACGGTGGGCTGCATGAACTGTTTTCCGATGAGAACCGCGAGGCCTTGACGACGGAATTGGAACGTTGGTTAGATCGGGTGCTTGCAGAAATCCTTTGATAGGTTTTCAGGTTTTTTCGACATTGCCGAAGTCGATGTGATCCATGATATCAATCAGCCGGTCGACCAGTTGAGAGGCTCCGCTGCTACGTTTCCTCATGAGTCCGACCATGCGGGTTGGTTGTGGAGGGCTGAAGGGGCGGATCACGAGCCCTTGCATCGGGTGGCGCAAGGTGGCGAGCTTGGGCACAACGGCAACGCCAACTCCGGCGGCTACCATCGTGAGCGCGGTTTCCAATTGATCGCATTTCAGCCGTTGTCCGGGTTGTTTAACGCGGCAGACTTTCAGGGTTTGATCGAGCAGACAATGGCCTTCCTTGAGGTAGATGAGCTCTTCGGCGTCGATCTCTTCGACACTGGGGCGTTTACGGCGAGTGGCCAGTGGGTGACGTTCAGGCAGGGCGAGCACGATCGGTTCCTGAAACAGTTCTTTCAGCTGGATCGACCAGGTTTTACGATCTTTGAGGTGCACGTCACTGACGATCGCGCAGCTGATTTCGTTTTGTCCCAAGCGCTGGACCAGGACCTGAGTTTGGTCTTCGACCAGTTCGATCGCAATCTGTGGCAGTTGTTTGTTGAGTTCGCTTACCAAGGTCGTAATGACATAGGGTGCGATGGTGGGGATCGCCCCGATGCGGAGGGTTCCTTGCAGGCTTTGATCAGGGAATAGTTTAGCTCTGAGGTTCTCACTTTCGCGCAGAATCATGCGGGCATGATCAAGAATCCGCTCACCTTGTTCGGTGGTCGTTACTCCGCGTGAACTTCGTTCCAATAAGCGGACTCCCAAGGTGTGTTCGAGAACCGACAACTGTTGGCTCATCGAGGGTTGTGCCACGCGGCAGGCATCCGCGGCCTTGCTGATCGATCCAAGCTCGACGGCGGTAACAAAATAGCGCAATTGCCTCAATTCCATAACCCTTCTTTAGCATATAGATAATATCTATGGCAACTATCATGGTAATATATTTCCTAGATAGTCTGATTGTCGCTAGTTTCAGATTCTGATGTGAGTCCGACCGGGGCTCATCAAGGGGAGCTTTCCTCCCGAAGTAAATGAGATCTACCGACAAACCACTGACCATAAAATAGCAAGATGAGCCAAGAAAATAACACCATGACAACGACCGGAGGGAATCCGGTTGCCGATAATCAGAATTCAAAAACCGCCGGGCCTAGAGGTCCAGTGTTGCTTGAGGATTATCAACTGATCGAAAAGCTGGCGCACCAGAACCGTGAGCGTATCCCGGAGCGGGTTGTGCACGCCAAGGGGTCCGGAGCTTTTGGCACCTTGACCGTTACTCATGACATCCGCCAATACACCAAGGCGGATTTGTTTTCAGAGATCGGCAAGCAAACCGAATGTTTACTTCGATTTTCTACGGTGGCCGGAGAAAAAGGAGCTGCCGATGCCGAGCGAGATGTGCGTGGTTGGGCATTGAAGTTTTATACGGATCAAGGGAACTGGGACATGGTGGGCAATAACACCCCGGTGTTTTTTGTCCGTGATCCTTTGAAATTTCCAGACTTCATCCATACTCAGAAACGCCACCCCCGAACCAATATGCGTTCGGCAACGGCGATGTGGGACTTTTGGTCCTTGAGCCCTGAATCGTTGCATCAGGTCACGATTCTGATGTCGGATCGTGGACTTCCTCTGAGTTATCGCCATACCAACGGTTACGGCTCCCATACTTATTCATTCATTAATGCCGCCGGTGAGCGCTACTGGGTGAAGTTTCACTTTAAAACCCGACAGGGGATAAAAACGATGACCAATCGTGAGGCTGAAAAGGTCGTCGCTGTGGATCGTGAGTCATCGCAGCGGGACCTCTACGAATCGATTGAAAAGGGAGACTTCCCGCAATGGGATTTCAAAATCCAGGTGATGACCGAAGAGGAAGCTGAAGCCTGTGACTTTAATCCTTTTGATCTCACCAAGGTGTGGCCGCACGCAGACTTTCCATTAATCGATGTCGGTGTGTTGGAATTGAACCGTAACCCGGAAAACTACTTCCAAGAAATCGAACAGTCTGCCTTTTCACCGTCAAATATTGTCCCAGGGATTTCATTTTCACCGGACAAGATGTTGCAAGCCCGTATTTTCTCTTACCCGGATGCCCATCGCTACCGTGTAGGAACATGGTATGAGCAACTTCCGGTCAACCGGCCGAAGTCTCCCGTGAAAACCTACCATATGGATGGCTCGATGAATGCTCAGGAACCTTCATCCAGCGATGCATACTACGAACCCAACCGTATGGGTGGCCCAAGCCAGGATGAGACCTTTGCAGAACCACCGATGCGGATTTCTGGTGACGCCGATCGCTGGGACCACCGTGAAGGTAATGATGACTACACGCAGCCTGGAAACTTGTTCCGCCTGATGAGCCCGAATCAACAGCAACAGCTGTTCAATAACATTGCCGAGGCCATGCAAGGTGTACCGCAAGAAATCATTGAACGTCAGTTGGCCCATTTTGATCGTGCTGATCCTGCCTACGGGCAGGGGATTCGCGATGCCTTAAGCTCATCCTCGAGTTAATATTTACATTCTCATAAATAACCCCCAATCCGAACCAAAACCATGAACGAAAAACAAACCACCCCGGAAGAAGAAACCCGCTATGCCGAATTGCAGCAAATTGCCTTGGACGCGGCGCGTATGGGTGAAACCTCCACCTTGGAACCGATGTTACGCGCAGGTATGCCCGCAAACCTGGCGGATGCCAAAGGAAACACGCTGATTATGCTGGCCGCGTATCACGATCATCCCGACACGGTGGAGTGTCTTGCATATTACGGTGCAGAGGTTGATCGGCGCAATGGTCGGGGCCAAACACCGTTGGCCGGCGTGGCCTTTAAAGGGCACATGGACTGCGCCAGAATATTGGTCCATTATGGTGCCGATCCGGAAGCCCCCCAGGGGCACGGGCAGACACCTGTTAGTTTTGCCGCCATGTTCGGACGTAAACAAATGTTGGTCTATCTGCAAAGTGTGGGAAAACATCATCCAGTTAAGAATGCGTTCTTACGGGCGGGTGCGACATTGACCCGCGTGATGCGCAAGCTTGTGTCGAGGCTGTTTGAAGCCAGAGAACGCAAACGTTTGCGCTGGGCTGTGCATTATTAATTCGAACCGAATAAAGGTCAGCCGGATGATCTTCCTAACACGGCCATGTGGTCGTGTTAGGAGGGTGTTTATTTTTCCTGCTCAATCTGAAATCGCTGGGTATTACCACTTAAGCCTGACTGCCAGTTGAAAAATGTAGAAAAAAAGACGCCCGGATCCTACGTTAGGATCCGGGCGTTGTTCTTTTGTGATTTGGTTCGTTAGCTTGCCTTGAAGCTGTCGCTCGCAGGGGAGTTGCCGTAGTTGACGCTGGCGGAGTCGTTGGCTGCCAAGTGGGTCAGGCAGTGGTAGACGTCTTCTGCGTCGGCTTGTACGCTTGCTGCGATTTGGTCGGCGGTTTGCTCCTGTTCGGTTAAGGCACCTTTGACTTGCTGAAGCAACTCGAGGAAAATGCCTGCTGCTTTTTTGCCGGCCTCGACACCTGGTTGGTGGTAGGCGTTGATATTGACGAGCAGGGCGTAGATGGAAACGGCGCGTTCGAAAAGGGCGATCAGAGCTCCGACGGTGCGGGGGGTGACTTCCTCGATTGAGAGTGTGATGGACTTGCGTCCAGATTGATAGAGGGCGCTACGTGTGCCTCGCATGAATCCTTGAAGGTAGTCGGCGGCTGTGGTGTTAGGGTCGACTTCCACGCTTTCGCCATCGCGGCCTTTGCGAACTTCAATGAAGGTGGCGAAGAAATTGGCTACCCCGTCGCGGAGTTGTTGCACGTAGGCGTGCTGGTCGGTTGATCCCTTGTTCCCATAGACAGCAACCCCTTGGTTGACCACTTGACCGTCGAGATCGAGTTCCTTCCCCAGTGATTCCATGACCAACTGTTGAAGATACTTTGAAAAGAGGACCAGTGAGTCCTTGTAGGGGAGTACGACCATATCTTTTTCCCCTTTTCCATTCCCGGCATGATGCCAGGCGAGGGCAAGTTGCATGGCTGCATTCTCTTTGATATCGGCACTGCGGGTGCGGTCGTCCATTGCCTTGGCACCGTCGAGCAGATCGTCGGTATTGATGCCTTGCAGCGCGGCAGGAACGAGGCCAACCGTGGACATAACCGAAGTCCGTCCTCCGACCCAATCTTCCATCGGGAAGGTGGTGATAAATGCGTTGTTCTTGGCGTATTCGAAGAGTTGGGAGCCATCACCTGTGATGGCGACCGCGTGAGGTCCGAAGTCCAGGCCGGTGGCTTCGTAGGCGGCCACGGCTTCGAGCATGCCGTTGCGGGTTTCCGGGGTTCCTCCGGATTTGGAAACAACCAGTGAGAGGGTGGATTTAAGTCCTCCCTGAGTGCCGATGATTTTGGCGAGGGTCGCATCGATACCGGCGGGGTCGGTATTATCGAAGAAGAAAGTTTTGAGTGGGCTGTTGGCGCCGAGGGCTTCGTAAATGAACTGGGGGCCGAGGGCCGATCCACCGATGCCAATGATCAGAAGGTTTTCGAATCGTCCCCCCTTGGGGTTGGTGATTTTGCCAGTATGCACTTGCTGGGCAAAAACCTTGAGGTCGGCGATCGGCTGAGTGATCTGGGTTTTCAGTTCTTGATTGGGGGCCAGCTCAGGGTTGCGGAGCCAGTAGTGGCCGACCATGCGCCCTTCGTCCGGGTTCATGATTTCTCCCTTTTCAATAGACTGAATGCCTTTGATCGCACGGTCGATTTCTTTTGTAAGAGAGTCCGGGAAATCGCTTGGGATATCCATCCGGGATGTGTCGATGGTGAATCCGAGTTCTGGGTAGCGAGTGTGGGATGACTGAAAGCTTTGCCAGTTGGCGGGAGAGGATGTGGTGTGCATGACGCAACGGTTTAGGGAAGTCGGCAAAAGAGTCAAGTGGGAACACGTGCATATTGCGATGATCGGGTGACAAAATGAACCCGCTTTTCCAAGGGAATACTCCGAATGAATCCGGATTTAAACGTTCGGAAATGCCTCCAAGCCGCCAAGGAGGTTGGTCTCGAGTCCCTTAGCTCCTTGGCGTCTTAGCATGATACTCATCTCAGACCCGCTTGAGTCTGAGTGATTATTCTTCCTTTTTGTTAGCCTGCGTTAGGAGAAGTAATCCACGCCGGCTTTGAACAACGGTTGGTGTTTATTGCCGGGGACATTTTGAGCGATGTTGTCGCCACGTCGTTCGGTGTGACCCATTTTGCCGAGCACTCTTCCGCAGGGGGATGTGATTCCTTCGATGGCGAACAGCGAGCCGTTCGGGTTGTAGGCAATGTCCATGGAGGGCTTGCCGTCCAAGTCCGTATACTGGGTTGCAATTTGTCCTTTGGCTGCGAGTTCCTTGATTTCCTCTTCGCTTGCGTAGAATTTTCCTTCACCGTGAGAGAAGGGGACATTGTGCAGGTCGCCGACCTGGGTGTTGGCGAACCATGGGGATTTGGTGGAGGCAATCCGGGTGGTGGCGTAACAAGAGACGTGTCGCCCGATGTCGTTAAAGGTGAGCGTTGGCGCACCTTCTTTTGGTTGTCTGATTTCTCCGTAAGGGACGAGGCCGGTTTTGACCAGCGCTTGGAAGCCGTTGCAAATACCCAGGATCAAGCCATCGCGATTCTGCAGGAGATCCATCACGGCGTCCGTGATCAACGGGTTGCGAAGCACGGTGGCAATGAACTTGCCGGAGCCGTCCGGTTCGTCACCGGCGGAAAACCCTCCTGGCAGCATGAGAATCTGGGACTGCTTGATGTGTTCGGCCAGAGCATGGATGGAGGATTCCACATGGTTGGCTGTGAGGTTGCGGAAGACGAAGGTTTCCGCTTGGGCTCCAGCCTGGGTGAATGCCCGGGCGGTGTCATACTCACAGTTGGTTCCAGGGAAGGTCGGGATGATAACCCGTGGCTGAATCTTGGAACGCTTGAGCTTGAAGTTCAGGGCCTTTTTCTTGGCCTTGCCTTTGAAGGAAAAGGTGTCGAGCTCTTGATGCGCGGCTGTGACTTGAGTCGGGTAGGTAGATTCGAGCGGTTTTGTCCAAGCTGTTAGTAGCTCGTCCAAGGGGAGGCATTCTCCTTGGGCGTGGATTTTCGCTTCGGCGATGGTTTCTCCGATTTTTTCGGACGGGATATTCAGTTCACCGGTGGTTTCGACCAGGAAGCAGATGTATCTTTCTTGGAAGAGGTTGAGTTTGGTATGGAGTGAGGCACCGATTTTGTTGCCGAAGGCCATTTTGGCGACACCTGCTGCGATTCCGCCCTCCGCCAGAGAGTGGATGGAGAGGATGTTGCCAGCCTGGTTTTCAGCATGAAGTTGATCGGCGATTTGCTTGAGCTTCGCAAAATTCGGAACGTGTTGTTCGTTGCGCGGAATTTGGATGAAGTGAATCTGGGATCCCGTTTGTTTGAACTCGGGTGAGAGCGCGAGCGTTGTTTTGCCCGGAGCGACAGCAAAGGATACCAGCGTTGGGGGCACATCAATGTCATTGAAGGTTCCGGACATTGAGTCCTTACCTCCGATGGCACCGAGTCGTAGCTCGTGCTGGGCGAGGTAGGCACCGAGCAGTGCGGAGAATGGTTTTCCCCAGCGGGTGGCATCGGTTCCGAGTTTTTCGAAATACTCCTGAAGTGTGAGGCGGATATCTCCTAGTTTGGCTCCGGAGGCCACAACCCGGCAGACGGATTCAGTGACGGCGTAGAGCGCACCGTGGAAGGGGGACCAGGAGGCAATATTCGGGTTGAAGCCCCAAGCCATATGGGTGCATGTAGTCGTTTCACCTTTGAGCAAAGGCACCTTGGCGACCATGGCATCGGTGGGGGTGAGCTGGTATTTTCCTCCGAACGGGTTATTGACGGTTCCGGCACCGATGGATGCATCAAACATCTCACCGAGGCCTTTTTGCGATGCCGTGTTGAGGTTGGCTAGGGTGTTACACCAGTTTTCTTTGAGGGAGGAGGCTGGTTGGTTCGCGGGTGAGCCGAGTGGCGAGCGGGTTCCCGGGGCCTCTACGTGCACCTTGGTCGACTGGGTGGTTCCATTGGTGTCGAGGAAGGCACGGGAGAAATCGACGATTTTTTTACCTCTCCACTTGATCACGAGCCGGCCACTGTCAGTGACGTCAGCAACGTGGGTGCACTCCAAGTTTTCTTGATCGCAGGCATCTTTGAAGAAATCGATTTCGGAGGGGTCGACGCATACGGCCATCCTTTCCTGGGATTCGGAGATAGCGAGCTCCGTGCCGTCGAGACCTTCATATTTCTTGGGCACGGCATCGAGGTTGATTTCGAGGCTCGGGGCAATTTCACCGATGGCGACAGAAACGCCGCCGGCTCCGAAGTCATTACAAACTTTGATTTTAGGGGCGAGTTCCGGGTTGCGGAACAGGCGTTGGATTTTCCGTTCAGTGGGTGGGTTTCCTTTTTGGACCTCTGCTGAGTTATCCAGAGCCGTATCAGTATGTTCCTTGGATGAACCCGTGGCTCCACCGACGCCATCGCGCCCGGTGCGGCCACCGATCAGGAGAATCACATCCCCGGCAGAGGGGGATCCTCGGAAGACATTTTTCTTTGGTGCCGCTGCAACCACGGCTCCAATTTCCATGCGCTTGGCCACGTAATTCGGGTGGAACACCTCGGAGACCTGACCGGTGGCAAGACCGATCTGGTTTCCGTAGGATGAGTAGCCATGAGCGGCTTCACGACAGATTTTCCGTTGGGGAAGTTTGCCGGGCAGGGTGTCTGAGAAGGGGGTGCGCGGGTCGGCAGCGCCGGTAACACGCATCGCTTGATAGACGTAGGAACGTCCGGAAAGCGGATCCCTGATGCAACCTCCGAGGCAGGTCGCGGCTCCGCCGAAGGGTTCAATTTCGGTCGGATGGTTATGGGTCTCGTTTTTGAACATGATCAGCCAGTCTTCATCTGTCCCATCGACATCGACAGGCACCACGATTGAGGCGGCATTGATTTCTTCCGAGACTTCGACGTTGTCCAGTTCTCCTGTTTTGCGGAGCTCTTTCATGGCAATCAAGGCGATATCCATGAGGTTGATTGGCCGGTCGGTATCGTCTCCGTAGACGGTGTCGCGAGTGGAAAGATACTTTTGGTAGGTTTCTGAGATGACACTCGGGTTTTCAAATTCGACGGACTTGATTTTGGTGGCAAAGGTGGTGTGGCGGCAGTGGTCAGACCAATAGGTGTCGAGCATTTTGATCTCGGTGATGGTCGGATTGCGGCCTTCTTCGTCGCGGAAGTAAGATTGAGTGAAGATGAGATCTTCAATCGACATGGCGAGTCCCCATTCACTGCGCTTGTTTTGCAGTTCATCTTCCGTGGCAGCCGTGAAATCCGCGAGGGTCTCGACATCCGCCGGAGGGTCGGTTTTGAGTTCAAGGCTGGCCGGAATCTCCATCGATGCTTCCCGCGAGTCCACTGCGTTGATGGTATAGGCTTTGACGTTTTCGATGTCCTGATCGCTCAGCTTACCCTTGAGGATGATCACTCGGGCTGAGGCCACGAGAGGCCTGGATTTTTGAGTCAGAATCTGAACGCACTGCGCAGCGGAATCGGCGCGCTGGTCGTACTGGCCGGGCAGGTATTCAACGGCGAATGAGGTTTCATCATCGCCCAACTCAAGGGAGTCGCCCGAGGATTCAACCTGAGGTTCGGACAGGATCAGACGGACGGCTTCGGCGAATTCCTGATCGCTCAAGCCATCGACATCGTAGCGCTGGACGACGCGGACGGCTTCCAGGGACTTGAGGTTGAGGTTGTCCCGTAAATCGTGCAGAAGTTCACGGGCTTGAGAATTAAATTCGGCTTGTTTTTCGACAAAAACGCGGTTCATGAGTGCTTGGTGGCTGGGAAAGCCCGCATACTAGTGAAGGACGATGCGCAAGCAAGCGCAATGCGCTGAAATTCGCAGAGCTTGAAAAAAAAGATTAAAGAATACGGAATAATTATTAGTGAACTCTGCTCTTAACCCTTGTAAGCGCCGTTCGGATGATCTGGGCGGCGTTTCTCAAACAACAACCACTACTAGAAACGATATGAAAACAATGATCCAACTCCTCGTTGTCTCCGCGACACTCGGAACTTCCACTGCCTTTGCCTGTGACTCATGCGCGGCTCACAAGGACAAAGCTGTGAAGAAGGAGTGTGCCTCCAAGTGCAAGAAAAGCTGTGCCGATAAAAAGGCCTGCGCCGACAAAAAAGAGTGCTCTGAGAAAAAGGAGTGTTCAGGTAAGAAAAAGGCTGAGTAATACCATTTGATCAGTTAAATTGGCTGAATGGCACTGGAGGTTTTCGATTTTAACTAGGCGCAAGGAAGGCGCATAGCGGGCTATGCAACCGACGCGCAACAACGGTAAAATCTAAAAGATTCAGTGCCCCCTTGCCATTCAGCTTGCTGACTGACTCATCATCTTAAACTCAAACCATTCTGCCAATTTAACTGGGAGAATGGCATAAGCCAATGCTCAGCTTTTAAAGCGGTCAGATGTGATCTCTGGCCGTTTGCACGTTCAAGGCCGCAGGGGACGAGAGTTTCTTTGCGGCTTTCTTGTGCGGCTTTCTTTTGCGGCTTTGTTACGACCGGTCGATCGTCGCTCACGAGGCCCCCGGTTTAGACGGTGACGTTTTCCATGATTTGGCGGTGGACCTCATCGATGTCCCGGGAGGCATCAACCAGTTTGGCGAAGGGTTCATCTTGCAAACTGAGAAAGAGGTCCCGGCAGAATTGCAAGGAGTCCCGTTGTTCGAACTCATTGGCCTGACCGTCACGCACTCCGACACGTTCAAGCGCCAGATCAACCGGGAGGTCCAGAATCAGCAAGAGATCCGGTTGTGGTGCAAAGGATTCATTGGCCTGACGGATTTCCAGAGGGTCAATCCCCCGAGCTCCCTGATACGCCATGGTGGAAAAATAATAGCGGTCAAGAATGACGATGCCACCGCTGCTGATCGTTGGTTGGATCAGTTCATCGACGTGCTGCCGGCGGTCTTTCAGAAAGAGTTCGAGCTCTTCCTCGATACTGAGTCTGCCGCTTGTGGCGCTGGCCCGCAATTTGCTTCCCCATGGGCCGTTGGTGGGTTCGAAGCTTTGTTTGACCTGGAGCCCTTGGCTTCGGAGTTGTTCGGCGAGCATCCTTGCCTGGGTCGATTTTCCGGTGCCGTCGATGCCTTCGATGACGATGAGTTTTCCTTTTGAATCGTTGCTCATGGTAGGGTTGGGTGCAGAGGTGGTGGTTTGGGAGTGGGTTATCTGGAAGAGGCTTCAAATCCGGACCGAAGCCAGGCGTCCATGCCACCCAGGACATTGATGGTATTGGTGATGCCTTGCTGGGCGAGGAATTCCTGGGCCCGAGCGCTGCGGACTCCTCCTTTGCAGAGGAGGATGATTTTTTGGGTGCGGGCCTGCTCATCGAGTTCAGAGCAGGAAGCCGGAACGGTGGTCAGGGGCATAAGATGAAAACCGTCGATGTGGGCGACATCGTATTCCCAAGGTTCACGGACATCGATGAGCAGCAGACCGGATGGATTGGCGAGTTTGTCGCGGAGTTCTTCTACCGTGATGGCTGTGGGGTCATCGTTGACCGGAGTCGCCGCCGAGGTTTTGGGGATGCCGCAGAAGTCATCATAGTCGATCAGTTCTTTGATCGTCGGATGGTCCCCGCATAGAGGGCACTCGGGGTCGCGCCGCAGGTTGAACTCCCTGAACTTTGTCTGAAGGGCATCGTAATGGATGAGTCGTCCGAGAGGAGGTTCGCCGGCGCCGAGTAAGAGCTTGATCGCTTCCATGGCTTGCAGGCTACCAATGATGCCCGGCAGAACGCCCAACACTCCGGCCTCCGCACAGCTGGGAACGGTTCCCGGATCGGGTGGGGTTGGGAGCATGCAGCGGTAACAGGGGCCTCCGAGGTGGGGGGCAAAGACACTCAGTTGTCCTTCAAAACGAAAAATCGAGGCGTAGATGTTGGGCTTTTTCAGGAAGTAGGCCACATCGTTGCTGAGGTAGCGGGTGGGAAAATTATCGGTGCCATCAATGATGATGTCGTAGGATGATGCTAATGCGATGGCGTTCTCTGAGGTGAAGGTGCAGGCGTGGGGTTCGACGATGACGTGGGGGTTGATATCGCGAAGCCGGGAAATGGCACTGTCGAGTTTACTTTTGCCGAGGGTCGATTGACCGTGCAAGATCTGGCGTTGCAAATTCGAGACCTCCACGCAATCGGGATCGACGATACCGATGCGTCCGACTCCGGCGGCGGCCAGATACAGGGTGGACGGGGATCCGAGTCCTCCGGCTCCGATGCAGAGCACGGATGATTGTTTGAGTTTTTCCTGACCTTCGAGGCCTACTTGGCTAAGGGAAAAATGACGGGCATATCGGGCTTTTTCGTCGGTGCTGAGCATGGGGGATGTTGTTGATTCAATCTGATGATGGAAGACGGGGGGATTACCATTCGCTGCGGTAGCTGGGTGCCGGCAGCGTCTGATGGTCTTTACTTTCTTTGAGAAGGATTTGCACGGCTTTTTCGAGCTGAATATCAAGGCCCCGACTCATGTCTCCGGGCTTGTTCCAGAGTGTGATGTGCGGTTGCGCCCCATTCATTTCCATGTCCTTACCATTGAAGCTGCTGAACCAGCCTCGGAAGGGAAGACGCATGGTGCCTGCGTCGAGCACTTTGACGCTACCGGTTGAGATGACGCCCCCGGCGGTCTCCACACCGATGATTTTTCCCCGGTTCAGGTTGCGGATGGCGTGGGCGAAAATCTCGGCATTGGAGTAGCTGTTCTGATTGCAGAGCACGATGATCGGTTTATTCCAAGTGGTGTAGACGGTTCGATCCTGTGGGTAGCCAATACCACCATTGCGAGGAATGGTGAAGGCGTGGTTCGGCTGGCAGAGTGCGGTGAGTAAGTGGTCGGTGGTGAAACCTCCGCCGTTATTACGAACGTCAATGATCAGTCCCTGCTTGCCAACGCCTTGTTGATAGAGGTGCTGTTGGAATTGTTCAAATTCATCCCACATCATACGGGCTACGTGGATGTAGCCGAGTTTTCCACCGGAGAGTTGTTGGACTTTTTTCGCCGTTGCGCTGAGTCTGGCTTTTTGGCTGAGCTCTCTGGCTTTGGCATAGCTGATCGGTTGGATTTTTACCGAGCGGGACTCACCCTTGGCGTTGATCACCTTGAGTTGAACCGGTTCGGTCGGGCGCAGGTTCAGGTGGGCGGTGATTGGGCAGTCCGGCATCACCACTTCGCCTCCGATGCTGAGAATGACGTCACCTGGTTCCAGTCGCGACTTGTCATGGTCGGCTGGACTGCGGGGGATGACCTCTTTGATTTTCCAACCTCTGTCGGAATGTTGCGGGTCAAAGCGCACACCGAGGTGCACGGTTTCTTCTTTCCATTGTTTTTCGAGTTTCCATGGTTTGGGCCAACTGATGCTACGGAAACCCATGTGGGAGGCATTGAGCTCGCCTAACATCATATTGACGATGCGGTCCATAATCATCGAATTGGGAGCCATCGCTGCCATGTCTTCGTATTTTTCTCGAATTTGCTGCCAGTTGCGGCCGTTCATGCTGGGGTCGTAGAACTTATCGCGCATGGTGTTCCATGCGCTGCGAAAGACCATTCGTTTCCAAGCCGTCCGATCGCGGCTGGTATAGATGTTGAAACTAAACTTGGTGTTCTTTTTTTGATAGAACGTGGCAGGCACTCCATCGGATAACCAATAGAGTTTTCCTTTGCTGTCTACTCTGATCGGTGTGCCTGTGGCGTCACCGAGTTTGACCGGGCGAGCTTTGGCCTTGGCCTCGATCGAGTAGAGGGACTTACCGTTTTGTTGTTGGTAGATGATGTGTTTGGAGTCGTGACTCCAGATGAGTTTGCTCGGTGTGATGCCTTTCAGGGGAAGCCTATGCACCCGCTCGAAAATATCATTGAGGTCATAGCTTTTCTTGGTTGGTTTAGGTTTATTTTCCGGTTTGGTTAGCGTTTTGATTGCTTTTTTGACGATCTCTTTGGTGCCTTCCTCCTGAGTTTCTTTGTAGGCGGGGTCTTTCTGCATGGCTTTGCGGGCTTTTTCCCGCGTTTTGCTGTCGCTGTCCTCGATATCATCTTCTTGATAGAGCTCGACGTAAAAGATATCAAACTCACGGTCGTGATGTTTTCCGACAAAGGCGAGTCGTCTACCATTGGGCGACCAGACAGGTGAGAAATCGATGTCGGGGTGACTGCTGACGTTGACGGGTGTCGATTGCCCATCGGCTTTCAGAATGTAGATGTCCGGGTTGAAATTATCGTCTCGTAGGGCGTAGGTCAGCCATTTCCCATCTGGCGACCATTGGACCATCGGTTGATCCCACGATTCGAGCAAGCGGACGGGTTGGGTTCCGTCGGGTTGGCTGAGCCAGAGGGTTCCGGGGTATGTCGTGTAGGCGATTTGATTGCCTTTCGGGTCCGGGGTGATACTCGTCGGTTTGTGTTCAGCGGGGACGATCACCTCGTGGGTGCAGGCTTCCGCTTCCCACCAATACTGGCGGGGGTTGGATTTTTTGAGTTGGCGGATTTCGGTTTGCAGGCCGTCGTCGTAGAGGTAGTAGATGGAGGTTCCGTCGTGAGAAAACCAGAGGTCCCGCTCATAGCCCGGGGTGTCGGTGAGTCGTTTAGGTTTACGCAGAATGGTGTCCATGGCCCAGATGTCGCCCTCGGCGGTGAAGGTGGTTTCCAGGCCACTGGGAGAAAAACTGATATCCCGGGTGTTTTTGATCACCCGGTCTTGATGGTCTTTGAGGTCGAGATCTTCCTCGTGCCAGATATCGAGTTTCTTGAGTTCTCCCGGAGTGGATGGATCAGAGCCAAGCGTCAGGTGGTAGAGGTCAAAGAGGTGGCGAAACACGATGGCTGATCCATCGTTGGCGATTGAAGGTTGCATGACGCTGTCATCTTCAAAGTGGGTGATCGCCAGATCCTGCCCCTTGCTCAGATCGTGAAAGTGCAAGTTGAAACCGTTGTCACCACCACGGGTGTAGAAAAAACCTTTTCCGTCGGGGTGGAAGAGGGGGGTCCGGCACCCTTGCGCGTGTTTGAGCGCTTGTCGGAAGGGTTGTTTCGCTTTTGGATTCCAGATCCAGACCTGACTGGCTTGAGTGCCTCGGTAACCTTTCCGGTAGGTTTGGGTCCCTTCACGGGTGAAAATAATCGACTTGCCACCGGGTGCATAGCGGCCGTTTTCGCCATCGGCATGGAAGACCAATTGTTCGGGTTTGCGTTCTTCCAGGTTGATTTGGAAAAAGCGATAAGGTTTGCGCCCCGGAACATCGCGAAGGCCGTTGACGAGCACAGATTTTCCGTCCGGGGCTATGTCCTGTAAAAATGATCCTTCGGAGTGGTGGGTGATTTGACGGGCGGTGCCCCCCTTGGCAGGCATCATAAAAACTTGATAGCTGCCAGCCCGGGTGCTGCCAAAACAGATCGACTTACCGTCCGGCGTGAAGCGAGGTGCAAAATCTCTCGCCGGGTGGGTGGTCAGGCGCTGGGCTTCGCCTCCATTGTGGGAAGATTTCCAAATGTCTCCGCGCCAGGAAAAAACGAGCGAAGTCCCATCCGGCGAGAGAGCCGGGTAGGATGCCATACGGATGGGTTGGGCCCCCAGACACAAGGTGGGAAAAAGAAGGAGGGCGAGAAGGTAAAATCGAATCGATAAAAACATGATGGTGGATGGCGGTCGGGGCCCCAAGCTAGGCTTGAAGCTGAAAAAATCAAAAAACAAGATCGAAGGTCCAGAGCATAATCAGCGGCAAATCCCAGCGCTAAGGGGGGAAAGGGGAATTCAGGAAGCGCGGGCTCAGATTCCCAGTTTGCGTTCGTGCTCAGGGTCAGGTTGGGAGCCGTGGTTCAAGGCCTTGCGGTATGCGTCCAAAGCATCTTTTTTCTTTCCTTGGTTCAAGTAGAGAAACGAGAGGTTGTAATAGGCTTCTGCCGATGTCGGGTTAAGCTTGATGGCCTCTTGCAGGTGATTCTCTGACTGCTCGTAGCGTCTTCCGATTCCGGCGAGGATGCCGAGGTAGAGATGGGCGTTGGCATTGCCGGGTTTGAGTTCAATGGATTGCTCGAATGCATTTCTTGACGTGTCAAAATCCTGGATGTGAAAGTTGGAAAGTCCGAGCATGTAGTGGGCGTAGCTGCTGTTCTCTTGCATGGTCAGAGCTTCGTTGAATACATCCAGAGCTTCGATGTAGTGCTTGGTTTTAAGTTCAACCACGCCACGTTTGCAGAGGGTGGCAAAATGCCCCGGATAGCGCTCGTCGGTTTCCGTCAGGATTTCACGGGCTGCTTCGTAGCGACCTTTGACGTAGAGTCGCTCGGCTAGGTTGTGATGGAGGTTGATGTCTTTTTCCATGGCATTGGCGCTGGCCATCGCGTGTTCAGGAGTCACGCGTTGAGGAACGGTGAATTCCCCATCCGGGATCTGTTTGATCATCAGCCCTTTTTCCTCATCGGTGAGCTCTACCTTGGTTTTTCTGATGTCCTCATAGGCTTCGACAATGCCGGGGATGATTTTTTTGGAGTCCTGGTAAGCTTCCCAGAGGAGTTTTTCCGCTGCCTTGCGGCGTTCCTGTGCGGCAATCAGACGTTTGACGGTTTCCTTGAGGATCTCAACTTCCTCCTGACTGGCTGCCTTTTCCGGATTGCTCCGGGCTGCTGCGAGTTCGGCTTCAGCATCCCGAAGCTGGCTTTCGAGCGATTGGATCCGATGCCCGTGTTGCACGCGTTCCTGCTGGTAGCGCATGATTCTGGTTTTTGCCACGGCCAGATCGCGTTTGGCCTCGAGCAGTTCATCCTGGGTGACGTTGTTTTTCTTTGTCAGGTATTCAAGTCGGTCGTTGCTTTCCTTGAGTTCTTTGCCGAGGCGCATGTTTTCAGAGATCAATTTGCGCACGCCGTCCGAGTTGTTTTGTTTGAGCACTTCGGCTAGGGCGTCGCGTTCGGTTCGCAGGGCGTCCCGCTCTTTAGTGAGTTCGGCGATGGTCGCCTTGGATTGATCCATGCTGCGTTGCATGTTGGCGATTTTCGCATTGGCCTTTCCCAGTTCGACCCGGGTGTTTTCCAGAATTTGGGTGACGGATTTGAGTTCTTGGCGGAGTTTGCGGATCACCTCGTTGTTGACTCTGCCCTGCAGACTCATTTGTTTTTGGATTTCTTCGGCCCGGCGTTTCGCGAGAGCGGCTTCCTCTTCGGATTTTTTCGCTTTTGCCTGTTCCTTGGCCATACGCTCACGGGTGCCTTTGAGCGAGAGAGCGGTGATTTCGAGCTCTGCTTTCCGCGTCCGGTTTTCTTTTTCCAATCGGTCGAGATCTGCCTGCAGTGGAGCCCGGGCGAGCAGGTTGCGGATGGTGGCTATCTCACGGTCTTTGGTTGCAATTTTGTTAATCAGACGTTTTTGCTCATCGGATTGAGCATTTTTTGCCTGGGCCTGGGCTTGTTTCAGCTGTTCCTGAAGCCGGGCGTTGTCGCGTTGTAACTTCTCGAGTTGCCGTTGTTGTCCACGCTGGATGGCTTCGGAGTAGGCTGTTGCCTTGGATGTCGGTTTGGTTGGCGTCGGCCGTGGTTGTGTTGGCGCTGATGAGCCTGCCGCCACCTTTGGGTTTGATCTAATGCTGGGGGTGCGGGGGCTCGCTGTCGGGGTGGCTTTTCGATGCCCTGATCCCGTGGGGGCATTCGGGTTGGGGGTTGCTGCGGGGCCTCCCTCGACGAGGTCCTGGGCTTTGGCATTGCGTTTGGCAATTTGGTCCACGGCCTTGGGCTCCACCAGTCGGATGGCTTCCTGAGTGGATGTGACCCTGGCCTCGACTAGGTGAGGTTTCCAATTTTTATGGTAGCGGGTGAGCACTTGGTAGTACTTGGCCGCCTGTTGGTATTTCAGGCGGGCATCGTTGAAGTTGCCCTCTTTTTCGAGTTTTTCGGCATCCCGGATGGTGAGCCATGCCTGGAAAAAAATATCGGACGGGTCCAAGGTCCTCGGGTCTTGCTGCTGTTGCGCGGACAGGGGCAACGAGAAGCAGGCAAAGACAAGGATCAAGAGCAGGCGGAATGCCCCTCGGAGCCGTAGGTGTAGATCGCTCATGGGTCAGGCCGTTTACTCAATTTCAAGCTCTCTTGCAAATGCAAAAGTCTCAAGGAGTTAATCGCCGAGAGTCTTTTCAGCACTCCACAAAAAAGCTTCGTCAGCCGGCGGGCTGAGAAGCTCTTTGGATTTCTCCGGAATGATCCGTGAGTTTATTTCCTGCGGCGTAGAACCAGAGCGAGACTTCCGAGTCCCAAAAGAGTGAGCGAGGAGGGTTCTGGAACCATGACGCCATCGACAAAACTGCTGAAGGTCCTGACTTCTGCTAAGTTGATGAAATCTCCGTCATTGGCGATACGAATTCTGCCAACATCACTCCATGTCCCATCAACACCGAAGCTTCCTGATGAATCATCAATAACGATGGTTTCCAAGAGGGCGTCGGATGTGGAATAAATTTGAATGGAGTCTCCCATGCGGGAGTTGAACCCTGGCCTTGCTTCGATCTCGATACGATCAATGTAAGCCCCCATGGCGTTTAACGTGAAATCCATTTCATACCAACCTCCTGAGTTGTTATTACTGTGAAAAATGGTGTTGCTTGAATTCGTCGCTCCAATGCGACCATCCACGGCATTTTCTTCGTTGCCCCATGTTCCAAGACCATACTGGGAATCAGAACTCAGCGTGGCCAGATGAGCTACGTTGTATTGGCCATTGGCCAAATCCAGAACAACATTGTCCAGTTGGGTGTCGAGCGATACGGTGCTCGCTCCGATATCCGACAGGCGAACCGTCGTTGATGTCGACATCGTATGGATGAGGGAAGCTCCGTCCAGCATCCCCCGCAAGCTGCTTGTTGTACTGGCAGCTCCACTGGTCAGTGTGCTTGTCATCAATACACCTCCATTGTCGGTCCCGGAATGGCTTTGCTGTTGCCAGGCTAGCGCATACCAGCGGTTGGTTTGAGTGCTTACACTTTGCTCGATGTAACTGCCCGATGGTTTGTCTCCACCGTTGAAGTTGACCCTTTGGGATCCATTGACAAACAGAGAGTCGTTGCCTGTGGCATACCCGACCCAGCCGGTAGGGACGTTATTGGCCCCTCCTGTAGCGGAGCCGGGGGCATAGGTTCCCGACGTTCCACCGGAAAAGTCACCATTCGTAATCAGGTTGGCGGCATGTGATGGTATTGAAGCAAGAAATGCCGATGCCATCACCATACAGCAAGGAGTGCGTGAAAAGATCATAATATTCGGGTAAGGATGAACGATATCAGACCACCATTGAACTCCCTGCACGTCAATGCAAATTTTTTTCTTTGTGTGTGCTTCGTTCGATATGAGTAGTCAATGAATCCCAGCCCATCGCCTTCATAGGCTTCGGCTTGAGTATCTCCTATGGAAAACACTTGCGCATCAGGGCTGTGTTCGCTTCATTTCCCGCGATGAAAATTCTCGTTGTAGGCAAAGGAGGGCGTGAGCACGCATTGATTACCGCATTGGACGAATCACCGGTCGATACCGAGTTGTTCTGTTTTCCCGGCAGCGATGCGATTGAGTCACTGGCCAGCAGTGTGCAAGTGGACGGTTTGGATGAGCTGATTGTGTGGATGAAAGATCACGAGATCGAATTGTGTGTAGCGGGTGAGGAAAGCTATTTGGTGAAAGGCGAAGGGTTGGCCAACCTTTGTGAGCAGGCAGGCATTCCCTGCTGGGGGCCACATAAACAATCGGCTCAGCTTGAAGCGAGCAAGGAGTTTGCCAAGGAGTTTATGCTGCGTCACGGCATCCCGACGGGAGCCGCTAGCGGCTGTGCGGACATCGATGAAGCCCGTGCTGCCATCAATGGGCAGTATCCAACGGTGCTGAAATTCGATGGCTTGGCTGCCGGCAAAGGCGTGGCGGTTTGCCCCGATGAGGCCAGCGCGGAAGAATTTCTTCAGGAAGTGCTCGTTGAACGTAAGTTCGGGGATGGACGTCTGTTGGTCGAAGAATGCCTGACCGGGCCGGAGGTTTCCATTTTTGCCGCGGTTTGTGATGACGAGTATTTGATTTTTACTCCGGCCCGCGATTACAAGCGCATCGGGGATAACGACGAGGGGGCCAATACCGGTGGTATGGGAGCGGTTGCCAGTCGTCAGCTGATTGATGCCGACATGCTGGCAGAAATTGAAACATCCATTGTGAAGCCCACCATTCAAGGTTTGGTCAAGGATGACTTGCCATACCGTGGTTACTTGTATTTTGGCCTGATGCTGACTCCGGACGGCCCGAAAATCATTGAATACAACTGCCGATTTGGTGACCCCGAGTGCCAGGCTGTGATGCCATTGGTTCAGGGGGACATTGCCAGTTTCTGTCTGTCTGCAGCCAAGGGGGAGATGAAGTCCGAGCTGCTCAGCTTTGATGAAGGCTGGAGCGTGTGCCTGATTCTTGCCAGTGCCGGATATCCTGCCAGCTCACGTAGCGGGGATGTGATCTCGGGTCTCGAGAAGGTTGATGGGGCCAGAGTGTATCATGCTGGAACCAAGCGAAATGCCGAGGGGCAGTGGGAAACCAATGGCGGCAGGGTGCTTGCCGTGGTTGCTGGTGCTGAAGACCGCTTGGGCGCCGTGGACGCAGCCTATGCCGAACTTACCAAGGTGAAGTTTGATGGTGCTCAGAACCGCAGCGATATCGGCCGGATGCACTTTTAACCATCAATCCGCGCTTGTGGATTAATGGAGTTTGAAGCTTCAAGTGTTCAGAGGATGCCTATGGCGCTCAATTAGAGTGTCGCAGCGCTCTGAAATCTGAAGCAGAATGTTCATCGGGATGAGGTGTGGTCATCTCCTCCTGAAATTCCGCGCTCCACGAGATGGCGGCCGGTGGCTGGCTCGATGTGGACCAGCACGCTGAACACCTCGGGGTGGGCGGCTTGCAGCGAATTTTTGACTTCGGAAGCGATTTCGTGTCCTTGCAGAACTGTAAGCTCCGGTTTGATTTGCAGGTGGAGATTCACCTCGTAGTAGTCTCCGGTCTTGCGCACCCGGAAGTCGTGATAGGCAATGGCTCCGGGAATCGTGAGGATGTGTTCTCTGAGGTCGTCAATGATTTCCTTACGGGGCGCTGCATCCAGTAGGTCCGCGGAACTTTTCCAGATGATTTTTCCGGCTTCGACGGCGAGGTAGGATCCCAGCACGGCGGATACGATGTCATCCAGAATGCGCCACTCGGCCCCACCGATCCAGACAGCGCAGAGTGTCAAGGCGACCGCAAAGGAGCTGACGCTATCGGTTCGATGATGCCAGGCATTGGCCATCAATAAATCGGAATGGGTTTGCCGGGCAACGTTGCGGGTCCACCAAAACAGACCTTCTTTGACTACCAGTGAAATCAAGGCCACCACCACCGTGACGCCGCTCAAGTTCGATGCTGGGAGAAGGTGAGAGTCGTGGAAAAAGGCGGCAATCACCAAAGCCACGGCCAAAAAGAGAATCAGCCAGCCAATAAAAAACTGGGCCAGGCTGGAAAACTTGTGGTGACCGTAGTGGTGGGTTTCATCCTCCGGGCGTGACGACCAGTGGATGGCGGCCAAAACCGCAGCGTCGGAAAATAAATCAAGGAAGCTGTGCATGCCATCGGCCACTAGAGCCTTGGCTCCGAATACCCAGCCAATCGATATCTTTAAGAATCCTAACAGGAGATTGATCAACAGTCCGGTCAGAGTGACCTTGCGACCCCGTTTGCTGACGGCTCCGCCCTTTGGCTTGCCCGAGGTGTTGGATGCTTCGTGGTGGCTCATGGGTGAATGAATCTGGTTAGATCTGGGGCTGGATTGTTTGCCTTGTCGCGAGAGGGCGGGACTTGATTGTTAGCGAGGCTCAAGACCGTTGCTAGAGTATCGATGATTTGCTGGCGCAGCGGTTGGGCATCGGCTGCAATTTTGCGTTGTTGTCGCTCGTATTCCAGCCGGCCGTCCGGGGTTTCGACCGGGACGGGAGTATATCCATATTCGTCGAGGTCGTAGGCGCTGGCTCGCATATCGAGTTCCCGCGCGTTGAGAGCCAATTGAAAACAATTCCACAGGAGCTCGCTGCCCAGCCAGGGCATGCATTTGGATGCCCATTTGTAGAGGTCCATATTGCTGTGTAGGCACGCTGGTTGTTCAAATTGCTCACGGTCTTCAAGTGTGGGCTTGAGCTTGTTTAGCGGCAGGGCTTCCGGTGCAAAAAAACGCACGGCATCGAAGTGGCTGCAGCACAAGGGCCTGGATTCGACGATGTGGTCGATTTCCTTTTGGCTGAGCCTGAGGGGGACCGATTCCCGATGCCGGATGTCGCTGCCTCGGTAAACCATCGCCCACTCGTGCATACCGAAGCACGAGTAATTGGCTTTGCGTTGCTGAGTGAGGGTGAGCAGGTTATGGATGCGCTTGAGCCTGGTCTGTTCCTTGTCGTTTAAACTCGTAGGGTTGAGTGAAACCCCTTGTTCGTTTATTTGGTAATGTTTTCCCCGTAATGTCTGCGGTAGCGTTGAGCTGGGCTCTAAATTGACGTGAAGACCAGGGTGCCATTGCTCGAGTCGCCCAGGGGAAAACGGATAATAGACAAACAGAAAGTCCAGAATCGGATGTTTGATACGACGCGATTTCCGCTGTCGGCATGGTTCCGTCCAGCGGAGAGCTCGCTCACGGTGCTGTTTGGCAATGGTTTGCCACTGTAACAGGGGGAGATAGGTCTCATTGTGAGAGATCATAATGAGCAATGCGTTCGGGTTCGAGTCCGGGGCAGAGGGTGGGGACGAGTGAGCGTAGTGTTGATTCGCTTCCTGTTGTTAGGAGTTCATAGCGGGTGTTTCCTTCGTCTGGACGGCTGCGGTTGTGGAGCAACTGCAGCACACGATGCGCCACCGCGGATCCGGTGTCCAGAATGTGGATGTTGGGACCGGCCACTTCTTCAATCAAGGGTTTGAGGAAAGGGTAATGGGTGCAGCCTAACACGAGCACGTCTGCGCCGGACTCCAGCAAAGGAATGGTTTCTTCTTCGACAATGGCCTTGGCTCTCGGGCCACTCAGCTCACCTTGTTCTACGAGTTGAACGAAATTCGGGCAGGGGCGGGTGATGACCCTCACGCCATCCGCGTGGTCGTGGACAAGTCGGTGGAATTTTTCTCCTGCCAGCGATGCTTCGGTCGCAAGCACTCCGACGGTGCCGCTGCGCGTAAGGGTTGCGGCGGGTTTGACCGCAGGCTCCATACCAACAAAGGGGATGGGGTAGGTGGCTCGCAGCGCTTCGACCGCAGAAATGGTCGCTGAGTTGCAGGCGATGACCACGAGCTTACAGTTTTGCTCGATCAGGACATCGGTGATGGCGATGACCCGTCTCTGGATTTCTTCCGGGTGGCGTGGACCGTAAGGGCACCAGGCACTGTCGCCAAAATAGATGACGTCTTCACCGGGCATCAGCGTCCTGATTTCATTGAGGACAGAGAGCCCGCCTAGGCCTGAGTCAAGGATGCCAATAGGTGCGTTCATTTTTTTCTTTTTTGTTTCAATGCTGGGCAGGAGATCCAGACCCGGCTTTTTGAGGGGTTTGTTATGCTCTTGAGTTATCCAGCAGGGAACCCACCGTCTATGCTGGTGTGACTCCATAAGTTGAATTTATACAGAAGTCCTGGATCCATGTTGAAAATTTCTACTTTCGTCGTTTGATTTTATCTACGAGAGCCTTGAGCTCATGTTCATCAGCCTGATCCGATTCGATGGCTTCCCGGTGCTTTCGCTGTTGGTCGAAAGAGAGATACTGTTGTGAGGTTTGCTCCAGCATTTGCTGATGGCTTACAGAGCCAGCATTTTCGAGAAGTGCAAAGCCATTGCTGGTGATGATTTGGGCAACATTATTTTGCCAGTAGCTCATCTTGGTTTCTTGGCGGCTTTTAGCCCGCAGCTCTGCCGTTTCCAGGAAGATGACGACAAGGCGGTTGAGAGTGTCGATTTCGTCTTCTCTGAGGTAGTTCTTGGCGACGATGACGTCCTGTTTGCGCACTTTGGCTCCTTTCCATGTGAGCAGGCCAAAGTGTTCGTCTTTTGGGTCCGCACGTTCAGTGATAAGTTCAGCTGCTGTTTTCTGAGCAACAGCAAAAATGAGAATGTTCTGCACGGTGGCAAAAAACTGTTGAGTACTGAGGTCGGTTTTGTCGTAGTCGCTGCTGAGAGCAAAGAGATCGCGGACTTTTTGGTAGAAGCGTTTTTCTGAAGCCCGAATGTCGCGGATGCGCTCGAGCATTTCATCGAAATGATCCGGGCGACCATCTGGATTTTTGAGCCGTTCATCATCCATGACAAAGCCCTTCAGCAGGTAGTCCTTAAGCACCGTGGATACCCAGCGACGGAACTGCACGCCTCGTGGGGACCTGACCCGATAGCCGACCGCGAGGATGGCATCGAGGTTGTAGAGGGTGAGGGAGCGTTGAACCTTGCGGCTTCCTTCAGTTTGAACTGTCAAGGAATCCTTGACAGTTGCCTCTTGGCTTAATTCTTCATCAGCGTAGATGTTCTTCAGGTGGAGGGAAATGTTTTGTTTGGTGGCATTGAAAAGCTCCGCCATTTCGAGCTGACTCAGCCACACCGTCTCATTCTCCGCTCGGAGCTGAATTTGGCTATTGCCGTCTTCGGTGGTGTAGAGGATGAACATGTTGAATCAGGAATGGAGGATTTCTGGCAGCTCGAACTGAAATTCCTCGATGAAATCTTTTAGGATTCTGCGGAAAAGATCTTTGTTGCCTTCTCTTATGATGGTGGTTGAGAGCTGTATGTTCAACCTAGTCTTTGCATATGGCCACGGGAAGGGTTTTTAGTGTTTTGTTTGGATGGATGGAGTTACTGTCTGCGGATGGTTCACCCGAACCCAATTAGTCAAAAAGATTCATTTGAGGGGAATGGGCATCGGGCATGGTTTTGGATTTACTCCGCGTGTTTTTCGCTTTCGGTTTCCCCTTGGCTTCAGGGCGGGTGGAGTTCAGTTCCAGGTGGCTGAGAATGTCCTTTGCCCGGTCGATGATCGCAGGTGGTAGTCCGGCCAGTCTGGCTACTTGAATACCATAGGATTTATCTGCCGTGCCGGGAAGGATTTTGCGCAGAAAGATGATGTCGTCATTCCACTCCCGAACCGCAACATTGTAGTTTTCGACCGCATCCCGGCTGCGGGCGAGGTCGGTGAGTTCGTGATAATGGGTGGCAAACAAGGTGCGTGCCTTGATCTGATCGTGTAGATGTTCGGCTACCGACCAGGCAATGGATAGGCCGTCAAAAGTCGCGGTGCCCCGGCCAATTTCATCCAGAATCACCAGCGAGTGCTCGGTTGCGTTGTTGATGATCAGTGCGGTCTCATTCATCTCGACCATGAAAGTGGATTGTCCACTGGTCAGGTCATCAGAGGCACCGACTCGACAGAAAATGCGGTCGACGATCCCGATTCTTGCTTGTTCTGCCGGAACGTAGGCTCCGATCTGCGCCATCAGAGTGATCAGTGCAACCTGACGAATATAGGTGGATTTACCGGCCATGTTGGGGCCGGTGAGGAGAATCACCCGGGAGGTGTCCTCTTCCATGATGCTGTCGTTAGGGACAAATTTCTCATCGACCAGCGTTTGTTCGAGCACAGGGTGGCGGCCGTTGCTGATGATCAGATCACGTGACTCGTCGAGGAACGGGCGGGAGTGCTGGTGCAGCTGGGCAAGTTCGGTTAGCCCAAGCAGCACATCAAGCGTGGCCAGAGCGTCAGAGCATTGTTGGAGTCGGTCGATTTCTTCTGCCACGGCCTGACGCAGTTTGACAAACTCTTCGTATTCGATTTGTTTTGCCCGTTCGTCGGCCCCCAGGATTTTATTTTCCATCTCCTTGAGTTCCGGCGTGATGTAGCGCTCGGCATTGGTCATCGTTTGTTTCCTCTGGTAGTCGTCGGGCACGAGGTGGGCTTTGGCTTTGGTGACCTCGAGGAAATAGCCAAAGACGTTATTGAATTTGATTTTCAGGGTGTCGATGCCGGTGCGCTTTCGCTCGGTTTCCTGCATTTGCGCGAGCCATTGTTTGCCATCGCCGGAGGCCGAGCGCAGTTCGTCGAGTTCAGCGAGAAAACCATCCCGGATAATCCCTCCGTCTTTGGTTCCAGCTGGAGGTTCGTCCGTGAGCGCACTCTCGAGAACCTGCACAAGCTCTTTGAACTCGTGCAGGTTCTCGAGGATTTGTGATTGGAGATTCGGGGTTTGTGATTCTTGATTGAGCGCTTCCAGGTGGCTTTTGAGATCCGGGATTTTTTGGAGCGAGACGCAGAGTGATTGCAGGTCGCGGGCATTGCCCGAGTTTTGGGAGAGGCGCGATGTTGTACGTTCGATGTCACGGATGCCTTTCAGGCTTTCCCGGCATTGACCGAGTAGGAAGGGTTCGTTGAGAAAGGAACTGATGACATCCTGACGGGCGTTCAGGGTGGTGATGTCACGCAGTGGATGCAGAATCCAGTCGCGTAGTTTGCGCGCCCCCATCGGGGTGGCGGTGCGGTCGAGCGCACCCAGCAGCGAGTGCTGGCGTCCGGTTGGAGAATCAACCAAATCCAGATTCCGTTGCGATGAGGCATCGATCAGAACGTGGTTGCTCTCGCTGCGAACCGAGATCTGGCGAAGGTGGTCGCAGGAGCGGCGGAGTTGGAATGCCAGATAATGCAGGATGGCTCCAGCGGCAGAGATGGCGGCCGGCATGTCGTCACAGCCAAAGCCCCGCAGAGACTGGACCTTGAAATGATCGCAGAGGGCATGGCGTGACTGGTCGGTGAGAAAGGCGTAGCCGTCGTAGGGAAGGCAGGAGCGAAGGTGCCCAAACTGGTTGATTTGGTCGTCGGCAATGATCAATTCGCGTGGTGCCAGACGTTGGATTTCATCTTGCAGGGCGTCTTTGTGGTCGAATTCGGCAACGGTAAACTCACCGGTCGAGTGGTCGGCGCAGGCCAACCCGATCGCCTTACCCACTTGGTAAACGGCGGCGACGTAGTTGTGGCGGGTGTCGTCGAGCAGGGTCATGTCACTGACCGTGCCGGCAGAAATAATCTGTGCGATTTCGCGTTCGACTATTTTCCCTGGTTGCGGGTCCGAGGTCTGTTCGGCGATGGCTACTCGCTTTCCTTGCTGGATGAGTTTGGCAATATACCCTTGAGCCGCGTGGTGGGGGACCCCACACATCGGGATGCCGTTGCGTTTGGTCAGCGCGACGTTAAGCAGAGTGGAGGCCGTTTTGGCGTCCTCAAAAAACATCTCGTAAAAATCGCCCAGACGATAAAAAAGCAGGATGTCCTCGGGGAGGGAGCGGCGCATCGTCTGATACTGCGCCATCATGGGGGTGAGTTTTTTCTCTTTTGTTGATTTGCTTCCTTTCGCTCCTGCCATGTCGGAGGAAGTTGTAACGGCTGCCGACTCAGCATGCAACCACGGAAGAGGCGCAAATCCAGGAAATTTGCCACGCGCTCGGAGCGGGCGACGGGGCTACCTGTGGTCTATCGTGATGGCTGGGATTGTGGTTGACAGCCCGAGATCGATCGTTAGTTTGTTTTTGCCTTCGGGCAAGTGTTTCAGGAGAGTGTAGTGTGCCTGGTGGTCGCCGCGGTTTTCAAAACCGTTGACGGGTTGTTATGATCTGTGGTTGGTTCGATTCCTTCCCTCTCCGCCAGACGGCCTCTTCTTTGTTTTGGGCGCATTGGTGATGACGCTCTCGTTATCAATCTTCTTATTGGGCTAGTGAGATCAGGTGCTCGCTTGTGGTGCCGCAGCAACCTCCTAGGATCTGCACTTGATGGAGTCGGTGAAGATCAAGCATGGCTTGGGCCCAGTCGCTGACCGGGTCTGCTTGGGTTTGGCTGGAATGGTCGAGCTGTGTGACGTCTTTGGAGGATCCGTTGGCCTGAATACCGATCAGACGGTCAAGCTCGCCGGGCTGGTAGGCATCCAACAAGAAGCGAGGGTGCGTGCAGTTGACGAAATAGCCCACTGGGGGCGATTTGAGTGATTGATCGATGGAAGCCATGGCCACCGGTAGAGGCGTGCCATCGAGCACGTTGCCGTCGGCTCCAATACAAAAACTGAGGAGGTAATCCTTGCCGCTCTCTGACAGAGCCCTTGCCATGCCCAGTGCCTCTGTGGTGGATGGCAGGGTCTGGGCAAGCAGTAGATCGATTCTGGTCGATGCAAGTTCTTGAATTTGAGGCGTATGAAATCGCTCCGCAGCCGCAGCATCGGGTGACTGGCTGGGTTGGTAGCAATCGTTTTGTGGCCCGACCAGAGCTCCGATGATTACCGGAGTTTGCGTTGGTGGCGCTGAGGATCGGATGTTTTCAATGTAGGTGACCGCATCGCGATTGATGGTTCGGGGAACTTGGGCTTGGGCGACCCTTGACGCGTCGAGTCGCCAGGTCGGCGCCGTCAGGATGAGGGGTAGGTTTGCGTTTCTTGCCACCTCGAGGTATTCCCGATAGATTGCCGTCATGGCATCGCGTGCGTTCTCTGGACCGTAGATCAGCGGAGTATTGAAGAGCGTCGGGTGGAGTTCGACGTCTGGTAGGCGGCGCAGGCGCTCGGCTACGGCACATTCGGCGAGAATGCGTGGTGTTTGTTTTAGGAGCTCGGCAATCACTGATTCAGTTTTTCGTCTGCTAAGTTCAAGGTCGAGCCATTTTTTTGTCCAGCTTCAAACCTGGCCAACGGTAAGGATCTCGATTTGATCAATACGCGAGATGTTCAGACTGATGCTCTTGTTCTGTGCCGCAGGAAGTAATGGCTCTAACGAAAAATAGAACGTTCAATGAGTTTGCATACGTGCGGTTTCTTTTATTCGCTGCTTGGAGCTAAGTCTCCGGAGGTGATGAATGTTAAGCTATTTAAGCTGCGGGCTAGAGAGGAAAGGAGAGAATGCATAGAGAATGCGGAGTATTGGGGAGACACGCATTTGATGATGCGATGAGCGCCCGTTTTTTTGGTGCGGATGTTTTATCTGGTTCTTTTTTGCAGGAAGATCTAATCTGCGTGCCTATGGTCGTTATTAGCCCACACGATGGAGGTTTTACGGAGATTGAGCAAGCGGTGGTGGCTGAAGGTTTTCGAGATCACAACTCGGAGCATGCAGCTCCAGAGTATGCAAAAAAATCACAGAAGTGGTTGGTCCGGGATGACCAGGGGGTGTTGGTGGCAGCTCTTTCGGTTGATGTCTGTTGGGATTGGATGTATGTTGATGAGCTTTGGGTGAGTTCGGAGTTGCGTGGTTCTGGTTTGGGAAGACGGTTGATGTGCGCGGCAGAGGAATGTGCCAGATTGCAGGGCTTGCAGGGTATTTGGCTCTGGACCCAGAGTTGGCAAGCGGCAGGGTTCTACTCCCGATTGGGATACCAGGAATTTTGTCGGTTCCCCAATTTTCCGAAAGGGCACGAGAGGATTGGTTTTCGAAGTCGGTTTGAACCGACTCATGATTGAGGTGCCCTTGACTCGATCGTAGATGTCATTGGTTTGTAGGGGTTGATTCATTTGGCCAAGTGGTTATGCTTCGGATTGATGAGGATGTTTCTGTGTAGGTATAGGACGAAGATGAGAAGGTGGTCTTTGCTTTTTATCTGCTTTGCTTCTACCGTCGTCTACGCTGATCGGACGGAGAGTGAGGCGTATGGTCATTTTGCATCATGGGATGAGTTGCCCGAGTTAATCGACTCGCTTTCCGAGATCAGAAACGAGCGTATTTTTGAGCGGTTACATCAGTTGACGTGTATCAAACTAGGATACCCTCAGTCGTCGTTATGTTTGAATGAAAAGGAACATCGAGCATATATGCTTCACTGTAAGCGTCGTTGGGAGCGCTGGTGGAAGTCCACTGGTCAGCAGTTAGCCAAACAGAAAAAGAGTGGGGCGAAGGTTGATCGCGCAGCTTTCCAAATGGCTTGGGAATTTTTGGGGCGAGATCAGGAATCATCCACGCAGATACTTCCCGTATGGATGCCAGAGACCTGGCGTTTGTATCTTAGCTATAGCAATGGCGATTATATGGGGCGGGAGAAAGAGCTGTGGATTGTTGACCGAAAAAAGTCGGGTGTTCGCATGTTTAAACTTCGTGGTGATTACCGTGACGGAGCATGGGCCGTTCATTTGTCCGAGTATCAGGGGCTTACGTTAGAGAGGGGGGATCGGGTGTATAAGGCGTTAAATTATCTACACCATTACGCACCGAAATCGGCTGAAAATCAGGCTGGCGACGAGTTGGGAGGTCTTTATTACCCATGTGCGGTATTGCGTCTGAGAGATGGTCAGGGGCGTATCTTGAGGAATGCCAAGGGCTATGACTTTAGTAAGAGTCGCCCTGAGTATGGTGACGGAGATCCAGGGCGAAGCTATTATTTTTTAAAATCGATTTTTTCGAATCAATCCCGATGGTTGGAAGTGACCAATCCAAGCTGTGAGCATTTGGCGCCATACCGGGAGTTTTTGTCATTGAGTCAACCGTATTTTACACCTGAGGCTTCTGAAATTGTTGAATTATTTGGTTCCTCGGGGAGGCTGCCTGAGAAGCGGGTATTGCTGAAGTGGGCTGAGAAGCAGAAAGCGGCAACGAATCCTGAGATGTCGTGGTTGGTATGCAGTGGTGATTTTGGGACGGCGGCAAAATCCAATGTCATCGGAAGCTCGAGAGTGCAAATTCTTGAGACCTTAAAGGCTGTTCAAAAGATTGATCGGCGTCTGGTCTTGCACCCAGATCCTAAGCTGGAAGATGCAAAGGGTGGGGCCGATGAACATCAACAAGAGGTGCTAGCGTTGGAGCGTTATATTCACTCAATGAAGGATGTGGAAAAACGTGAAAAGGAAAGTGCGATACTGAGCTTCCCCGAGCCCTTGCGCCATTTGATTGCGATTGATGAACGGTCTGATGATCCAGATCTTAAACATCTGAAAGCTGCGATTCAGGCAATTCGGAATAATCCGGCTCCTGAATTGTTCAAGCAGATGGCTGTGAGGTTGGATGATGGAAATATGAGAATACGCTCTTTGATGGAGTCAATTTTAGTCGAGCACCAAGGGCTTTCAGGTCTTAAACCTTGGGGCGCTAAGGAGGAGGCTGTTGCGGTTGATGTTTGCGTTGGTATGCTGCCCTATGTAGGTGACGGGGAAAGAGAGGATTTGGTGGAAATGCTTCTTCTTGTATGTGGTGGGGGAGTTATCGAAATCGAAGGAACCAATGGAGGACGTAGAATTGAGGTAATCATAAAAGAAAATGGTCGAACTCTGTCCTATGGCGCGGCGTCGTCTCCTCTGTCGATAAAAAATGCCCAGAATGAGTTGCGGCGTCTGTATTTTAAATCAAAGGCTGAAGATGCCGAGGGAGGGGCATCGGTGCCCACTCCCGGTGATGCTCTGAAACCAGAGAGACCGTAAGTTCGGGGCTTTCCGGTCTAACTCTGTAAAATCACTGTTGCCATCGGGCAAAATTTAAGACATCTTAATGATCCGCGGTCGGTTTTGGGCTGATCCGCGGTGGGCTGACTGGTTTTTCTCGAATTCTTTGGAGGTTTGCTGGTCTGGCTCCCTTTGAAATTATAAACACCCCTGATCTATATCTAGTCATTATGGCCGCAGAATACACCGAAGCAGATATCAAGAGTCTCGATTGGAAAGAGCATATCCGGATGCGTCCGGGCATGTATATTGGTAAACTTGGCAATGGGACGAGCTCGGACGACGGGATTTATATTTTGTTGAAGGAGGCGATGGACAACTCGATTGACGAGTATGTGATGGGCTATGGTAGGGAGCTTCGAGTGGACATCGACGAAGAGAGTCGGGTTGAAGTCAGGGATTTTGGTCGTGGTATTCCCCTGGGGAAGTTGATGGATTGTGCTGCGAAGATTAATACCGGAGCGAAGTATGACAGTGAGGCCTTCAAGAAATCGGTGGGCTTGAACGGGGTGGGGATCAAGGCGGTGAACGCCTTGTCGGATTTTTTTGAAATTCAGGCCTGGCGTGACGGCCAGACCAAGGCGATTGAGTTTAGCAAAGGAGAGGTGGTCGAGGAGATGAAGCGGCCCAAGAAGGATGCGGGGGAGAACGGAACCCGCTTGGCCTTCGATGTCGATCGTTCGATTTTCCCTGCCAAAACCCGCTTTCATACCGGCTACGTGGAAAAAATGTGCCGCTACTACTCCTACCTGAACCCGGGGCTGTCGATTGTTTTCAACGGCCGTAAGTTCAAGTCGAAGGATGGCTTGCTCGACTTACTCAAGGAGGAAATGGATGGTGAGGCGCTTTACGGACCGATCCATCTGAGTGGCAAGGATATCGAAATTGCCTTTACACATACGGCAGACGGGGGAGAAGAATATTATAGTTTTGTCAACGGCCAGCACACGACCCAGGGGGGGACCCACTTGGCGGCATTCCGTGAAGCGATTGTGCAGGTCATCCGCGGTTTTTACAAAAAGCAGTATCATCCGTCCGATATTCGGAATGGCTTGGAGGCTGCGGTGTTGGTGCGGGTCGAGGAGCCTGTGTTTGAGAGTCAGACCAAAACCAAGTTGGGTAGTCTGACGATGACGCCGGAAGGGGAAACGGTGCGAACCTTCATCCTGAATTTCCTCAAGGAACATTTGGATAATCATCTGCATAAAAATCCGGCCGAAGCCGAAGCATTGCAGAAGCGGATCCTGGCCGCCGAGCGCGAGCGGAAAGAGCTTTCCGGGGTGAAGAAGATTGCAAGGGAACGAGCCCGCAAGGCGAAGGTGCACAACAAAAAGCTACGAGACTGTCGGGCGCATTTTTCCAGCAAGCACAAGAGGGCCGCTGAATCCACAGTGTTTATTACCGAGGGCGATAGTGCGAGCGGTTCCATTACGAAGAGTCGGGATGTGGAAACCCAGGCTGTATTTTCACTGCGTGGTAAACCTCTGAATTCCTTTGCGATGAAAAGGAACGTGGTTTACGAAAACGAGGAATTTAATTTGCTCCAGCATGCGCTCGATATCGAGGAGGGGCTTGAAACTTTGCGTTACAACAGGGTGGTGATTGCGACGGATGCCGATGTTGACGGCATGCATATCCGCCTGTTATTACTGACCTTCTTTTTACAGTTTTTCCCGGAATTGGTCAGGGACGGGCATCTTTACATTTTACAGACGCCTCTGTTCCGGGTGCGGAACAAAAAGGAAACGCGTTACTGTTACGATGAAGATGAGCGTTTGGCTGCGCTGGATGCGCTGGGGAAATCTGCCGAAATTACCCGATTCAAGGGGCTTGGTGAAATATCACCGGACGAATTCAAGTTTATGATTGGTCCGGACATGCGACTTGATCCTGTGCGTATGGAAGAGGGCAAGGGCATCAAGGAGATGCTGGCCTTTTACATGGGGAAAAACACACCCAAGCGGCAGGAGTTCATTATCAAGAATCTGCGTGATGACGTGGATGCTGCCTGATTCTAAGTCCTATTGATCCTATGGGGAGCCAGGATGATCCTGGCTTTTCCTGTGGGTGAATGGTGGGGATAAAAAAGGCACAAAAAAACCGCCTGATCGGCGGTGGGAAGCGTGGTTGATGGCCAGAGTTGGCCAAGATCTGAATGTAAGAGAGGGGGAGGGGAAGTAGCCCTACCAGGACTCGAACCTGGAAATGCGGAATCAAAATCCGGTGTGTTACCAATTACACTATAGGGCTCTTGACGGGTGTCAGTGGAGGTTTCCGCTGACGGGGGCAGTCTTTATGGTGGTGCGTGATGATTTGCAATAGTTAAATGAAGAAAAATGCCAGAAAATTGATTTTTTTCACCTGCCGTGTTACTCTTGGGTTCCGGCGGTGAGAAATAATTAAGAAAAATTAAGGATTACCAGCTTCACAGATTGATCGTTTTGGTGTTTACTGCAGCGCCTCGGGTCCTGGATGAGATGGCATGCCGCCTTTCCGATGGTTTCGACTCAAACTCCCTCAGACTCAATATCATGAAAAAACATCCCTATTTTATTATCGCCATGGCGGCTATGACCATGCTGGTTGCGTGTTCAGCCAAGGACAAGGCAGAGGTGAAGACCTCACCTAACAAAGGCTACAGGACGCCGTCAGTGCATGGACCGGCGATGCGCAATCCGGATATGTCTCTGTCCAGTGATATATCAGGAGCTACAGGGATCAGTTATTCCCGAGTTCGGACGTCTCAGCCCTATATTGCCATGACTTTTGATGACGGGCCTCATCCTCGGAATACGCCAAGGTTGTTGGATATGCTGCGTGAGCGGAACATTAAGGCGACGTTTTATGTGATTGGCCGCAGTGTGAACCAGTATCCACACATTGCCCGGCGGATTGTGGCCGAAGGACACGAAATTGGTAATCATACTTGGTCGCACCCGAATTTGACGAAGCTGAGTGATGCTTCTGTCCGAAGTGAGTTGGACCGCACACGGGATGCGATTGTTTCCGCCTGTGGTGTGCAACCTCGAACGATGCGTCCTCCTTACGGGGCGTTGCGCTCAAGTCAGCGGGCTTGGATTTACCGAGAGTATGGGTATCCGACGGTTTTGTGGGACGTGGATCCTGAGGATTGGAAGCGTCCTGGAATTTCGGTCGTGCGCTCCCGTATCCTGAGTGGGACTGGCAATGGTTCCATTGTTCTCGCGCATGATCTGCACAAATCAACGGTGGATGCGATGCCGAGCACCTTGGATGGCTTACTGCGCAAGGGTTTTAAATTTGTGACGGTTTCGCAATTGTTGGCACTGAATCCCCCCGCATCGACGGTGCCAGCAGCTGCTGTCAGGTAAGACTTGGCTCCGAGAGAAGAGTGTAGGCTGATTTGCTGCTTAGCGGGATGTTTGGGGAAGCGTATTTTTCAGCGCGGTCAGGTCTGGAGGACTTGGCCGGTCGTGTGATTGAATTGGCTGAAAAAACTGGAACCGATCACCGGCCTCTGAGCGAAGGGGATGTGGCCGTTGGGCTTGATAGCCCTTTTTTATGGCTTGTTTGTGGCGAAGCCGGGGCGGGTAAATCCACCTTGGTGAATGCTCTGTTTGGCCGCTCTTTGTGCCCCTTGGATTCCCAGAGAGGCTCTAAGGTTCGTTGGTTCCGCTATGCTGACCGGCCGAGGACGAATCGCGTGACTGATGCGCTGGAAGAATGTTATCTGCCGGAGGAGTATTTGAGCAGGTTTAATGTGATGGACACGCCTGGCCTGGGGCCTGGATATGAGCCATGTCAGGAAGTGGTGCAGCGTTTTCTACCGTCCTGTGATCATGTGTTTTGGGTTCTGCCCATTGGCAACCCTTGGGGGGGGGCGTTTTGGGATTTGCTTTCATCGCAACCGGATGCGGTGTTGCAGAAGTCGGTGTTGTTACTGCAACGCAAGGATGAGTGTGATGAGAATGAACTAGAGATCATTCTCGGGCATGTGAGGGATCTTGCCGGGCAGCGGCTAGCCACCATCCCTCCGATTCTTCCGGTCTCAGCCCGGCAAGCGTGGCAAGCGCGGAAAGATGGGCGCCGTGATGAGGCTATGTGGGCAAAGAGTGGTTTTGATGCCTTTTTCTCCTGGTTGCAGCAAGCGGTGATGGATTCACCAGCCAGGAAGCAGTCTTTGGTGGAGATTCGGCAGGCTTTGGCCGAGGTCTTGCGCAGGATTGAAGTCTCGGTGGAAGAGAGGACAGAGCAGCTACAGGGGAATGAGCATTTTTTGAGAGACCTGGAATGGGAAGCTGATCGGGAGCGGATGGGGCATGCCAAGGAGTTTGTGGGCGACTTCGCTGATATGCGCAGGGTGTTGGCCAGTAAAAACAATGAGTTTCAGCAATACCTTCGCCGCAAGCTCGGCTTTTGGTCCAGTATGAAGAGTTTATTGTTCGCTGAAAATACCTCGAAAGTAATCGAGGGCTGGATGATCCGCACGGTGCAGTCAGCAGCTCAACAACAGGCGAACGAAGATGGTGAGCGTGTGATTGAGGAGTGTCACCGGCATTGGTCAACGGTTCGCCCGCGTGTGAAAAATCGACTGGGTATTGCTTTGGACGATTTCGACGATGAGGCGGATGGGTTTTTCTCGATTGGCGAAAGCTTTGAGCAAAGTATGGCGGATGCCAGTCGCAAGGCGATTCAGGATTTACGTATTCGTAAAGATCTGCATCCGATTATTCAAAGACGCAGGGAGCACCTCAAAAACTGGTTGTATCTAAGTTTTTCGAGTGTGATGCTTGCCGGGGCCACAGGAGCACTATCACTGGGGGAGCGGTATTATCTTCCCTATGGATTCTTGGCTCTTGGCGGGGTGGCGATGCTCGGCTTTGTGATTCAAGGCGTCTTCTCGGGGCGTAAGGTCAAGCATTTGCTGGCACAGCGCCTAGAGCACGGCCGGGTTGAATTTTCCCAGGCCTTGGAATCTCGTTACAGCGAAGGGATCCGGCGGTTTTATGTCGAATATTTGGATTTGTTGAGTGGCGTTCGGCGACACATTTTGCACGCCCAGCAGGATCTGGCTCCGAACCTTGAAGAGCGCAACCGTCTGTTTCTCGAGTTGATGATTCTCGAGCGTGAGATGTGATCCGTTTCGAGCTGCGGCACGAGTGGTTTCCGGGGTGGGGGCTACGTTTTTTTTCGGTAGAGAAGTTCTCTTTTTCGATTTTTTGAAATTCAATTCAGAAGACTGTTGGGGGCGATTCCATTGTGTGTGTTTGGTTCCGGCATGTGTAATGCGAGACCAAAAGGTGTGAAAAATTATAAATTATCTCAAAAACCGAGATAATTAAAAAAAATTAAGTTTTTGGTTGTTGGCGAGTCGCTGATTCTGATATAGTTACAACCTAAGATACAAATCAGGGGGATATGGGTAACTTAAATAAGCTAATAATTGGACAAGAGGATGACCTCTCTGACGCGAGTCAGGACAGGAGTCATGAGGAGGGCGTGATTTTGGACGCTTATGGACGGAGGCGTTTTATGGGAGTGGCTGGAGTTGCTGCTCTTGGCTTGTTATGCTCCTTGGACGAATCCGAGGCCGGTTTATTCAATTTTGGTTATAGTACTTCGTCGGTTCAGGGGATTCCCCAATCCTGGGTCCAAGCGAAGGGGTTGGATGTCAACCGCTATGCCAACTATATCAAAGGCCTCAGGCTGAGAAACATCACACCGCGCATGGTTCTGGCGCCACACTTTAAAACCCGTGGCAGAGTGGCCAATACCCTGCCTCCGAAGAGTTCTTGGAAAAAAATTGGTCCAACCTTGAAGGTGATTGACCGCTTGTCCCATGAGATGGGAGTGCCGGTGAAATCGGTTTTGTCTGCTTATCGCAGCCCTCGCTACAATCGAGCTGTCCGAGGTAAGTCCCGCTCATACCATATGCAGAATGTAGCCGTCGATATTCAGTTCCATGGAGCATCAGCCTGGCGTGTTGCCAGTGTGGCCCGTTACTTGCGCAAAAAGCGTAAATTTGAAGGTGGTGTTGGCCGCTACAGCAGTTTTGTTCATATTGATACCCGTGGGTTCAATGTGGATTGGTAACATGGTTTTGCGCTTTTCCGCGTAGCATTTGCGGAAGTCCTGATGCCCGCTGCACGGTGCTGTTCACGGTGTCGCTAAAGCTTTGTTCCGTGCACCAGAGAGTGGCCGATTGTTTGGCCCGGCTCAATCCCGTGTAGAGGAGTTCGCGGCTGAGGATGGGCGATTCCGAGCATGGGGGAATGATGAGTAGAATGTGATCATATTCACTGCCCTGAGTGCGGTGGATAGTAAGTGCCCATGCAGTATGGACTTCCGGAAGAAGTGCGGGAGAGATGTTCCGGGGCTCCTCGTTCGAGGGAAAGCTGACGTAGGTGCTGTCATCAGATTGACCGACCAAGCCGGTATCTCCATTGAAGATATTCAGAGCGTAATCGTTTGTTTGGACGATGACCGAGCGTCCTGGGTACCAAGTGGATGACGTATCGATACCATGTCTGCTGAGAATGTGGTCGACCGCTGTGTTGATGGCTTTGATGCCGTAGCGGCCGTTGTGCGTGGGACAGAGGATCCGGAATCGATCAATGGCCTGAAGTTTTTCTTCATCGGTCATCGTATTGTTTTTAAGAACCGGGAGCCAATGCTGTTGGACAAAAGGAGTCAGGGCCGCTGCCGGATGGTCGGGAAGCGTGTGGTGGATGAGAGCTCCAGCAACATCGGTTTCTGAATGCATGATCTCTTGCCAGGCGTTATCGGCGTTACCATCACGGATGGCCGAGCATGCCGCACTGATCGGACCTTGTGTCCGGTAGCTGCGGTTGAGGGTGACCGCGCATTCAGATAGTGAGTGGCCGGGAGATTCAGCCACTTCCATGAGGTCCCCCAAGACGGTGCCAACCTGAACGGAGGCAAGTTGGTTTTTATCGCCGAGTAGGATGACGCGGGTTTCAGCAGGTAGAGCCTCCATCAAGCGGGACATCAGAGTGAGGTCGGTCATCGATGTTTCATCGACGATGACGACTTTGGCTTGCAGAGGGTTTTGTGCATCGTGTTTGAATTCGATGCTGCCTTGAAGGTAGCCAAGTGCCCGGTGGATGGTGGATGTTTCTGTTGGGAATTCAGGGTCGTTGATCTTGAGGGCTTTCATTCCTGTGAGGATCGATTGACGTAAGCGATCAGCTGCTTTGCCGGTAGGAGCAAGTAAGAGGCATTCGGATGGGTGCGTAAAAATCAGGCTCTCTTTCAGCAATAGAAGGATTTTGAGAACCGTGGTTGTTTTCCCTGTCCCGGGCCCTCCTGAGATGATGGTAAATGAATGTTTGAGTGCCCGAAGCGCTGCATGGGCTTGGTCGTTGCCTTCGGTGGTTTCAAAGAGGTCTTCGATGCGCTGCAGGATAGATGGGGCAAGGTCGCCGGTGGTGGTCCTGATTCGTTGATTGACAGCCCGGACGATGTGCTGTTCGTGCTGGTAATAACGCTGCAAGTAGAGTCGGTTGTCCTCTGTCAGAATCAAAGGAGCCGATCCACCGGGTGAAGCTACGGCGCTGCCATCACGATCGCAGGCCAGTATCTCACGCCATGTTTCAGCGGGATGTTCGCTTTGGCTGCTGAGGTCCAGACAGGATGATCCAGCATCAACTGCATCACAAAGGCGTCTGACGAGCGTGGTGAAATCAGGGTGTTGTGGTTGATGGTGACGATTGATAAATCTGGAAAAATGATGGGAAATCATGGGTGTGAAGGTGGAATGCTGGAGCAGGATTGATGGAGGGATCAATCTTGGTGTTGAGATGTTGGGGATGTTGGGGCCGGGGCGAAGGTTTGACGCAGAGCCTCAAGACGTGGCATCGTGATACGATCCGAGAACACTCCGCTTGCAGGAGTCCCCGATTTTATGGCACGTAAGAAAACATAATAAACATGACCAAGGTGGATGGCTGGATCGTAATCGGTCAGGCGATGTGCGAGGAATCGATCCAGAGCGAGAGTGTAGAGGTGGTATTGGAGGTAGTAGTGGTGTTCCGCCATCGCTGCACATAGGCCGAGAGGGGAGTCGTCCGAGAGTTGGTTGGTTTTCCAGTCGAGAATATGGTATCGACCTTGGTGCTCAAAGACGAGATCGATAAAGCCCGTTAGGTATCCATCGAGTTGGGATTGCTCGATCTTGCAGAGCTGCTCGGTGTAGTTGCTTGGCATGTTGGCTGGCGGGGAAATGTCGAGAACCTTGGCCAGGCTTTGTAACGAAAATTGCGACCCCGTGATAAGGAATTCGCATTCGTTGATGCGTTGTTTGTCCGCCAGTTGATTGAGTGTGAATGGGGCGTCAGAATCGTCAAAGGGGTGGTCGAGCCATTGTTCGACGGTGTCAGCTATTTCCTGACTGAGTGCTGACCCGTCATCGGGTTGAATGCGCCACGGTCGATATTGGTCGAGTTTAGTTGCGATGGTATTTGTTAGGTTGCTTGGGGCTTGGAAGTTTGTGACCTCGAGCACTTCGTGGAAGACGAGCCCGAGAGAGGCCCCGCCTTGCAGTTGATCCCAAAAACGGTTTTGGTTTGTTGGTGTTTCATCGGTGTATGGTGTGCCGGTATTCTCATCGATATCGTGGATGGTTTCCGGAGCGTTGCGGGTGATGCCGGTGAACGAGGTCGTGCGTTCCTGACGGGTGATGTTGATTTTGTCCGCGTTGCGGCTGGTGAGCGTTGCAGGCTTGGTATGGCTGGGTGCGGAGTAGCGTTTGAAGTTGTTGAGCACGGAGGTGTCGATGATACTCGATTCGATACAGGTTCCGGGGAGATTGCATTGGCTGGAGAGTGCTTCGGGGCTCTCCATGTCGAGCATGCGATAGATTGAATGTTTATCGGGCTCGCAGCCTTTGGTTTTTGTGGTTTTGGGTGGCGGGAGGTAGAAATGGCAGAGTGAGACGGAGCGGGTCAGGGCAACGTAGGCGAGCCGGGCTGCGTCGGCATGATCTTCCTGTGAGCGGGTTTGCAAGGTTTCGGCGCTTTGCATATTGTCCTCAGCAGGAGCGAAGTGAAGGTCGAAATTGTCCGCGTCGTGGTAAGCGAGGGAGATCTTTTTTTTGCTTTGTTCTGAGGCGCATGGACAGAGGGCGAAGACGATGGGGAACTCAAGACCTTTGCATGCGTGTTGAGTGAGCAGCTGGACGGCATCGTCGTCCGTGGAAATCCTAAGCTCGAGGGTTTCATTGTCGAGGATGTCATCGGTTTGGTTTTGGAGTGCCATTTCAAACCAATGGACGGCGCCGGCCGGATTGAGTTTTTGTTGGCTGGCTTTTTCATCGAGCAGTTCGATGAGATGGAGGAAATTGGTGATGCGGCGTTGGCCTTGGGGGAGCTTGAGCAGGGTGGCTCGGATGTCGAATTGCCTGATACATTCAAGCATCATGGGCATCAGACCATGGATGTCCCAGAGGGAGTGGAGCTCTGCTGCTTGATGGCAGAGGTGGTTGAATGCCTCTTCGTTCTCTTGGTCGAACAATCTGCCAGAACCGAGCGGCGGGGAGAGCAGAGCCGTTCGCAAAAGTTTCGGACGACGCGGTTCGAGGATGGCTCTGAGGATGATGAGCATTTGCTGGGCTTCCTCGCTTTCCATCAACGAGCTGCGGGTGTTCAAGGTGGCGGGGATGTTCTGACGGCAGAGTTCGCTATAGATGCTATTGCCTTCGTAGCCGTCACGCACGAGGATGGCGATATCCGACGGTTGAATGCTGCCATCTTTTTTGCTCGTGTACGACGACCACGGCTGACCGAGTAGCCGGTGGATTTCAGTGCAGATGTGTTTGGTTGTGGTTTTCTTGATGTTGTCCTTGTTGCCGCTGAGTTCCTCAGGAATGTGATGGATGTGCAGTGCGGCTTCCTTTGGTTCGAGAGCTTTCTCATCGTCTTTCCATAATGATGGGGTGAAGTGAATTTTTCCGTTGGTTAGAAACGGGTCGGTAGAGAGCGAGAAGAATGAGTTGACTGCTTGCACCATCACTGGGCTTGAGCGGTAGTTGGTTCGCAGTTGATAGGTTCGGGGGTTTCTTTCTGTTACTTTGATATAGGAAAAGACATCGGCTCCCCGGAAGCGATAAATGGATTGTTTCGGGTCTCCGACGATGTGGAAGTAGCGTTCTGGATCATGGAACAGGCTGAGAAAAACCTGGCACTGATCCGGTGAGGTGTCTTGGAACTCATCGATCAGGCAAGCTTGGTAGCGGTTGCGGGTGTTCCGCTGGACTGCCTGACTTGCTGGTGTGTTTTCCCGAAGCATCCGGGCCAAGGTCGCGGTGACGTCACCATAGCCTTGCACGTTTTGGTCCTGCTTGAGTTCCTGAATGCGTTGGCGGCAGAAACGAAGGATCTCACCGTAGTAGGCCGATTGCAGCCCTTGTGGCTGGGCTGAGACGAGGGCATCAAAAGCTTGGAAAAGTGGGGCGAGTGGGTGGTTTTTGATGTCGTCGGGCTTGCCTCCTTTTTTATACGCAGAAGGATTGCTGAAATAGCTGCTGGTGAGTCTGGTGAAAAGTTGAACGGATGAGGGGACTTCGTCTGGTGCCTGGTGGATTTGTTCGATGGTCGTTGCCAGTTTTTGCGGACCTCCACTGCTGTAGGGATGTCCGCTTTTTTTGAGGCCTCCTGGTAAGTCGATGACAAATTGTTGAAGTTCTTCTGCGTGTTGGAGTAGAAGCGGGGCACAATGCTTCCAAGCATCGAGATAAGCTTGGCTGATGGCGTTGGGGGATGTGTGGTAGGCCGCGTCGAAGGTGGCGTTGGGGTAGCGTAGTGCGTTGGTAAGAAATTTTTTTGCGTCGTCGAATTTGACAAAGCTTTGGAACATTCTGAGTTGGGTGGGCGTCAACGAGTAAACGTGTTGGCGCCAGTAGTCGCGCAATGCATTTTCTGTGAATGAGGATTCATCGGTGACGAGTTCTGTGCTGAACAGAGCATTGGCTTCGAAGGCTGATTCTTTGAGCAAGCGTTGAAAAAAGCCGTCGATGGTGAAAACGGCCGCACGATCGAAGTTGGCCAGTGCGATAGCAACGCGGGTTGGAGCCGTGGCGTAGACCTCAGGTTGATTATGGCGCCAGTGCCAGACGAGATCGTTGCACGTTTCTTTTTCTAAATCTTCTTGTTTTAGATGAGTGGAAATCTCGCAGAGCAGAGCGTGCAGGCGTTCCTTGATCTCGGCGGTAGCGGCACGGGTGAAGGTGACAGTTAGGATTTGCTCGATCGGGATATCTAACTCGACAATTTCACGAGCAATGATGCGGACTAACGAGTAGGTTTTGCCAGTGCCGGCACTAGCCTCGATCAGGGTGAGGTTGGGCTCAATGGGGGTGGAGCAGACTTTGAAATCTTTAACGGACATGGGAAATGGGGTTACGCGTTTGCTGGCGGAGTTTCGCTGAGATGCTCATGAATGGGGTCCCATATCAGATGGGCAGTTGCGAGAAATTCTGCGGTGAGCTCGGTATCGGAGAATAAGTCATCGGCTTCGAAAAAATACCGGTTGGCTTCCTCCTCGGATTCGGCGCTGCTGTATTGACTGCCGAGCCATTGGGTAAGGGCTTTGTTTTTACGTTTGATTTCGTAGTGGGTGTCGTCGTCTTTGGCGTTTTGTTTTTCTGTGATGTAAGCGTGGGCAGATTTTGGGAAATGTGGAATGGGGGTTCGTAGTGCTTCTTGATAGATCTCAGCGAGTTCTTGCAGGATGGTCTGCGCGTTTTTTGGTGGGGAGAAGTATTTGACTGCCGGGTGGCCGTCTTTGATTCCGTGGAGCTCGGCTCGGACCGGTTGTTGGAGTTGGATGCTGGCGGCCAGTTGGAGTAGCCAGGTGTTGAGGATCGCTTTAGCTTTGCCCTCGGATGGATCTGTGGTGATGACGCTTGGGTCTTCGGCATCGGTGCTGAGGGCAATATTGCCGGTGATATTGAGTGAGTGCTGGTTTGTCGGGATGCTGATCTGGGTGGCCAGTAATTGGGTGGCCGGGAGCTTATTGGCAATTTCGGCGATGGTTTCAAATTCTGCCCGGCTGCTGAGCGATCCGGGGGGGAGCAGGCCGGTCTGCTTCCAGGTCTCGATGTCTTCGTCGCTGAGCCGTTTGTTTGCCAGAATCGTCTGTTTGATATGATAGTTCGTGAGTCCGTCTGTGCTGATGGGTTCATCCGGTTCGAGAGGCTGGTCGAGATAAAGGCTCTGGGCTTGCAGGGAGTGGCGGAGAAATTGTCTGGTGGGGTGAGTGATGGTGCTGATAAAATGATCCAGCGTGGTGTTTTCCGGAGGTGTTAAGTTGTTGATGTTGATTTGGCAGATGGTGGATGTTGGCTCATCGTGGGCAAGCAGGAGCCGGGCGCAGTCGAGGAGTTCGCTGTCATGAGAGCTTGGCTTGAGTGTGGGGGAATGGGGTTGGAAATACTCCGGATCGAAATTATGAAGCTTTTCGGTAGTGGGTTTTATTCCTGGAAGTTGATCGAGCAGGGTTTGCAGTGCTGTCGAGGGTGGACGTGGTTTGCCGTCTTTGATGGAGGTTCCGAGGTAGGAGATGAAGAGGTGTTCTCTGGCTGAGAGCAGGGCCTCAAGAAAGGCGTAGGTGTCGTCGTCGCGGGATGAGCGATCGCCCATGCGGCGTTTCAAGCGGGTAAGGTCAAATGCGGTCTCGCTGTCCGGGCGAGGGAAGGCATCATGGTTCATTCCCAGAAGGCAAATGATGCGTGCGGGGATGGCTCGCATCGGCTTCATTTCGCAGAAGGTGACAGAGCCATTGAGGAAGCCACCGTAGGCGGGAGCATTGTGCAGCGTCTGGGTGAGGTGTTCGAGCATGACCTCGGCGGGAACGCTTTCGCTCATGGCCTTTGCCTGCTGCTGGATGGTGTCGAGTGCGGTGTCGAATGGGCGCAGGGTTCGCTGGTGGGTATCGGACTTGCTGGTTCCTGTGTCTAGCCACTCGCGGGTGAGTTCCACCCAATCGGCGAGTGATCGGTCGCTATGAAGTGCTTGTCGGATTTTACGGCACCAGTCGAGGAAGTTGCAAAGTGCGTCGAGGATTCGGGTGTTGGTCCCTTCGATGTGGTGGAATGGAGAGATGTGGTTCCAGAGTGTGGGGGTGTTTGCCTTGGGGTGGTTCGGCATGGCGTAGCCGAGTAACATCCGGTCGATACCATGTTGCCATGTCCAGCTGGATTCTGGACAACCTGGTGTTGATTGTTGGACATGCTGGCTGTTGAACCCCCATCGGATCCCATTTTGTTGGATCCAGTCTTTGATCGTGGGGATATCCTCTTCGTTGAGCTCGAAATATTCGAGGATGCTGGGAGTGGAAAGCAGTTTGAGTGCTTCTTGATTGGTGAACCGTGAGCGGTGCAGTGAGAACAGGGAAAGCAGCGATGTGATCGATGGTTCGTTGTCGGGTTGACCGTGGTCCCCAATGGAGAAGGGAATATACGGGAGGTCTTGATTGTGGTGTTTGCCAAAGATAGCCTCGATAGCAGGCGCGTAGGTGCTGATGTCCGGGCACATGACGAGCACATCGCCGGGGTTGAGAGGGGTGTCTTCAGCCAGGGTGAAGAGATAGGTTTTCAAAGTTTCGAGTTCACGCAATGGGCTGTGGCAGGCGTGGATCGAGATGCTGGAGTCATCGCTATCAGGTTTGTGGTTGTTGGGTTCAGCGTTGTTTTGATAGAGGCTGGTTTGGAGCTGGCTGAGTCGGGTGGTCGGGGTGCTGGCGCTGGCCTGTGGTAGTCCGTGTTCTTCTTCCTGGATGTGGATTTCCTCTGTGGTTCCACCGTAGAGCGTGTGGATGAATTCGCGTCCTAGTCGCCCGAAGCAGGATAGGAGTGGGTTGTTCTGCTGTAGGATTTCAGGGTCATCGAAGGCTTTGGCAAGCAGCCAGTCTTTACGTGTGGCGGAGTCTTCCCAGTATCCACCATCTTTTTCCACTGGGTTCATCCAGTAGATGTGAACCGGAATATGGGTGCTCAGTTTATTGAGGAAGCGGGTATAGGCTGGAGCAAAGTTAGTGATGCCAAAGACGTGCAGGCTGGTGATGGTTTGGCTTGGAGCAGGTAGAGGAGCATCGCTGAGTAAGACCTGGGACCAGTGGGTTTCCGTGTCGGGGGAGATGGCTTGCCAGAGCTCGCGTTGCCATTGTTCATCCGCTGAGGAGTCTTTGTTTGTTTGGGGTTGTTGCCATTGGGCAATCCAGTCGGGGCGGTATAAGAGATAGCGGTCAAAGAGCCCGGCAAGCACACCCGCTAACTGGTATCGTTTTAATGTGGCAGATTGCGTGCTGTCACTGGGGGCCAAGTATTGTTGAATGGCACGGAATGATGCTCGCTCGCAGAGGTTTGGTAACTGCTGATAGATTTGCCACTTCAAATGTTCGGGGTCAATGCTTGGTGCTTCTAGGACCTCTTGGAGAAAGCGGTTTGGTTGAGGGAAGTTGATCTGCATGCAGACCGCGTGTTGGTGCGCAATCCGGCGCTGCAGCCACGTGCCCATCCCCTGATTTCGGACCATGACCGTAGACTGGTGAAACGGGTCGCCCGAGCTCTCGGCTTCTAGTTTGGATAAAAGAAGATCTGCCAGAACTTCTTGTTTGGGGTGATGGTGCAGGTAGAAATGGGAATCGTGCATGGGAGAGTGAAATGTCAAAGCTCTGGTGGGTCTGCAGGACGGGCCTACACTGAAATCCAATGATCGTGACAAGCTTAGGCCTTGGGGTGACCCAACGGGTGGGGGATCCTTCAAGCGCTCTCCGTGCTTGGCACGAATTCCTTGTATGATCCACCTCTCGTGCAGCAGAAAGCCTCAGCCTGTGTCATCTCAAACAGGTTGGGCTTTTTTTTGAGCTTTGAACAGGTTCTTTTCGCTACGGGAGCATCTCGATGTTGTCGATCAGGCGGACGTCACCATAGAAGACGGCTGTGGCCATAACCGCAGGGCGTGTGACCTCTTCGATCGGTTGCAGGGATTCGGCATCAAGTAGCTCGAGGTAATCAATCCGCTTGTTTTCCGGAGAGGCCTCAATTTCGGCGCGGGTCAGCTCCAGTAATGCTTGGACTTGGGATGATCCATGGAGAAAGGCATCACGGGCGGCAAGCAGGGCTTTGCGTATGCGTGGGGCATCTGACCGTTGGTCCGTGGTCAGACGGGTGTTTCTGGACGACATCGCCAGGCCGTCTGGTTCCCTGACGGTATCGACGCCTTCGATGGTGATCGGGATGTTCAGGTCTCGCACCATGCGTCGGATGACAGCGAGTTGCTGGTAGTCTTTTTTGCCGAAGACGGCGGCGTCCGCCCGGCAAAGGTTGAAGAGTTTCATGACCACGGTGCAGACGCCATCGAAGTGGCCTGGCCGGGTGGCTCCACAGAGTCGCTGAGTGAGGGATGACTCTGAGATGTTCACGGAATGGTCTTGATAATACATGGCTCCACTTTCCGGGGCAAACACGAGGTCCACACCATGTTGTTTGCAGAGTTCGAGGTCTCGCTCGAGGGATCGAGGGTATTTGTCGAGGTCCTTCGGGTTATTGAACTGGGTGGGATTGACGAAGAGCGTGAGGATGACGGATCCTGTCGGTCCAGCCAGTTCCCGAGCTCTCTTGACCAAGGTGAGATGGCCGTCGTGCAAGGCCCCCATGGTGGGGACCAGAATGCGCGGAGTAGGCTGGAGATCTAGGCTAGCTGCTAGTTTGTCTGGGGTGTGGATACAGAGCATGGCACAGTGATGGGGTGGTCTGAAGATTGGCTGTTTGGACGTGGGAATCTTTCCTTTATAGATGTTGACGTGGCAAGCTATTTTGTGCAGCTTGTCGGCAGCGTTGTGAGTCGCCAAGATCGCTCCAGCGATAAACCACCTCAAACCATCACGATAATTCCATATGAAAAAATACCTTAAATTTTCCTTTATGATCTGTGCTATGGCAGCACTCGGCATTGGTTCGGCAGCGGCAGAGAAACTCAAGATTGCTACTGTGGATATGCAGAACCTCTTTAAAGAGTACCACCGGACGACGGAAGAACAACAGAAGTTCAGTGAGGAATTTGCCCGTATCCAGAAGGAAAATAACGAGCGTTTGGCCGGTATTCGCACGATTGAAGAGCAACTGCAGGCGATTAAGAAGAAAATCGAAGACCCTGCGTTGGGTGCTAACGTGAAGCAGAAAAAATCCCGTGAATTTCAATTGAAGTTGGATGAAGCCAAGGCCATGGACCGTGAGCGTCGCGAATTCCTGAGCCGCCGGACCCGTGCTTTGGAACTTAAGAAGCAAGCCAGCATGCAAGGGATTCTGGAAGAGATTCGCAAGCGGATCGTGGACCACTCCAAAAAAGAGGATTTTGATTTTGTTCTGGATAAGTCTGGATTGAGTGCCAATCAGGTGCCCTTCCTGCTTTACACCAAGGATGCGACTGACATCACCGCTGCTTTATTGGTTGAATTGAATGCTGACGCTCCCAAAGCTGCAGCTGAGACAAAAAAGGACGAAGAGTAATCGCTCCAGCGGATTATAAACATTTGAATGCCCTTTCCTTCGACTTCCGGAGGAAGGGCATTTTCATTTTTACGGTTGATGTTTTTCCGAGAGGGGGTAGGTCGTTTGAGCGATGCGGGTAAGGTAGGTCCCTCTGCAACCGATTAGCGAAAAGAGGGCGATAAGATTGAGCACAAGTGAGGCGTAGATTGAGGCAATGACACCGTTGATGAAAAAAATCCTGGGGATGAACTGGCTGCTGGTCCTGACCATGGCTGCCTTGTTGATCTTTGGTGTCTATGCCATTGAAAGTGCGGCTCGGCACTTAAACAATGGGGGTGAATACTTCGCCGGTCGGCAAAAAATCTGGGCATTGGTCGGTTGTGTTGTGTTTTTCACCACGGCTCTGGTCGATTACAAATGGATCCGTTGGCTGGGTATTCCGATGTATCTCGTAGGCTTGGCGATGATGGTTTGGGCGATGCTCAAAGGCAATGATGTCCACCAGGTGAGTTTGGCGGGGCAAATGTTTCAGCCTACCCAGCTAGGGATTGCGGCGGGGATTGTTTTGATGGGTTCGGTTTTGCAGGACCTCCCCCGTGTGCATGTCATTTTCAGGTTGCCATTTGTCCGGGTTCTGGTGATTGGCATCTTGGCCGGGATTCCTTTTTTGATTGTTGTTGCGATGGGTGATATGGGCTCAGCCTTGGTTTGGGTGCCGGTCACCTTGGTGATCATGTTTGTCAGTGGAATACCCATTCGTTATCTCGCGATGATGATGCTGGTGGGTTTTGGATGCATTGCTTTGGCGTATTATATCATTTTACCCCAGGCCTCACCGCGGGGGGCGGCTCGGATCGAGTTGTACCTGGATATGATGGAAGGTAGGGATGTCGATATCAATGGGGATGCTTACGCTCCTCACTGGGTGTCTACAGCGATTGGCAAAGCTGGTTGGAAGGGGATTGGCTGGAATGCCTCTGAGCAGAAAGGTTCCTTGCACGATAAAAAGTATATTCCATGGAAAACCGCCCATAACGATTTCATCTTTGGGGTGATTGGAGAAGAGCAGGGGTTCAGGGGGAGTCTGCTCCTTTTGATCGGCTATTCCACCTTGCTGATTACCTGTCTGTTTATCGCTTTTGGCAGTCGGGATAGTTCGGGGCGAATTATCGTTGCTGCTGTGGTGGCCTTATTTTTTGCACATATCTTCGAAAATATCGGCATGTGTATCCTACTGACGCCGATTACGGGGATTCCTTTGCCTTTGGTCAGCTATTCGGGAACCTTCGTTTTGATGTGTATGTTTTTGCTCGGTCTGGTTCAGAGCGTTTGGGTCCACCGTAATGTGGTTCCTCTGATTGCTGAGGACGAGCCCGAGCGTCGCTTTTCCGAGCCGGATGGCAGTATGGGCTCCTTAGTGGGTATGTGAAGAATCGTTCTCCCACGGGGTGTCTTCCACTTCCGGTGAGCGTGGGTGGAGCGGATCGCGCTGGACGCCTCGTTTTCGGGCTAATGAGCGCCGGAGTTTGCGATACTCGCTGTGGAGATTGGTGTTGACGTGGTCAAAACAGATGGTGAGTGACATCAGCACCGGGGTGTAGACAAAAACATAGAGCAGGGAGTTTTCCAAACCACCTCGCATGATCGCCGAGATTCCTTGAAAAAAATACCAGCAGCTGAGCAGGGCAGTTACGATGGTTCCGATGGTGAGAACAAACTGTCGCATCGGTTGGCCAGAGGCTTGTGGTTGCGGGTAATCGTTGCAGCGGGCTTACCACTCGATGGCAGTAGCTGCCCAGGTCAGGCCAGCACCAAAGACGACCAGCACGATGTTTTCACCGCGTTTGAAGCGTCCTTCACGGTGAGCTTCGTCCAATGCAATGGCAACTGCCGCTGCCGAGGTATTGCCATACTTGTCCAAGTTGACAAAAACTTTTTCTTTAGGCACCGACAGGCGTTTGGCGATGGCATCGATGATACGCAGGTTTGCCTGATGGGGGATGACCAGCGCGACGTCGTCAGCACTGAGTCCGGCCCGGTCGATCACTTTTTCGGCCGCCTTTTTCATGGCATTGACCGCCAGTTTAAAGACTTCCTGACCTTGCATCGACAAGGTGGCGAGTCGTTGCCCGGCATTGTCGGTGGTTGTCGGACAAGCAGAGCCACCACCGGCGATGTTAAGGATTTTGGTGTGGCGGCCGTCCGTGCCGGTTTCTGTGGCCAGAATTCGGCCTTCACCTTCTTTGGAGCGTCTCAGTACGGCGGCTCCGGCACCGTCACCGAAGAGCACACAGGTGTTGCGGTCTTCCCAATCGGTGAAGGATGAAAGTTTTTCGGCTCCGATGATCAGGGCGTTTTTGTAGGCCCCGTCCGAGATCAGGCGCTTGGCAACTTTCATGGCGTAGAGGAAGCCAGAACAAGCGGCGGAAATGTCAAAGGCGACGGCAGAAAGGGCCCCGAGGTTGGCTTGGACGTAACTTGCCGTTGCTGGGGTCAGCGTGTCCGGAGTGATGGTGGCGACAATGATCAGGTCGAGTTCTTCGCCGGCGATGTCAGCTTGCTCGAGAGCCTTTTTGGCGGCTTCGGTAGCGAGGTGGGAGGTGAATTCATCATCACGGGCGATGCGTCGCTCCTTGATGCCGGTACGGGAGGTGATCCATTCGTCCGAGGTTTCGACCATTTGTTCGAGCTCGGCGTTGGTCAGAACTCGTTCGGGCACATAACTGCCGGTTCCGGCGATGGTGACAGGGATGACAGAAGTGTAATCGCTCATAAAAATCAGAAAGTGACTAAATGCTGGCGAGACTCTAGACGAGTTTTTTCGGATGAACAGCGGAAATCAGTGCACAATGCTATTTTTGCAGACAGTAAGCCTTAGAGGTGTCCTCAAGGTCGCATTTGTTGACATGATAGATCATGGACGGTTGATTTCAAGAAGGGCTTCCTCGATGTGCGGGTTGACTTCCTGGCTGACGGATTCCACGGCTACGCGGATGGCATTCTGGATGGCGAGTGGGGAGGAGGATCCGTGGGCAATGATGCAGGTTCCTTTGACTCCCAGTAAGGGAGATCCTCCGACATACTCGTAGCTGCTCCGTTTTTTGACCGCTTTAAAGGCTCCTCGGGCGATGGCGGCCCCCATGATTCGGAACGGGCTGCGTTTGAATTCGAGTTTGAGCCACTTGGACATGGCTTTGGCCGTGGCTTCACAGCTTTTGAGCACGATGTTACCGGTGAATCCGTCGGTGAGAACTACGTCCAGTTTGGATGCAAAGAGATCGTGGCCTTCGACGTTACCTACAAAATTGAAGGGTGCTCTACCGGTGTTGTGCATGTGGTTGAGCAGGGCGAAGGTTTCTTTGGTGAACGTGGTTCCTTTTTCATCCTCTTCGCCATTGGACATCAGGCCGATGTTCGGCTTTTCCACTCCCAGCACTTGGCGGGCATAGACTGCGCCCATGATCGCGTAGGTGACGAGGTGGCTGGGTTTGGCTTCCGGGTTGGCACCGGCATCCAGTAGGTTGCAGATGCCGTATTCGTTCGGCATGGCCGTGGCGATGCCAGCCCGCTCAACTCCATTGAGGGTGCGCAGTTTGACCGTAGCTGCGGCGACGGCCGCGCCGGTATTACCAGCACTGACGACTGCCGCGGCATCTCCCGATTTTACCAAGTCGGTGGCGATGGAGATGGATGAATTTTTTTTGCGGCGCAAGGCTTTGGCACCGGACTCATGCATTTCCACGACATCAGGGGCGTGGATGATGGTGGCTCGGGAGTCGTCCAGTTTATACTTATCCATCTCGGACTGAAGAGCTGCACTGTCACCCACCAGGAATAGACGGGAAATTTCAGGATACAGTTTGAGGGCGTTGCGGGCACCTTTGATGGTAGCAAAGGGCGCATTGTCGCCACCCATGGCGTCGAGAGCAATATTCATACGTTTGGGAAGTATAGAAAGAAATGGAAATGAAACAAGCGGAATGCCGGGGCATTCCGCTTAGTCAAAGAGTGAAACCCGGCGTGCGCGAGCGGTTGGCAGGGTGTTTGTTTTACCCCGTACGAACTTCCCCAGGAGAAAGTTCGGACGCTTTCAAAAGATGAAATTAGAGGTCGTCCACTTCGAGGACCTGACGCTCACGGTATGTTCCGCAGTGAGGGCAGGCGATGTGGGAAGGAATGCGGCTTTCGCACTCAGGACAGGTCTTGAGCTTAGGGGTACGCCAGCGATTGGCGCCGCGACGCATTTTCTGCTTCATCTTGGAGGTTCTACGCTTAGGAACGGCCATGGTTTTAAGTTGTTAATTGGTTAATTGGTTGATCGGGTGATCGGGTGATCAGTTGACTGGTGAAGTGATGCGCCGATGCGGTTACAGGCTGCCATCATTTTCTTCTTTTTCATTTTGAAGCGCATCGAGGGCGGCCCATGGATCGGGTTCCTCCGAGGCGGGGGGGGTCTTTACATCATCTTCCGGGGGTTTGTCCACTGCTAAATAGCGGGAATCTAAAATACATTCTTTGGGTTCGTCCGCTTCGTCGCAGCGCGGGTAGTCGGGGAAGAGTAAAATCATTTCTTCCCGCAGCAGCTCGGCGAGGTCGATTTGTCCTGATCCAGCTTCGAGTGATAGGCATAAGTCGCTGGATTCCATGGTTTTGACGAAGGGTTCCAGCGTTCGGACGCAGGTGAAGCTGATCGGCACGGATGCGGCTCCTCTGGCGAGCACTTCCTTGTCAAATTGTTGCACGTAGAGATCGTAGAACAAGGGGCCTGTGGCCTTGGTGTCTTCGTGATCAAAGGTGAAAATCGAGGGGTCGAGTTCTCCAGAGAAGGTTTTTCCTTCTTCGGGCAGGGTTGCCAGGTCGATGAATAGGTGTTTTTTCATGTGATTCAGTTCTTTACGCCGTGCAGTAGACGGCAAACTCTTTTTGGGGAACGGTTTTGCCGATGATTACGGCGCATGGAGCCTTGCTTTCTTCGAGTAGTTCCATGACACCATTGAGGTTGTGGTCGGGAACACTGAGCAGAAGCCCTCCGGAAGTTTGGGCATCCGCATAGAGGATTTTCTGGCTATGGCTTACCCGATCGGAGAAGTGGGTTGCGGTTTCGGCGTGCTTTAAGTTTTTGAGCGACCCTCCCGGAACGCAGCCTTGTTCGATGAAGTCGGCGACTACCGGGTCAATGAACGGGAGGGCTGAGACGTCGAGTTCAGCTGAAACACCACTGCTTCGGCAGATTTCGATGAGGTGACCCGCCAGGCCGAAGCCGGTGATGTCGGTGCAGCAGTGGATGAGGTCTCGTTCGGCGAGCTCGGCTCCGGGTTTGTTGAGGGTTGCCATGAGTGTGCTGGCGCGGTTGGCCAGCTCGGGTGGGCAGAGACCACGTTTGATGGCAGTGGAGATAATGCCGCTGCCGAGGGGTTTGGTCAGGACGAGGTGTTCGCCAGGTTTGGCATGGGCATTGGCCAGATGGCGTTCAGGGTGGACGATGCCTGTGACGGCCAAGCCGTAAATGGGTTCGGGGTTGCGAATGGTGTGGCCTCCAGCCAGGCTGCATTCCGCTTCGACGCACATCTGGGCACCCCCACGGAAAATACTTTGGATCGTGTCATTGTCGACTAAATCAGAGGGCATACCGGCGATGGCCAAGGCGGTGACTGGTCGACCTCCCATGGCGTAGACATCGGAGAGGGCGTTGGCAGCCGCGATGCGACCATAGAGCTCCGGGTCATCTACAATGGGGGTAAAGAAATCGGTGGTTTGAACCAATGCGATGTCATCCGTCAGTTTGAAGACTCCGGCATCGTCCGCGGTGGCCGATCCAACGAGCAGGCGTGGGTCGTGGTATTGAGGCAGCTCATGCAGAACCTGCGTGAGGGTCTCGGGGTCAAGTTTGGCGGCTCATCCGGCTGCGGACGATAAGCATGTCAGGTTGCGAAGGTTTTGTGCACTCATAAAAGTGATCGGGAAGTGGGGTGAATGGATGGATCGCGGCGACTTTTGATTCTTCGGAGCCGGTTGGCGAGATATATTATAGGATTTTTTGCTTCTAGCCAGCTTGTTTCTATGCAGAGTCGTGGCTGTTCAAACATATGAGTGATTCTAATCTTCCCCAGGATACCTTGATTTGCAAACCTACCACATGGTTTTTGTGGCGGGTTCTCGCCATGTTGGTGATGTTTTCTGTTTTTGCCGTGTTGTTTCTCAAGGATGGGATATGGGGCTATCGAGACAAAAATTTGCATTTCTTTATGCATCATACCTTTGTTGAGGCAGGCAAAGCATTCCAAGCGAAGCAATCGGACGGGCTGCTGACTGAGGATTCCTGGAAGACCTACGCCGCATCTCAAACTTGCTTTTTTCCTGAAAATGGAGCGGAGATTTTACCTAAAGACGTCGACCTCGCGATGCCCTGGCCCGACGCCTTGGTTGATGGATATTCGTTGATGAAGGACAAGGGGGGACAGAATGGCGCCAATAAGCTGTGGGAAGATTACACAGCGGCACGAGGGTGGGACGCGGAGGCCGCCGAAGAGCCGATGCAGGCCAATAAAATCACCGAGCAGTTTGTCGCGGCGGCTGTGGCCTTTGCTTTAATTCTCGGCACCTTGTTCATTCTATTCCGGACGATGCGTCGGACGATTAAGGCTGATCATGATGCCCTTTATACTCAAGACGGGCGTAAAATCCTCTATAGTGACATGGTGCGGATCGATAAGCGGAAGTGGGATACCAAGGGGATCGCTCTGGTGTATTACTCGGATCAAGGAGAGGAGAAGAAAGCGAAAATCGATGGGATGGTTTATGGCCAATTCAAAGAGGAGGACGGAGCTCCCGCTGAAAAACTTTTCTCCCGAGTGATGGAGCATTTCAAAGGTGAGGTCTTGGAATACGTCGACGATGAAGACGATGAAGCGGAGGACCAGGAAGACCTCGTTGAAGCCGATAAGACTTCTTAGTTAGCTTTGTCTCGCAAGCAGAAGGATCGCTGAGAGGGCGATGGTAATGAGGTAGATGATCAGAATGATCAGGATCATGATGGCCATTTGCCTCCAAAACGCCCGCTGATCTGCAAGCGCTTGCTCCAGATCCTCGAGTTGGTGGCTGACATGGAGGTGGGTGATGGATTTTTCGTAGCGAGAGAGATAGTAGCAAGGGATGGCAAAAAGTAGGGCCAAGATGATAAAAAAGCCGGCGAGTAAAATGAGGTGCGAAAGTGGGGAGATATTCAGCATCCGATGGATGGTCAATGCTCCAATCAGAAGAAGAAAAACCGCTGCGACATACCCCGCAAGACTGCAGAAGCGGACCCATGGTCGGGTTCCATGAAGATGTTGAATAACCAGCAAGGGTACTTCTTGTGGTTGGGTGGCTGATGCAAGCGGGGGCGTGCTTGGCGGTTGGTAGGGATCGTTTGCCATGACAAAAGCATATTGTCTTGTTCTCGCTAGAGTTTGAAGAAAAAATCAGCAGATTTTGGCATTTCAATCTGATGAAAAATGACGATAGTTCGGCGCGTGGCGAGCGCTATAGTTGAGATGCGCTTGATAGGATTGGAGGATATTTCGAGTCATGGATTTGGATGATAGACAGGTAACTCAAGTGAGCGATTCTGCTTCTTCGGATGCGGAACCGATGGCTCTGGGTGGAAAGTTGGCAGGCTTGTCTTTGCCTCGTCAGGTGCTGGCCTTGGCCTTGTGGCCGTTTTTGCAGAACATGATGGGGGTTGGGGTCGGTTTCGCCGATATGATGATTGCGGGGAGAATGGCAGAGGGTGAATCCGCTGAAGCCATTATGGATATGATGGGGGCTGCGATGTATCTGATGTGGCTGCTGATGATCTTACAGGGGGCGATGGCGACCGGAGCGATGGCCTTGGTTTCCAGGTCGACCGGAGCCAAAGATATGAAATCCGCCAATCTGGCCTTGGGACAGTCGTTGATTCTTGGGATTGGTTCCGGGCTGTTCAGTGGTGTGATGATTTGGTTGGTGTTGCCATATATGGCGGACTTTTTTGGTTTGAGTGCCTTGGCCACCCGGCATGTGACGGACTATATGCGTGTGGCGGCTTTGTTGGCTCCGTTCAGCGGGGTGCTGTTTGTTGCTAGTTCCTGTTTGCGTGGCTACGGCGATACGATGAAGCCGTTTTTGGCGATGCTGATCGTGAACGTGGTGAATGTTGGTTTGAGCCTCTGGTTGGTCTATGGTCTGGGCTGGGGCGTCAAAGGCCTGGCGGCAGGTACGGTAGTGGGCTGGGCTGCAGGGGCCGCATTCATTCTTTGGTTTTTACGGCCCAAGCGGCGCTGGTCTCCGGAGGGACAAGCTCTCGATGATGGTGAACCCTTGGTGCTTCATATGCGGAACTTACGCTACGACATGCCGATGTTGCGCCGGGTTTGGCGCGTCAGCTGGCCGTCGATGATCGAGATCATCGGGATGTGGTCGGTTCACGCGGTGGGTATTTATTTCATAGGAAAGATGGCGGCAGGAACCATGGGTGCTCATGCCATGGTGGTGCGTTTGGAGTCGATGAGTTTTATGCCGGGCTTTGCGATTGGCATGGCTGCGAGCACGCTCACCGGGCAGTATTTGGGAGCGGGTGATCCGATGATGGCCAAAAAGGCGGTTCGCTTTTGTTGGTTGGTTGCCGTGGTGACCATGGGAGGAGCTGGTATTTTGATTTCTGTTTTTAATACGGAATTTTTGTCCTTGTTCGGTAACCCCGGTAGTTCCCAGCATTTAATCGCGGCTCCGGTGGTTCGCTTTGTCGGAATGTTTCAAGCGCTGAATGCCACAATGATGGTGATGAAGATGTCGATGCGTGGAGCGGGGGATACGCGAACGGTGACCGTGTATTCGTTTGCGTCGATGGGCGCTATCCGGGTCGGGCTGTTATGGGCTGCGATGACCTGGTTGGATATCGATTTGCTCGGTGTCTGGATGGTGATGATGGTCGATGTGCTTTGTCAGGCTCTTATTTTTGTCAGACTTCATTACAAAGGAGAGTGGCTGAAAACCGAGGTGTAGTCAGTTGGGGCCTTCTAAGGAACTTAGTTTGAATTAGTTCTTTTCACAAAACTTACGTGTGTTTACATTGTTACTGTAATTAACCATGTAAAAAAATGCAAGCGACCCTCCATGAGCCCATTAATACGAAAAGTTGTGTCCCTCTAACTCATTCCAGAATGCTGGGGGATTGTTTGGTGGCGAATCACCCCCTCAAGGAGTTGATTGCCACTGATTTGTTGCAGGCCGGCTTCGATTTGGTGCCGAATGATCAGGCGACACCGATGACCGTGCATTTGCCTTTGGACCATTGGATTTCGGTGAAGGCTTTATGTTTGTTAGCCCGTTCGGAGATCCCATCGTGCCTGAAGGATAAACGCGGTGATTTGGTTGCTTGGAAAGGGGGGGATACGCCAGATGCGTGCACTGGAAGCTTGGTGACTGAGGCTGCTTGTTTTCGCATTCGTTATCCGTGGGATTTTTTACAACTGAATGAAGAGGTGTTGGCGGTGGTGAATAATTCAGAGATTTACGGAGATGTTAGTCCCTTGGCTCAGATTGACGGCCATTTGCATCTGGGCGAGGGATCGGTCATTCTTCCCGGAGTTTATATCGAGGGGAATGTCATTATTGGCAGGAATTGCCGCATTGGGCCTAATGCGCATATCCGTGGCAATACGTCTATTGCCGATCACTGTGAAATCGGGAATGCCGTGGAGGTTAAAAATTCCGTGGTTTATGCTCATACCAAGATCAAACATTTGAGCTTTGTTTGTGATTCCGTGATCGGAGCGCATGTGAATCTTGGAGCCGGGGTGATCATTGGCAATGATCGGCACGATGGCACCAATCATCGCTCGAAAGTGAATGGATCTCTGGTGGATACCGGGAGAACCCGCTTTGGTTCGATCATTGGAGATGGCGCGAAGGTCGGGATGAATACCAGTATTTATCCCGGACGAAAAATTGGAGCTGGGCGCGTGATTCGTCCCAATACGATCATCGACAATGACCTGATGCCAAGCGGTGGCGCTGCCATGGCCAGAAACGGATATCAGATCTAATTGCTCCGTCGGTTTGAAAACCACTGGCATGTTTGCGCCGGACGCAAGCAGCGTGGTGAGGATTGTGTGCTTGGGATTTCACTTGACAAATTTAAGCAATTGCTTGAATCGTTTGCTTGAATGTCTGGTGAAGCAACATTGGAGGGCGGGCGAGGATCGACAAAGGACAGGATTGTCGAGGCGACTGAGCGATTGGTTGCTGAGTCTGGATTTGAGGGTGTCTCGTTGAGAGATATTACCAATGCGGCGGGGGTCAATGTGGCCGCTGTCAATTATCACTTTGGCAGTAAGGAAAAACTCTACGAGGAGATTCAGGGGCGATACATCAATCCGGTGAACCGTGAGCGACTGGAGCGTTTGGAGGCGGTTCTGGCCGAAGGGGGTGGGGTGAGGGAGATTTTGGAGGCGTTTATGCGTCCCTTTTTGTCGATGGTGACGCGTAGTCGGGTGAAGGAGAAGCTGTATTTCAAGTTGGTTGGGCGATGTGTGATGGATCAGAACATGGACATGTCCGATGAAATGCGGGAGGGATTTGAGCGGGTGGGGGAGGCATATATTCAAGCGCTGTCGGATGTCTTACCTGAAGTGGCGAGGGATGAGATGTGGTGGCGCTTGCATTTTTGTTCCGGGGTCGTGGATCAGACGCTGTTGTATGGGGGGATGCTCAAAGAATTTACACGGGGAGAGAGTGGTGACCCGGACATTGAAACCAGCTTGTCCAGGATTGTGGATTTTTGTTGTGCCGGACTGCTGTCGAAGAAAGGGGAAACCCGATGAAATGGTTTTACCGATCTGGTGTGCTGGCTTCGTTATGCTTGGTCGCTTGTTCTGTTGAGGCTCCGGACTCGTCGATGGGTGACGTATCTTCGATGGCCCCAGGGCAGTGGTCCGCAACCAAACAGGCCAAAGCTGGCGTGGATGAGCAGTGGGTGAAACGTTTTGGAGACCGTCGCTTGTCACAATTGGTGAATGAGTCTTTGGCAAACAACCAGGATATGCGGATTGCCTCAGAGCGTGTGTATCGGGCTGGGGAGGCTGCGAATATTGCCGGTGCAGCATCCCGGCCTATGGCCAGGGCCGTTGCGAATGCGGATAACCAGAAGTTGAATTTTGTTGGGTTTCCCTTTGGAGGCTCGGACGTGGTGGATACCTATGGCGTGAATTTGAATGTGGAGTGGGAGCCTGATATTTGGGGACGCGTTCGGACTGGTCAGTCGGCAGCTTTGGCCGAGTGGCAAGCCGGCGGGTCTGAATACCGGGCAGCGAGGGCATCATTGGCCGCTCAGGTATGCAAAGCGTGGTTTGCATTGGCTGAAGCTCGTGAACAAGTTACTTTGGCGAATGAGGCATTGGAAATTCGTAAAAAAACGGAGCTTGCCGTTCGTGAGCGCTTTGAGATGAGCATGCAGGCTGAAGGCGGATCGGCGTCTCAACTTCGCTTGGCTCAAACCGATGTAGCTACAGCCAAGGCCGATCTGTCATCACGTATGGGAACCTTGGAGTCTGCTCGCAGGCAGTTGGAGTTGTTGGCGGGGAGGTATCCTTCGGCTCGACTTGAAGGACGAGCGAAATTGCCTTCTGCTCCATCTTCACCACCTGCGGGATTGCCGTCCGAGCTCTTGCTTCGCAGACCGGATATCCTTGCCGCAGAACGGCGATATGCTTCCTCCATTAAGCGGGTGAAAGAGGCTCAGCTCGCGGCATTTCCCAGTTTCAAGTTAACCGGATCGGTTGGGAGTAGTACGGACGCTTTGAGTAATATTGTTAACAGCAACTACGGAGTCTGGTCCCTGGGGGCTTCGGCCACCCAGTGGTTGCTAACAGGTGGACAGGTTCGTTCTGAAATCAGATTGCGAAAATCCAATCAACGGGAGGCGTTGTCGAATTTACATCAGACGGTGCTGCGTGCCTTTGGTGAAGTGGAGCAAGCACTTGCGGCGGAACGATGGTTGATGCGGCGCGAGCAGGAGATTTACGAAGCATTGAAGTTGGCGAAAGAAGCGTCATCGGCGGCCGAGGACGATTACCGGGATGGTAATGGAGATGTTTTGACCTTGTTTGTTGCACAGTCCAGAAGGATTCAGTTGGATTCAACTTATGCCTCCTTACGCCGACTTCGGCTCACGAACCGGGTGGATTTACACCTTGCCCTCGGTGGTGGTTTTTCTCTCAGGTGAGCGGGTATGCATTGTCCTAAAACGAACTTTTGAAAACATGAATGTTGAAAAGAAAGAAGGAAAACCAAAGGGGCGGCAAATGGCAGTCATCAAACTGCTTTCGGTTGTCGGGATTTTAGTGGGAGGTTGGCTGGGTATGCTGTGGCTCCAGACGCACGGTCCGGTGGCGAGTAAAGAGGAAGTTGCAGGTGTGGTTCCAACGGTGCGGGTCGTGCAGGTTTCATTTAGAAATCAGCAATTGTATGTATCAACGCAGGGGCGGGTGGTTCCGCGGGTCCGCACACAGGCAGCCGCTGAAGTGATGGGTAGGGTGGTGCAGGTGGCTTCCAGCTTCAAAGCTGGAGGGACGTTTAAAAAGGGAGAAGTGATGTTGGAGATGGATGGTTCCGACTATGTTGCAGCGCTGGCGAGTGCAGAGTCGGCATTGGCCGATGCCAAATTAAGTCTGGAGAGAGAAGAGGCAAGGGCGGCGCAGGCGAGGAGGGATTGGGCCAAACTGGGGCGGGGGGAGGCCTCTGATTTGGTCTTGGGAAAACCTCAGATTGTGAGTGCCAAGGCAAGGGTCGCCGCTGCGGAAGCGGGCGTGGATAAGGCCGGGCGGGATGTGGAACGGACAAAATTGCGAGCACCTTATGACTGTCTGGTGGAAATGACCTACACTGACCTTGGTTCCTATGTGGCGCCAGGGGCCAGGCTCGCGGATGTTTATTCAACGGATGCTTTTGAGGTCAGGGTGCCGGTCACATTGGAGGAATTCGGGTTCCTTGATCAGGGGGATGCTGGGGTGGTAGGGGCCGAGGTGGAATTGCAGGCCAAAATCGGCGGACAACTTCGCTCATGGAGTGGCCGCATTGTTCGAAGTGAAGGTCAAGTGGATCGAAATACCATGACGATGAACCAAGTGGTTGCGGTTCTCCCCAGTCCGGGCGAGGCTCCTTTTGAGCTGCCTCCTTCGGGGTTGTTTGTGCAGGCTCGAATCAAGGGGCGAGTCATGCCCGGGGTTGCGGAGTTGCCACGATCTGCACTGACTCAGGATCACACCCTTCTCCTTTTAGACAAGGAGGAGAGGTTGAAGGTCGTGAACGTGGATGTGTCCCGGACGATGAAAACCACGGTACTTGTTAAAGCGGGGATTGAGGAAGGGGATCTGGTGATTGTCAGTCCTATTGAAACACCCGTGGTGGGTATGAAGCTTCAGAGGGTGTCACCATGATGCAGGCGAGTAGCTTCCAATATCACGAAGTTTGGGCGATCGAATATAAATCAGCGATAGAATACAAATATGAGACAAGCCATCCATTGGTTTAGTAAAAACCATGTGACTGCCAACTTCCTGATGGCCTTGCTGATCCTTGCGGGATTCGCGACGTGGTTCAAAATCAGGAAAGAGGTCTTCCCTAATATTTCCCTGGATGCGGTCATGATCCAGGTTCCCTTTCCCAATGCCACTCCCGAGGAAGTGGAAGACGGAATCTTGTTACCTATCGAAGATGCCATCGCTGATGTGGACGGCATCAAACGTGTGACTGCCTCGGCGATGCAGTCGATTGGTGCGGTCACTGTGGAGGTTGAAACCGGGTATGATGTCCGGGATGTGATGGATGATTTAAAAACCAAGGTGGATGCAATCTCGAACTTTCCGGTGAATGCAGAAAAGCCGGTGTTGGAGGAGGCCCGTTTGGATATGCAGGTGATGAGCATCGCGGTTTCTGCAGATGTTGATGAAAAAACGTTGCGGGAGATTGGGGAAACCGTGCGCGACGGGTTGCTCGATTATCAACCGGCGGACCCTCCGGCCGGAGTCGGAGGTTCGAAGGAAAAATTACTGCGGATGATCCGTGGGGTTCCCAGGATTACCAAGGTTACCTTGGCTGCCGTCCGCCCCTATGAAATTTCCATCGAGGTTTCAGAAAAAACCTTGCGAAGCCATAACCTGACCTTGGCCCAGGTGGCGGAAGCTGTTAGGCAAACCTCCCTCGATCTACCTAGTGGCTCGATCCGCACAAAGGCCGGAGAGGTGGTGATCCGGGCAAAGGGTAAACGGTACACATCCAAAGAGTTTGAGGATGTGGTGGTGACCACCCGGCCTGACGGGTCCCAGCTCTTGCTACGTGAGATTGCTACCATTGTCGACGGCTTCGAGGATGTGGATCTGAGCTCTCGTTTTGACGGCCGCCGGGCGGTTTTGATTAATGTGTTTCGAACCGGCGAGCAAGATACGTTGATGATGGCTGATGCGGTTCGTGACTATGTCGAACATGTGGCACCCTCCCAACTGCCTGAGGGGGTTCATCTTGAGCTATGGAACGATGCGAGTAAGATTTTGGAAGGGCGCTTGAGCCTCCTGATCCGGAATGGAACCACGGGCTTGATTTTGGTTTTTGTCGTGCTGGCTCTCTTTCTCCGGCCGAGTCTGGCTTTTTTGGTGGCTTTGGGCATTCCGGTGTCGTTTGCTGGAGGGCTTTGGATGATGCCGGAGCTGGATGTTTCGGTGAATATGATCACCCTGTTCGCCTTTATCCTGGTGCTTGGTATCGTTGTGGATGATGCGATTGTGGTCGGGGAAAATGTGTATAGTCGGATCCAAGCAGGGGAGCACCCCCGGGAGGCCAGTTGGCGCGGAACCCATGAAGTGGGGACTGTGGTGATTTTTGGAGTGCTGACCACGGTGGCGGCCTTCACTCCGATGCTGGGTATTAGTGGTGTGAGTGGTAAAATCTGGCCGAACATACCGCTGGTGGTGATCCCGACTTTGCTTTTTTCATTGGTCCAATCGAAACTTGTGCTGCCGGCACATTTGGCCTTGTTGCGGCCTCATGATCATAGCAAGGAGGTGAATATTTTGTTCCGGGTTCAGCGCCGGGTGGCGAAAGGGCTGGAGCAGTTTGTGGAAAAAGTCTATCAACCTGCGCTGCATCGTTGTCTCGAGCATCGGTATGCGGTTTGGTCGGTTTTTATCGCCTTGTTGCTTCTTGTTTCCGGATTGGTTGTCGGGAAGTGGGTTCCGTTTGAGTTTATGCCGAAGGTGGAGGGAGATGTGGTGACGGCAAAGTTTGAGTTGCCGGTGGGGGTTCCCTTTGAGTTGACCGAAGAGGAAATTCAAAAGATTGCCAAGGCCGCCGAGAAGGTAGGGCAGCGGCATAAGGATCACTTTGGAAACCCGATTGCGGTTCATATTTTAGCCAACGCTGGAAGTCAGCCGTTTCAGACGGGATTTGGTGGAGTGGCTACGCCCTTGGGTAGCCATCTTGGGGAAGTCACGGTTGAGTTGAGTCCCGCAGCGGATAGAGATTTATCAGCTGATGGATTTATCAATGAATGGCGCGAGGAGATCGGTAAAATTCCAGGCCTCGTGGAGTTGAGTTTCAAGCAGGAGACCTCGGCAGGGGGGAATGCAATCGATATTGAAATATCGGGTCGTAATTCGGAAACCTTGGAAGAGGCTGCCCGATATATCACGACCGAGCTCGCTGAGTATACGGGGGTAAAGGATATTTCCACCGATAGTCGGAGGGGGAAACGTGAGCTGGTTTACGATGAATTGACCCCGGCAGGTAAGGCGATGGGCTTCAGTTTGCAATCGGTCGCGGTGCAGATTCGGCATTCGTTCTACGGCGAGGAGGTTCAGCGGATTCAACGTGGTCGTGATGAGTTGAAGGTCATGGTTCGCTACCCCAAGAGTGAGAGGAGGTCCTTGGAGAATTTGGAAGATGTGCGCCTGCGAACGCTTGCTCTGGATGAAGTGCCTCTTGCCGAGGTTGCTTCGGCCCGTCCCGAACGTGGCCCCGCCACGATTCACCGGGTCGACCGGAAGCGGGCGATTAAAATAAGTGCAGATGTGGATCGAACCGTGGCGAATGCCAACGAGGTTGTGGGCCGCTTTAATGAGGAGGTGCTGGATGATTTGGCAACACGCTTTCCTGGTGTGAAATGGGACTACCTCGGGGAGCAGAAAGACCAGAGTGACAGCCTCTCTGAAATGGGGACCAAGTTTATTTTTGCTCTGTTGGGGATCTATGTTTTGATGGCGATTCCCTTAAAATCCTATATTCAGCCCGTGATTGTTATGTCGGTGATTCCCTTTGGTATGGTCGGTGCCGTGGCTGGACACATTTTCATGGGCATGGATCTCAGTATTATGTCGATGCTGGGAATCATTGCCTTGGCTGGGGTGGTGGTGAACGATAGTCTGGTGCTGGTCGAATATGTCAACCGGCACCGCGAAGATGAAAAGAGCTTGATTGTCGCAGTTCGCCGTGCCGGTGCGGCAAGATTCCGCCCGATTTTGTTGACCTCGTTAACTACCTTCGCTGGTCTGATGCCGATGTTGCTTGAGACGGACATGCAGGCTCGTTTTCTAATCCCGATGGCTGTATCCTTGGGGTTTGGTATCCTGTTTGCGACCACGATCACCTTGTTGCTGGTGCCTTCGGTTTATATGATGCTTGAGGATCTCAAATCCATCAGCTCAAAGAAGCGTGGTTCATAAATTCCTGGCTATCGGGTAGGTCCGTTCGAACAGGTGTTTAATCTCGGCTTGACCTTCTGTCTCAGATGGTTATCCTGTACGGGTGATTGGTTTTACGATCTCTCACCCCATGCAATGACACTTCCCCGTGTGATTGTTATCCCCTGTGATTTCTCCCCTGATTTTACCCCCTCCCATGAAAAACAAAACGTCTGTGAACCTGCAACAGGTTTATTTTTTCGATCTTCCTTTGTCTGATGTCTATGGCATTGCCTGTGCCGCAATGCGCCTGATTTACCATGGCTCAGCGGAAGGGGCATTTGGTATGGATACTAAAGAAGCCATTGACCTTGAGCATGTCGACGCTTTACAAATAGCACTCAAACATCGCACCGTAGATCCTTTGTCCGAGATCTATGACTACGATCTGGTTTATTACCGCAAGGAAATTGCCAATCGATTATGGAGTTCGAAGTTTCGCAAAGGTTGTCCCACGCTGAGGCGTCTTACCCGTAGGGTTCAATTTAGTGATAAGGCGACCATCAAGCCGAACCGCCTGAGGCATTTTTATATTAAGTCGAATCGACCTGTGCATGTGGCAAAGTATGGTAATGATGTTCCAACGGACCATTGTGTTCCGGAAGATTACATTCAATCATTTGGTGAGCAGTTTGAGGGGTATTTGATGCGATCTAAAATGGGTTTTCCCTTGGTGACCAGTTTGTTTGATGCCCAAGGTTTGAACCTGGCGGACCGGCGTGAAGTTTCCAAACTGCAAGCCTCCTCAAAACACTCTCCCCACGTTCTTGTTTACTCAGACCGTATTGCCCAAAGGCAAAAAGCCGGTTGAGTGAGTAATCGTTTTATTTCATTCGCTGACAGAACAATTCGTCCCCTAACTCTTCACTCCCTAACCCTCACACTACATGAAGCCGTATGCCCCCCATGCCCGGTTCTTTTTTGACTTTCCTCTCTCCGACGTCTATGCCATCGCCTGCGCCTCGATTAATTTGATTCATTATGGATCGCGCAGAGGTGTGTTTGGTTCAGGGACTGAGGAAGCCGTTGATTTAAATCAAGCAGATGCCTTTCAGATCACGATGTCTGTTCGAAGCCGGGCCCTGTTGAGTGACCGTTATGATTTTAACCTTGTTTATTATCGTCGTGATTTATCTGAGTCTCTTTGGAATGCTAAGTTGCGCAAAAAGCATTTATCATTGAAACAAATTACCAGGCGGGTTGCTTTTGGGGAAGATCCAAGTGTGGAACCCTTACGGGTGAAACATTTTTATTTGAAGTCTGACCGCCCAGTTTATGTCGCCAAGATGGAACATGGAATGCCGAATGATGATTGTGTCCCGTTGGATTACGTATCTCAGTTCAATAAGCTATTTGTGGGATACTTGATGCGTTGTCCAAAAGCTTACCCCTTGGAGGTTGAATTGTTTGGTCAACAGGGGCTTTCACTGGCGATGCGTCGTGATGGTGCTGTGATCTCGAGTGTAGCCCCTCATGTCTTGGTCTACCAACGGGGGGGATTGGAGCAAGCTCCCGAATCAAGTGAAGTGGAGGAGAGCGTTATGGATCACGGGCGCATCCAGGCACTTCCGAAAACGACATAGATGGCGGTGTCTTCTTCACTGAAACCGATGTCGAGACCCATGTGAAGTTGCTGATCGCGTGCGATTTCATAGCGGATGCCGGTGCCTCCCGACCAAATAGATTCGGTATCGTCGAAGGGACCAAAGTCGCTGATGCTGACACCAGCTCCGGCAAAACCAACCAGACTCAGCCGATTGCGGATTTTCCAGCGGAGTTCCGCTTCTGCAAAGGCTACATGCTCTCCTTGATAGCGCATGGCGGGAACCCCTCGGAGTTGGATGAAGGGACGTTGGTAAAATGGGACGTCACCAAAACTCATGTCCACGACGGATTTTAGCCCCAATACCAAATTCTCGTTCAGCGGCTTGAAATAGAGACTGGTGAGGTTTGCTCTCTGGTAGGTAGCGCTGGCACCAAATGCCGGATCATGAAAGGTGATGGAGGCCTCTGCCATGAGCCCATGATTAGGTGTGAAAATATTATCGCGGCTGTCGAAATTGTAGAGCAATCCAATGCCGCCCAATTCGGAATCGAATTGTTTTTCCGGAAATCCAGGGGGAAGGTTGCTTGCCTTGAAGCGGGTGGACATATCACCATAGGTGTAAGCGATTCCCAGCATTGAGCGGGTGTTGCCGAGACGGTAACGAGCCTCGGTTTTAATAAACTGGCTTTCGATATTGTATTGAAAGGGGCCGAACCTCGAGTTGGATCCGATACCATAGAAATCGAGGTTGGCGGAGACATCGCCGAGCGCGATCAGCGTTTGGAGCTTGCCATCGAGCCAAGTTCCGGAGTGACCAGCAAAATAGCCATCGGATCCATTTTCCGTGGCGAGTGCGCCAATGGCTAGAATGTTGGGCCTGATCTTCTTTCCTTCCACATCTTCGCCATTTTCGGAAATAAAGATAAGGCTACCCACCGCTCCATAACCGACAGCAGGTTCGGTGATCGGAATCACCATGGGAATAGCCCCGAGTGGATGTTTGATCATTTCGCTGAGATCAAAGCAACCATCATCAGGATGAAAAAAGGTCACATTTCTTTTGTTCTCCTGAGCTGGGGAAGCCAGCCCCACTTCTTCAACTTCTCCCGCAGAAACGGAGCAGGGGAGATTGAATAGAAGAAAGCCGCAAAGCCATGGGCAGGAGGTGATACGCATTGAATGAATCCAAGCAAAGCTGGAGATTTTCGACAAGATGATTTTTGTGCGAGCCGTTATGACACCTTGAGTAGAAGGCTGCGTTCTTTTTGTAATGGTAAATTGCCGTATTTCCATTAGTTTGTGGTCGCGCATGATTTTTGGCGTATTAACTACAAAAAATAGAAGAGATGTTTGAATTTATGATTTTTCTCGGTGTTTTACTGCTTGTTGCCATTGTGTTGGCCTTGTGGGTGATGGCAAAATACAACGGTTTGGTTAAATTGAGGAACCGATACCGCAACGCCTTTGCCCAGATCGACGTGCAGCTCAAGCGTCGCTACGATTTGATCCCCAATTTGGTTGAAACGGCCAAGGGGTTTATGAAACATGAACGCGAAACCCTCGAAGCGGTGATTCAGGCGAGAAACATGGCCAGTGATGCCCGGCAAGGTGCGAATACCGAAGATGCGGCATCCATGAGTGCCTTGATGTCTGCAGAAGGCGGACTCGGTAGTGCTCTGGGTCGCCTTTTTGCCCTTTCTGAGGCTTACCCTGATTTGAAGAGTAATGCCAATATGATGCAAGTTAGCGAAGAACTAACATCCACGGAAAATAAAGTGGCCTTTTCCAGACAAGCATACAACGACGCGGTTACAACATACAATACGGAACGGGAAGTGTTTCCGACCAATATAATTGCCGGGATGTTCAACTTTGGTGAAGCCTCTCTCTTTGAAGTCGCCAATGAGAGCGAACGTGAAGCGATTAAAGTTGAATTTTAATCAATCATTGCAAAGAGAAGTTAAGTCAAACAATTCGATTGTTTCGTTGTTAGAATTATGAACTTCTTTGAAGCTCAAGACGATGCCCGGCGTAGGACGAGGTGGCTGGTGGTGTATTACATCCTGGCGGTTGTAGGCATCATTCTATCCGTCTATGCCATTGTTGCCGGGGTGATGGCCTACCTTGGCATGAGTGACGGCTTGTGGATGCCCGAAGTGCTTCTTATGACTGCGGTAGGTGCCGGAGGCATGATGGGGATCGGCAGTTTGTTCAAGACGATGCAGCTTAGTGGTGGTGGTGCTGTGGTAGCCAGAGACATGGGGGCTCGTCAAGTGGACCCTCACACGACGGACCCGGAAGAAAAGCGCTATGTGAATGTGGTTGAAGAAATGGCGATTGCTTCGGGTGTCCCGGTTCCTGAGATTTGGATTATGGATGACGAGCTTGGAATCAATGCTTTTGCTGCCGGTTCTGAGCCTGGAAATGCCGTGGTCGCTGTGACCCGTGGTTGTATTCAGAGGCTGTCGCGCGATGAGCTTCAGGGGGTGGTGGCCCATGAATTCAGTCATATTCTCAATGGAGATATGCGTTTGAATATGCGCCTGATGGGCTTGCTTTTTGGTATTCTCATGATTTCCATGATTGGTCGGATGCTGTTTCACGCGATGCGTTTCATGCCGATGCGGAGTTCCAGAAATGATCGCAATGGAGGAGCGGCAGGAATTGCGATTGCTATTTTTCTGGCTGGGATTGGTTTGATGATCGTGGGCAGTGTGGGCGTCTTTTTTGGACGGATGATTCAGGCCGCCATTTCCCGCCAGCGTGAATACCTTGCAGACGCCTCGGCGGTGCAATTCACCCGGAACCCTGACGGCATTGCCAATGCCTTGAAAAAAATCGGAGGGATGCAATACGGTTCAAAAATGGAGTCTCCGAAAGCGGCAGAAGCCAGCCACCTCTTTTTTGCGGATGGTGGTATGTTCAGCTATGGCTTGGCGACTCATCCACCCTTGGATGTCCGTATCCGAGCCATACAAAAAAGTTGGGATGGTGAATTTTTGGAAACCGATATTCCCGATATGGACGGAGTTTCTTCTGGTCGGCCATTGGCAGCCGCCAGCAGTGGATTGAGCCAGGGGACCGTGTTTCTTTCATCGTCGCCGAGTGTTGACGGGGGGCAGATCCGTGAAATGGGTGGAGATTCCAGGGTGGATGTCAAACTTGGACAATCGATGCTCCAGTCGATAAAACCGGAATGGTTGGATGCCTGTCATGATCGCTCTCAGGCACAGGCGTTGATGTTTGGTATGCTCTTGTCCGATGAGCCTGATATGCGGAAGCGACAAACCGAATCGATTCGCCAGCAATTAGGAGACGCTGCCGTAGAGAACTCGAAGCGTTGGCGGGTGGAAACTCATGCTGAGTCTTCTCAGATGAAAATTGCATTGATCGATTTGGCCATCCCTTCGTTACGTCGCCTCTCTCCCCCTGAATATGATCGATTCATTCAGATGACCCAATGGTTGATCTCGAGTGATGGCCAGGTTGAATTGTTTGAAATGATGATTCAGAAAGTCTTGCAGCGGCATTTGGATGTTCATTTCAAACGTCAGGCCTTTCCTGGAATTCGCTATCGGAAGATGGAGGATTTACTCGAGGATGCGAATGTTTTATGGACAACACTAGCGGCCATGGGAGGTGAAAATCAGATGGCGGATGCCTATCAGACCGCATTGGCAGATAGTGCATGGTCCTTACAAATGTTGCCACCCCAGGATTGCGGATTGCAGCGGATTGATCAATCACTGGACCGATTCAATCTTGCGACGCCATTGGTTAAACAACAGCTTTTACAGGTCTGTGGTCGCATTGTCATGCACGACGATGTCGTGGAAGCCGGGGAAGCCGAACTCATTAGAGTCGTAGCTGATTCGATTGGCTGTGCCGTGCCTCCTTTTGTCAGGATGCACCAGTAATTGCTGCGTTTGGCTTGTAATGTTCTCAAGCTAGGCTTCAGGTTTCCTGGAGGAACTGGAGGATATGTTTGACGCATTGGCGCGGTTCCCTTTGAAAAACCAAATGAGGGGACTCGATCCAGTGCACCGATGCCTTGGGGTAGGATGTGAGCAGACGACTTTGGGCTTCCCACGGAACCAGATTATCGCTTTGGGCCTGCAAGATGAGCATCGGGGTGTCCGAGAGGTCGGGGTTGTCTGATTCGTCCAATGAGAGGACGGAGCGCACTCGTTTGGCCAGGGTCCCGGATGGGATTTGACGGATGACGGATCGTAGTTCTGCTAGTTCAGCGGCACTGGCGTCATCTCCAATGAGGTAGTGCTTAAGGGCGTGACGCGGTGGGCTTACCATGAAAAGTGGACGCAAGGGCAGCATGGCATATCCTGGGTTGAGCGGGGTATCACAAAAGGATGCGGCGAGGACGACTCCGCTGGATTCTTCCGGGCGTAAGGCTGCCATGCGCAGGGCTAGGGGCCCCGAGAATGATTCGGCAATCCATAGCCGGGCTTGACCTTTGGCCAGCGAGCCATCCAACCATGAGGCGAGGGCCGGATACGTTTGTTTGCCAGATCTTGGCAGGTTGATGAACTCCGCGTTGATTCCCTCAGGTAAATGGGCCCGGACAGAGGAATAGAGGTCTCCTGTCCCGTGTAGTCCAGGTAAAAAAGTCCAAGTCGGAAGGGTGGGATCCATGATTGCTTCCTATTACGCACGATGAGGTGCCGCTTTGTCAAGAAAGCTCATCAGCGTATTGCAGGCTGGCGGCTTGATTGATCGGGGGAATGGTGGATGGCAAGGGTGGACGATAGAGATGAGTCATCGCAGCGGTTTAACGTCGATGGCTGTATGCTCGCTGATGGGGCCGTAATAATCGACTTGGTAGATTACGCTTCTACCGCAGCTGTCAACGTACCAGTGCTCACGTGCGGTCATTAGATTGCCAGAGGGGCCGCGAGCCGAAGATTGCAGGGAGACCCTCTGGACGACCGGAGAGGAACAATTGGGAGAGCTTGATAGCTCTTTTTGTGAAATGTTGGTCCGGATGTTTTGGGTGAGGAGGCCCGCTGCAAGACTTTGCTCTTGCGCGGATCTACTCATTCGGACGCCACTACCTGCACATTGTGTCAGGAAGATGATGAGAGGGAGAAGCATGAGTAGTTTCATGACGTATCTGGGGGGATTGGTGAACGGGTAGAATGAGAGCTGACAGATCAGATAGACCTGTGGGGGCTGTATGGGCCTTTAGATCCGCTGATGAAGAGAACTTGCGTAAGTTCGAGCAGCACAACCTATCCGATATCTGGCCAGTTGTCGAGTCAGAAAGGGAAACAGGGGGGGGGACCTTCAGCGTTTTTGCTTTGTAGCTGGTGACTTGTGAAATAATCTATTTACGGTTATGAGTATAGACGCCCAGCTTTCGCCTCAATTGATGGGGGGAAATGGGAGGAGGTCGGTAAAGGGACATTTAAAAATACCAAGGGGTGGCAAGAAGCCAGATTCAAGTAGGCCAAATACCGTTATTTACGTCAGCTCGCTATCTTGAAAGCTTTTAAACAAAACCCTTCTGCACATTCATACCAGACGTTTTTAATGCTGAGGGGGTAAACAAAGCTTCCTTCCTGAATTTCAAGAAACCATTAAGGGAAGGCATAGCTTTGAACCTTTTAGACAGGAGGTTTTTGAAAACTACCATCACGGCATATGTGTGTTTCATCGACTGGTGAACCTCAAAGGCTGCCTGATAGAAGAAGGGCATATTATGTCGGATTAACCGAAAACAACCTCCGCCTTTAGCGGATCCAACCATGTAAGAAACCTCACTTGGCCTTCGACATGTCACGGGTACCCGTGACTATGAGAAGTGCTGTTTTATTTTATGGTTTGTCTGCCAGATAGGCAACGCGAGAACAATTGGTATTCAACGGCCTAAGTTCTTCAAACTTACAACTAACGTATTATAAAAATGAAAAAGACACTACTACCACTAGCAAGCGTGATACTCGCTGGCTCAGCACAGGCTGCCATTACTTATGTAGATGCAGATCCTACAAATACCACCCTGGCCGATGGATCTGCGCTTACGGTCACTACGAGCGGTACTAATGCACCCGCGGACGGTACAACTTGGCATATTCGCACATCTCACGGAAATGTGGGGCCGGATATTTATTGTGTAGCACCTGCTGCCTCTGCCCCTGAAATTCGTACCACGATTTCTGGACTAGCAGCAGGTAACTACAATCTCTATGCCTACTATTGGGTCGGAGGAGGTGCTGCACCAACAGGAAACAACCGATGGGACATTCGTGCGGGATTAGTAAGTGGAGCTCTGACTGACTACGAATGGGATGATGCCCCGGTGGCAGACAATGCTGACATTGATCCAGACATTCTAGTTGATGACGGGGGTGCTCGTTACCTTCATCAGATTAACTTGGGCGTAGTCACTGTTGATGGGGCAGGGCTTGCTCATGTTTATATCGATGATTTTTCCGGTAACGACAATCGCACATGGTATGATGGTGTCGGCTATGAACTCGTTCCCGAGCCAAGTTCGACTGCGCTGCTCGGACTGGGTGGGCTTACATTGATGATCCGTCGCCGTCGCTAATCAAGCCATACTCTTTATGATTTCAAGAGGGTGTTGGTCGAATCAGCCGACACCCTCTGTTGTGCATGGGGCGCTTGTAATACGTTGAAATCTAAGTTGAAAAGGCTGGTTTTATACATGATTTGGTATCAAATGGTGCAAAGATGAAATTTCATAGAGCGTCACGCATATTCGTGACATTTTTGTGGTGGATTGATGGTGGTAATAGGGAGTAGACTTGAGGTGAAACGTCACTTCAGATCTTTTTATGTTTAGTCACTGTATTTCATTCGTTTTTCATCACCTGCGTAAAACCTCAACCGTGGCCGCCGGCTTGCGTTCACTGGTGGCTGTCTTGATGGTTGCCTCTCCTGTCCAAGTTATTGCAGTAGAAGCGGACATCGAGGCTAGGGTCTTTAGTGAGGGGGGGCTGTCATTGCCCTATCGAATTCTGAAGCCTGATGCATATGTTCAAGAAAAAAAATATCCACTCATTGTTGCCTTACACGGCGCATGGGGCAGGGGGACGGATAACAAAAGCCGGGCGATTGATGCCTTTCAGTTTTTATCCACGGAGAAAGTTCGGAAGGATTATCCGGCTTTTATCATCACTCCGCAGTGTCCGGCTAAAAAACAGTGGGCCAATACTCCGTGGGGGAAAGGATGTTATTCGCTTAAGAATGTTAAAATTTCAGAACCGATTCAGACTGTTATTGCAATCATTGCGTCGCTTCAGAAAGAATTCAGTATTGATCCCGATAGGATTTATGTGACTGGTCAGTCGATGGGAGGCTACGGGACATGGGATATTATTATGCGTAAGCCTGATCTCTTCGCTGCTGCTATTCCCGTGTGCGGGGCTGGAGACCTGAGCCAGGCTAAAAAACTGGAGCATCTTCCGATTTGGTGTTTTCACGGGGGTAATGACACGGTTGTCCCGACAGCGGCATCCCGGGAGATGGACAAGGCGATGAAGGCCATAGGGAATAGTAATTGGAAATACACGGAGTATCCGGGTGTGGGACATGGCTCATCGAAGCACGCTTGGAAGGAAGCTGATTTGATTCCGTGGTTGTTTAAACAAAAGCGCGCAGCGCAATGATCAACGTATTGAAGGTGTGATGAAAAGGGGCTTCATGAAGAAGATTGTTCTCGGGATGGCAGCAGGCATGGCTGTGCTTGTGCCCTGTCTAGCCAAGCCTCTCGACTTTAATCAACCTATTGTTGGTGTTGAGCAAAAGGCGGCGAAGGAGGATCAGGGCATTCATGAGGTGCCTGATCTTTTTTATGGTATTGCCGCGAAAGAATACGTGGTGCGGTTAAAAGATATGGGGGTGAATATGATTACTGTGCCTATTTCAAGGGAAGGGCAGGATCCGCTTGTTGCATTCTTGAAAGGCATCAAAGATGAGCAAGGAGATCGTTTTTTGTCTATCGTTATCAGTCACCGAAAGTGGAGTCTTGATCGTGAGTCCCAGCGGGAGAGTTGGGCAACGGCAGTGGCGAAGACATATAATGCGATTGATGATGCAGGTCTGGGCGGGATGGTCAAGGCATGTCGTTTTGATGAAAATGATCCACTTCGAGGGAAGGCTTCTACAGCGGACCAGTGGCAGGTGCATTTTGACGCTATCTTGGATGCCATGGATCGCTTGAATCAAAAAACGAATAATGCATTTAAAAGTAAGACCGTTTTGATGCATGGTGAGGGCCTTGGTGCTAATTTTAAAGGTGTTCATAAAGCGCATGTGCAGTCGGGGTTTGATCAGAAAATGCGAGAACGCTGCATCAACTATGGATTTACGTTCAAGTTGTTTGATCAAGGGGAGCCTCCCAATGGGAAGAGTTCTGACATCCGGGAATGGGAGCAGCATTTTCGGGGCCACTGTGGACTGGATGAACTCAGCCAACTGAATCAGCCTGTTCTTTTCGTCGGAAATGCCGGGGATGGACTTTTCCCCCGCTCTTTGGATAAGGAGTTTAAGTTGCGGGGAGCCAACCAGTGGTATTTCGCGCCCAGGGCATTGCTTAAAATTTTTAAAGAATACCAATGGTCACATTTTGCATTTGGACCGTTTCTTGTCAAAAGTGATAAAGGTGGACGAACCTATCTTCATACCGTTGAGAATGGAAAAATCGTTGAACGTAGTGAGCAACTGGAGGATTGGAAACGCTGGAAAGATGCTGTATCCAAGCCTAGTCTTCCTTGAAATATCGTGTTTTTAAGAGTGTAAACGGGGAGCAGATCGAAGCGGCTATTACGTATGTATCGCAACGCGTAGAGGTAAGTCTATTGCGGAGGGATGGCGTTGTGTTTGAAAATGTTCCGGTCTCACGATTCTCCAAGTTGGATCAGGAGTATATCCGTGCCTGGGCAAGCTCTGAAAAATAGGTTGTGAAAACGATGGTCATAAAAATGTCAGGCCGTCATGACTGATGAGTTTTCCATTTTTGACTGGGTAAGGGTGACTGCTTTAATACCCTTATTCTAGGTTTGGTTCGCAAATGGGTAAAACCTTCAACAAGGTCACGGATGTGCGTGACTTACCTAAAATCAGTTTTTAAGTATGTTGATCAATATTGGAATGTGGATACATTCCTGAATAGCCGAATCTATAATTGCTAACCCTCCCAATCAACCTCAATAGAACCTATGAAAAAACTAATACTAATACCTATTTTGCTTATCAGCGTGTTGCTGCAGGTTCAAGCCCAGACGATTACTGATGCTAGGAAGAATGCGAATAAGGCATATAGTGCCGCTCTAACTAAGCATAAAACCAATGATGAGGTGGCGATGGTACATCTAGAAGCCACCAGATTGAAGCGAAATTTACGTGAGGAACAAATCTCTGCCGGATTAGTGACGGGACTCGATAAGGACGCCCGAGCTGCCATATTCAAGAAGCTCAAGGCAGATGAAGCCTATGTAAAACTGCAAAAACAATACGATACGGAATACGCAAAACTGAAAGGTTTGTTGGCTGATTTAGATCCTGAATATAAAGCGGCACTTGAGGCTGTCGATAAGTTGGCTCCAAAGAAGGGAAAGCCTAAAAAAGATGCAAAGCCTAAAAAAGACGGGAAGCCAACAAAGGGCGGCAAGCCGAACCAAGGTGGCAAGTCTGCAAAGAAGTTACCCAAACTGCAGACCAAGCTCACACAGTCGATTGGAAGAGCCGTGTTTAAGCGCTGTGAGACGGTTTTTGATCGGGCAACGGTCATATGGTTTCGCTATCCTGCCGGAACTTGGTTAGAGGCATTACCAATTGGGAACGGATCTTTCGGAGCCATGGTTTTTGGTGGTGTAACCGAGGATGTTGTTCAGTTTAATCACGATACGTTGTGGACGCCTCCGAATATCTCAAAGGAAATTGTAGAAAACCCTTATCCTAGCAAGCAGAAGGAGATCTCTAAAATTCGCGAGATGATCTTCGCCGGGCAGGAACCGGAGGCTCATGCCTATTCACGTGAGCATTTGCTACATAAGTATGACGTTGGTGCTTATCAGCCCTTGGGGGAGTTGTTGTTTAAGTACGATTTTGGTAAAAAACCTAAGAAGGAATCGATTGAAAACTATCATCGTAAATTGGATATGGAGACCGGCTTAACGACGGTTCGTTTTGAGCTTGAAGGCACGACTTACGAGCGAGAAGTGTTTATTGCTGACGATGAGGATGTAATGATTTTGCGGATGCGCGCTACCGGAGAAGGAACCATCTCTACCGATATGCAGTTCAATAGACCGATGCATTTCGAGCACCAGAAACCAGTCACTCAAAGTCATGGGACAAACATGATCACTCTTTCCGGTAAGGCTCATGGCGATAAGCCTAGCGATATCGCAACGAGTTATCAATCGGTCGCATTGGCGACGACGAAAGGTGGAGAGGTTGTTTCTAAGGACGGTGTGCTTTCGGTTCGTAACGCAAAGGAGATGATCGTTTATATAGCGGGGGCTACGAATTTTAATGCGGCGAATCCATTTAAACCATCGACCACGGATCTACAGGCAACGTGTATTCAATTACTGGGAAAGCTCAAGGCAAAGGGAGTTGAAAAGGCAAAAGCTGATTCGGTGGAAGCGCACCAGGAAATTTTTGGACGCGTTGATATCCAGCTTGGTCCGAATCTCAAGAATGACATGCCGACGGATGAGCGCGTCAAACGATCACGCGAGATGGCTGAAGACGAGTATGACCCTTATTTGACCATGCAGCTGTTTCATATGGGGCGCTACCTTTTGATCACGTCTTCACGCCCAGGGTCGATGGCTGCGAACTTGCGTGGTATTTGGAATTCTGAATTAAAGCCTTCGTGGAACTCGGATTATCACCATGATATTAATGTGCAGATGTCATACTGGTCCGCTGAAGTCACCAATATGACGGAGATGCATAAGCCGTTGTTTGATTTACTCAAACTAGCCCGACCACGAGGTCAGAGAGTTGCCTCTGAGATGTTTGGCTGTCGTGGCGTGTTTTTACCATTGCTGCACGGGATTTATATGACTGCCTATCCTCCCACTCCACCAGCTTCAATGTGGGCAATGGGTGGAGCATGGAATGCGACTCACGTGATGGAGCATTATCGATTTGCGGGTGATAAAGACTATTTGAAGACCGAAGGCTATGGAATCATTAAAGATCACACCTTATTCTGCCTTGATTGGTTGGTTAAGGATCCACGCTCGGGTAAACTCGTTGGCGGTCCTGATTATTCGCCGGAAACCGCTTTCTCTGTTACTCCGGGAGGAGGAAAGGGAACGCGTGGTTGGGGTGTTTTAGATATGGGCTGTGCCATGGATCAGCAGATCATCTGGCAGATCTTTACTGACTTTCTGGAGGCTTCAAAGGTGCTCGGGATCGAAGACGAGCTGACTAAGGAGGTGGCGGATAAGCTTCCCCGCCTGGCTCAGACGAAAATTGGGAAGGATGGAACCATTCAGGAGTGGAGTAAAGATTATGAATCATCGGAGCCGGACCATCGGCATATTTCACACATGTGGGGGTTCTACCCCGGTAACCAGTATCATGTCGATAATGCACCGGATATGCTAGAGGCGGGGCGTAAAACACTTGAGATTCGCACCGACTCCGACCGTGGTGGGCGCCGTGTGACATGGAGTAATTTGTATTACGTCAATTTTTTCGCCCGTTTCGGCATGGGCGAGCGCGCACTGTTGTGGGTGAATAACTTGAATCGCATTCGTGGCTTCAATGTGAACTTGATGGGAAGCCAGGGACAGGTTCAGGACTGTAACTACGGTTACCCCAGTGGTGTGGCTGAGATGTTGTTGCAGAGCCACACTGGCGAGATCAAGCTACTCCCGGCATTGCCCAAGGCATGGTCTGAAGGCTCAGTTACTGGCTTGGTTGCTCGTGGTGGCTTCGAGGTGTCTATGAAGTGGAAAGAGGGAAAGCTGACCGACGCGATGATATTGTCCAAGCGTGGTAATCCATGCACGGTTACCTTCGCGGGTAAAAAAGTGTCATTAAAACTGGCTGCAGGGGAGAAAAAGAACGTAGCAGGGGACTTACGCTAACACGATTCGACGGAGGCGAAACGGTCGAATGTCGGTGGGAGATGACAGCACTGCTGATGCTCAAGGTTTTGAGTATGAATCACCTGCGCGATGTGGCGTGTACTCGTGACAATACAAACAACAACAACTGGCTATACTTCATCCATACAGCGGAAGATCGACTGTGGACGTCTGTAGGATGGACCAATTCCAATGATTCCTATCCCAGATGTCCCGAGCACGAAAAAAGCTCTGTTCTTTACTATTCAGACCAATACCTAATATGAAGTGTTTACAAATAATTCCCCTAATGATGATAGCTCTTACGCATATCATCCAGGCCCAAGGCTCGCCAAATGTGCTGTTTATCTTTTCGGACAACCAGAGTTACTACGAATTATCCTGTCACGGGTTTACACCTTGGCTAGACGATGATGATGGGAACCCCATTACGCTTAGCACGCCACATATTGATTCGCTTGCGTCACAAGGTGTGGATTTTCAGGATTTTTATGCTGCGAGTTACTGTTCGCCGAGTCGTTCGATTGCGCTGACCGGTAAGCAGTGTATCCGCACGGGTGTTTTTAATACACTGAATGGTCGTTCCATTATGCATAAGGACCATGATACACTTGCTGAGATAATGAAAGGCCATAATTATCATACCGCTGCTTACGGTAAATGGCATTTGGGCTACTCTTACCCGCATCGTCCAGCAGATCGGGGATTTGATGAAACCTTTGTTCTGAATGGTGGAAGTCTTGGCCAGTTAGAGGATTATTATGGCAACACGCACCACGATGGAGTTTACTTCCACAACGGTGTGCAGGTTCAACCCACGGGCTTTAGTACCGATGTGTTGTTTGATGCGGCGATGGCTTGGATTGGAGGTCTTCAGGATCTTAATGATGGTAAGCCCTTCTTCTGCTACTTGTCGACGCCTGCAGTTCATGGGCCTTACTCGGGGCCTGATCTTAATAACCCTGTGTCAGGTGATAAGGCCATTAATCCCATTATTGAGAATTTGGATGATAATGTAGGCGAGATATTGGCTTTTCTTGATACGGAAGGACTCGCGGATAATACCATTGTCATATTTGCATCAGATCAAGGCATGTTTGATCGTGGAGCGCCACACTATGATCCCGCAGACAAGGAAACTTCACAAGATGCGCGTACCCAGATCCCGTTCATGATTCGAATGCCAGACCATGTTGGTACCACTACGCAGTCGCACCCAAATCTTCCTCGTGGAGTGGACACTCATCTCGCTGGATTGATTGATCTTGCGCCAACTATTTTGGATTATTGCAACATCCCTATTCCGGCAGATATGGATGGCATTAGCTTAAGGCCATTACTGACTGGGGACCCTGCTACTTATCCAGCGGATCGACATATAATTACGCAGACTCCGCGTACGAGTGAAGCCAAAAAGTGGCATTCGATGTCTGTTAAGACCAGTCGCTGGCGTCTGGATGGGAGCAGTAAATTGTTTGATAAGCTTGCTGACCCACGTTGTGAGCTGAATCTTCTGAAGTTGCCTGAAGGTCATCCGTTGGAGGTCAATGAGGCAGAATATCTACAGGCTAAAGCGGATCTGACGGCGCTCTACAACGCATTTTGGGATTCGCTTCCAGTCAGTGAAGCTGAACAGGCTGCGACACTCAGCCGAAATCAGATTGGAGCCACTGCATTTCCGGATACGAGTATGACTGCGATGGATTGGTACACAGGCAGCAATATCCCATATGCGAAATCTCATATTGATCGTACTCGTGACAACGGGCAAAGTGAGAAGTGGGCGGTTCGAGTGATGGAACCAGGAACGTATACCATTACCTTACGTCAATACCCGAAGGAGGCTCCGCAAGAGTTGAAGATTGAAAAAGCTCGGGTTCAACTCGGAGATCATGTGCGGGAATGGCTTGTTGATGACCCTACTGCGACATCGACATCGATATCAATCACCGTAGATGCTGGAGACTATGATCTTCAGGTCTGGATGAATGGAGAGACTGAGCCTGAGCCTGACGTATTCTTGATTCAGGACTTTGGAGCGTGCTATATAGATATTGTTAAGGAGTCCGGACCGCTCGACCCATCCTACCTGCTTACGGTAGAGAACGGAACTGGGGATGGAGTCTACACCGGTGGGCGCATCATCGATGTCGCAGCCGACCCTGGTCCGGCAGGTAAACACTTCTATTCCTGGGTCAGTGAAAACGGTGGGGCTTTTGCTGATTCTGCAAATGATGTGACAACATTTACGGTGCCTTACGCGATTTCTTCCGCCATGACGATTAGCGCTAGTTACGACTATGACAGTCATGATGATGACGGCGATGAAATCTGGGATGGTTGGGAAATTGTCCACTTTGGAGCCAACACCGTAGTTGATGGAACAGTCGATTCTGATAATGACGGTCAACTGGACTATGATGAATTTGTTGCCGGGACGATGCCGACAGACAACAAAAGCTTTTTCGGGGTGCTTGAATCTTCCAGATCCCTCGAAGATGATGTAACGATCCGTTTTTCGAGTAACGATGACCTTTCGAAGCGTCGATATAGAATCTTGTATAATGAAAACCTTACAGGGCTGTGGCAAGAAGTATCAATGGACCCGATTATGCCCTCCTCTGGTGATTCGACAGAAGTGACATTTGCTATACCCGAGAATTTGGACAGATGTTTCTTTAAAGTAGAAGCATACATCACAGAGTAGATATGAACATCCTTGTCGGTGGATAAGCTGTTGATTTGGTCGTCACCGTTATGCTTGATATAATTCTTGTTCTGCAATGAATATCCATTGAAATGGAGGTAAGAACAAATCATCCCAATTTAATTCAATGAAATACTACACATTAATCCCACTGTTGATGGTTGTCTTCATGCAATGCAGCGTTGCTAAGACCCAATACAACATCCTGTTTATCTTATCCGATAACCAAAGTTATTATGAAATGGCATGTCACGGGCACAGCGAACTTAAGACTCCTTCCTTGGATCGTCTGGCGGCGCAAAGCGTCGATTTTCAAAATTGTTATGCGCCAAACTATTGTTCGCCTAGCCGCTCGGTAATCATGACTGGTAAGTATGCGATTCGGACCGGGGTTTATGATACGATTGGAGGACGGTCGATTATGCATAAAGACCATGAAACCATAGCCGATATCATGAAGCGTAACGGCTACAAGACGAGTGTGTATGGAAAATGGCATTTGGGTTTTTCCTATCCGCACCGTCCACAGGACCGTGGTTTTGAGGAAACATATGTATTGGGCGGCGGCAGTATAGGTCAGTTAGAAGATTACTACGGTAACAACCACCACGACCCTGTATTTGTTCATAACGGTAAAAAGGTATTTAGTAAGGGATATAGCACGGATGTGTTGTTTGACAATGCGATGAAGTGGATGGAAGGGTTAGAGGGAAAACCTTTCTTTTGTTTTTTGTCGACACCGGCGGTTCACGGTCCATTTGAGAGCCCCGATGGTAAACGGGGAATGGCGGCGTTGCATCCAATGATTGAGAATCTGGATATGAATGTAGGTCGTATGATGAAAAAACTCGATGAAATGGGTATTGCCGATAAAACGGTTGTTATTTTTGCGTCTGATCAGGGGATGTTTGATCGTGGCGCACCTCATTTGACCGATAGAAAAGAGAATTCTCTGGATGCGAAGCAGCATATCCCATTCATGGTTCGCCTGCCAGGTGCCAAGGCTAAGATAAATCAGAACATTACCGGTATCATTGATTTTGTCCCTACGGTATTAGATCTTTGTGGTATTGAACGACCTGATGGTCTTGATGGTGTTAGCTTGAAACCATTGCTGACTGGGAAAGAGGATGAATATCCTGCAGATCGAACGTTGATCATTCAATGTCCACGTCAAAGAGGAGTGAGAAAGGGAGTTAATAGTTCTGTTAAAACAGCTCGCTGGCGCCTTGACGGGAGAAAGCTATTTGATAAAAAAAATGATCCTCGATTAAGAAATGATGTCGCATCCCAACACCCGGAAGTTGTGCAAATGCTGAGCGCCAAGTACGAAGAATACTGGAAATCAATGCCAGATCCGGCGACGACGTTAAGTCGGAATGAAATCGGAGCACCAGAATGTCCGGATACAAGTTTGACGGCTATGGATTGGTACACTGGCGCCAAACCATGGTCGAGTGGCCATATCAAAAAAGGCAGAGCCGATAAGCTGAATGGAGCATGGGCGGTAAAGGTAGTCAGGGATGGAACCTATACCTTTGAACTGTGTCATTTTCCTCAAGAAGCGAACAAAGCACTTAATGTCACCAGCGCAAAAATAAAAATTGGCGAGGTAGAAAAAGAGCAGAAAGTTGAGAAAACGGCGAAATCCGCTAAATTTACACTCAAGCTTAAGGCGGGTGATTATGATTTACAGACATGGCTTAGTGACGGTCCAAACAAAGATTTTGGAGCTCTTTATGTGTATGTGACTAAAGACAAATAATTTCCATTGTTTTTATTGTCACGAAGATTCGTGACAATACAGGGGGTTAGTGAGGTGTTAAGTTTTTTGTAAGCTGGTCGTTTTTGATCTAACGGTTAAATTATAACACAAACTAAATGATGAATAAAAGAGTATCAATAATGAAGCAGATTTTATGGGTAGGGGTTCTGAGTTTGATGGTTGGCACCTCTTGTTTTGCCGCTGAGAAGAGACCTCCGAACGTTGTCTTGTTTTTTGTTGATGACCTGGGGTGGGGGGATCTGGGTTGTAACGGAAATACTTTTCATCTGACCCCGAATATCGATGCCTTTGCGAAAACATCGAGGGTCTTTTCCGATGCTTATGCTTATCCTTCCTGTTCTCCGTCACGTGCGTGTCTGGTGACCGGGCAAAACACTCCACGCCATGGGATCTATAATGTTAAGTACTATTTGGGTACACGGGATTGGTTGAAAAAAATCAAGGATGTTAAGACCAATCATTTTTACAAAGGTGATGCTCCTACGATCGGGACGTTGATGAAGCGTCTTGGCTATAAGTGTGGCTATGCCGGGAAGTGGCATATGGGGGATGAGGGGAAGGGGTTACCCCAGGCGCATGGGTTTACTCAGATGAATGCTGGAGGATGTGGCTGGGGGCACCCCGCGGGTGGCTTTTTCAGTCCATACAAAAATACCCAGCTTCCAGATGGGCCGAAGGGTGAATATTTATCTGACCGCCTCACTGAGGAAAGTATTGGCTTTATTAAAAAATATAAAAACGAGCCGTTTTTCCTCGTGTATGCACCCTATTTGGTGCACCGGCCTGTCGAACCTAAGCCGGAATATGTCAAATTATTTGCCGAACGCCCCCCCTCAAAGACCCATCGCAATCAAGGGTACGCTGCAATGGTGTATGCCATGGACCTGGCATTTGGTAAACTGGTCGAAAGCTTGAAGGAGCAGGGGGTGTATGAGAACACACTTATTGTTTTTACTTCGGATAATGGTACTAATCCAGCATGTGCCAAAAGCCTGCCCTTGCGGGGCTGTAAAGCCTCCATTTATGAAGGTGGCATCAGGGTTCCAACGATGGTTTATTGGAAGGGGGTCACCAGTCCAGGTATATCCAAGACGCCTGTAAGCTTGCTGGACTGGATCCCAACATTTTTGGATGCAGGGGGGGGGAGGCTTGATGGGTTGACCTTGGATGGAGAAAGCTTGCTGCCCATTTTTGATGGTAAAGGGAAGTTGAAACGCGACGCTCTTTTTTGGCATATTGCCAGTTATCAGGGGAATCCATCGAATGCGAAGAATGACACGTGGACTCGACCATGCTCCATCATCCGGACCGATCAATACAAGTTTGTTCAAGAATATGAAAACGGGACATTTGAGTTGTATGATTTACGCAAAGATCGATCTGAAAAAAAGAACCTTGCCGGTGACCTCCCTGAGGTGGTCTCCCGGTTAAAGAAGAAGCTCGATACCTGGCTGAAAGACATGGATGCGGTTATCCCCAATGAACCCAATCCGAACTACGATCCGAGTAGGGGAGAAAGGGTGAAGAAGAAAAAAAAGAAGTAAATCTGCGCTCGCCATCAGATATTCTTTATGTCGATAACCGTTGATGAGGCTTGATCAATGGGGGTGTCTATAGCTGTAGAGTTGCCCTTTACCTTTTTGTTTAGTAATCTTACAATGATCTTAAGGTACGCATATTGCCACTGGGGGTGTCACGGATTGGCGTGACTTACCACGGGGTGATTTCGATGTATCTTATTTAGACTGAACGATCGTATTCTGGTAAACTGAAGATACCCCGATAGAACATTCTTGATCGCAGCTACCATCATGAAAAGAAAACCACACATCAAAGCGAGCTCGACAGATCGCGGCTTCGCTTTGATTGCCACCATTTCAGTGATGGTTCTTTTGATGATGATCGTTTTGGCTATCATAACACTGAGCACGATAGAGGTGCGTTCAGCCAATAATGATAATGCAATGGAGGAAGCAAGGGTAAATGCCCGGTTGGCTCTGATGTTGGCTATTGGAGAGCTTCAAAAACATACTGGCCAGGATCAACGGTCAACCGCGAGAGCTGACATATTTGATCCGGACATGGCTAATGGCTCATGGATTGGTGTTTGGCATTCCAGTAAAATGCCAGACGACTTGAGCACAGACATTGTTACCAGAGATGATGATACTGGTTCCTTGCTTGATGCTCGATCTGGGAATGATACGAGCCTGTTTTTTGACAACCCACTTACATGGTTGGTGTCAGGCGAGGACCCCATTCCCGGAGAACCCCTTTCTTCCCCTGTCTCCTTACGTAGAGCTGTCACTAGTGCTTCCACGGATTCAGAGGTTCCGGAAATCACAGTAGAACGTGTCCCTGTCTACGGCAAATCAGGTCAAGTTACTGGCTCTTACGCCTGGTACGTTGATGACCTCTCATTGAAAGCTAACATCAGCCATGACAATAGAAAGGAACGCCCCGTAGGTCTTCAAGAGGCTGGTGGCGAGAATATAGCTCCATACTTTGCACCACACGGTGTGGGCAATTTTCATCACGGAGATCTCGTGAGCTTAAAAAAGAAGGCAATCGCTAAACTCGCCACGCTCGGCACCGTGGGCGTTGCTGTGGATGACAACGATCTACCTCGTGATCTCGCTGCAGACTACACTCACTACTCCATATCTTTACTCACAGATTCCCTCAATGGAGGGCTGAAGAAGGATCTAATAGCGTATGCAAAGTATCAAGCGAGCAAGAGTAATGCCGCTCTTCCTGCTTGGGGATCCTATGGATCTATTACAAAGGATTATAATATCCTTGAAAGCAATCCCAACCTGGCACTCAATAAAGGTTTCCATACGACCTACGGCCCCAAGCTGGGACTCATCAAAAGCTGGTTGAACCTCCCCGTCACAGGATCTGGGAATAGTTACTCGGTCGATCCTGTAGCCCCAGTCAGAACAGGTTATGATTTAGGGGCAGATGCCGGTGTCGGGGCAGATGCTGGAGATTCAGATCTCAAGGCGATGACTGGAAGTTCAATATTGCAGGTTCCAGATATCAAAAATAATACGAGTGCCGCAGTTCACCCGGTGATGACCCTCTGCGAAAACGAAATGCACCTACTTTATGAAGAAGATGGAAGTGGCAAAATAACGGTGGGTAATCCAGCGGTGGACACGAATGTGAATTTTTACAAACTGCACTACGGGTTTTTTCCAAAAGTAGTCCTATGGAACCCCTACAATGTCACCATCAATGCCAAGAACTACTACGTGCAATCAAAATACCCCAAGGTGATGGTATGCAGGAATGTCCAAAAAATAGGAACCAGTTGGTTGATCTCAACCGGGCCTATCGATTCCCAAGTTGACAAAGCCCTTGTAGCGGACTTCGGAAAGGTTCTTAGCAAGCGTTGGGTAGTAACCAGTGATTCGACCAGTTTTGAGAATCCTATATCTACTCCCATGTTTAAAATTGAGTGTCCAGCTCTAGCTCCAGGTGAGTATCTGGAGTTTATCCCACAGTCCACCGTGGATTGGAATGCGGCTACCCGACCAGGTGACTTAATTCTAGCTCCCAGTTCATATGGTGTGGGTATCTACGACAAGTGTTTTAAAGTGGAAGCTGGCTTGGTGAGTGAGCCATCTGTTCAGACAAGTTCATTCAAAGGAACGGAAGATAAGATGGTGAGATTGGCTGTTGCACAAACCAGTTCGGTGAACAGCATCCAGTATGCAGGCACGCCAAAAGGGAAGGTGACTTTCAAGAGAACCTGGTTTCTGTATGATGGGGAAGCGCCCCATAGTGATTGGAGTGACATCAAAAATAATAATGATCTCTATCAATCTGTTCTTATTGGAGAGGAGGGGTATAAATATGTTAAAGCTCCCTATGACACGACGAACCTTGCCAATAATAAAAGAATGTTCGATTTGAATGATAAGGACACATGGCTGCGTTCGATGTCTGGAGTATTTGGGTATCGATATATTTATCTCGATGAAAATTGGGATAGCTTGAATGTATATGGAAGCCAGTTTTTACCTATTGCACCGGTTGCCAACGCCAATGTGCGGGCCAGCTGGTATGTGCCAGGTGCTGTGAATAGCCGGTCGGGTAATAATAATGACACTTTAGGAAAATCACGACTCGTGCCGCCCTTGATGGAGCCTTCTGTGAATCATAATCAAAACTTCGCCAAATTGCCACGGGCTGATTTTAATACCCCGTCTCCCTTCACTACGAAAGGCACTCTGCTAGGGGTCGATATGGTATTGTTTGATCTTCCTAAACCAGATTACGGTGTTCCTTCGTTAGGGATGTTGCAGCACCTGAATTATAGCCCTTTCATCTGGCATTCCTCCTACACATTAGGAAATTCCTACGCGGACATTCGCTACGACAGGGAGAAGACAAGTGTGGCGAATTCCTCAGGGATGACGGGTAACATCGATCTGGTCACACAAGGAAGCAGCTCCGATCAACTGCTTTACTACGACTTGGCATACGAACTCAATTTCAACATGTGGGATCGTTTTTTCATGAGTTCACAGACGAAGAGGAATACATCCAGCAATACGAGCATGGAATGGAACCCGACCTTGCCTGACCTTGGTAAATGGGTGTCACCCTATCTCCTGATGATGAAATCCAGAGAAAGTGACATCGCAGCTGAAGAGGGTTACCATCGAGTCGCCGAATATCTCGGTGTGCCAGGTGGATTTAACCCCAATAGCACCTCCGTGAACGCCTGGAAGTCATTTCTATCCAGTGCCTCCACAAGCGACTACGGCTACAACGGCAAGGGTGAAGAAAAAATGACAGTGTTCTCGCGTTCGCACCCAGCGCAGGGTGATAATCTGGATGTTGGTAGTGACACGCTGCAGGACGATTCATACTGGAATGGGTTTCGTGAACTCGATGATGATCAATTAACAAAGCTCGCTGAGCACATCGTAGAGGAAGTCCGAGCCCGAGGCCCTTTCCTATCCGTCGGGGACTTCGTGAATCGCAGGCTCGATTCTAGAGAGACAGGTCTCAGTGGCGCTCTCCAGGCAGCTATTGATAAATCAGGTCTCAATGGCAATGATTCAGGCGAAAGCTTTGTTGATCTGGGGCTCGGGCGGTCCTCGGGGGGAGGGGAGCTCGATTACTATGATCATTATTATGGATCGAACAAAGTTCACAGTGACATCGCTAGTTTAGCGAACGTTGAATACGAGGGGCTCTCAAATTTTCCTAAAAGCCGCACCAGAAATATGGCAGGACATCTTCAGCAAGGCGACATTTTGCAAGCTCTGGGGCCCCGCCTCTCAACCCGGGGTGATAGCTTTCTGATTCGTGTGTATGGTGAGTCAAAAAATGGCACCCAGGTCACCAGAGCTTACGCTGAAGCCGTGGTGCAGCGGATCGCCGAACCAGTCGATCCCGACTGGGATGGCATTGGGCCTGAACCTTCAAGTTCTCAAGTTCAACACGGGCGTAAATTTGAAATGATTAGTTTCCGTTGGCTCAACGTAAATGAACTTTAAGCAAGTACAACCGATGATAAAATTTTTGATTCTACCTATTCTTGCCGCAGCTTCCCTTCAAGTAAGCTTAGCCCAAGAAGCTGAGAAGGAGCCCAAAGAGGATCTAGGCTACACCTATATTCTGCCGCTGCCAATTTTAACGTCAAAAAATGCAACCGAATCTGAAGATATCGGGGCGATACTGCCCTCGATACTTTGGGTTGATGAGCGCTGTGTGCCCACGAAGATGCGTGATGCTGCGGGCTCTTCGGAGAAGCCCTACTCGCTTCGGATCAATAACTACAGAATCAGTAAACCGATCCTTATCAATAAGGCTTCCTCAAAGATTATTTTTGACGCTATCGATGAAACCGGGAGGCCAAAATTCAAATGGAGAATACCGTCGCCTTCCTCAAAAGAGTCACTCACCCTAGTGTTTTCTGATCCAGCCAGCGAAGAAAAATGGGCGAAGCCGACGTTTAAGATAATCGATTGTTCTCCAAAGAAGCTACCAGCGGGGTCCGTGTTGGTTCTCAACTACTCGCATAACGAGCTGCATACCCAAATTGGTAAGCAAAAGTACATTATCAAAGCGAGCGAAAAAAAGATATTCAAGACGTCTCCTGCTGATAAGTTGGCTCTCAAGGTCGTTGCTCTCAATGGCAAACGTAAAGCCTTTCTTTTTAAAAACTATGTGAAGAGCGCGAATGGTGACAGAAAGGTGCTGGTGGTTTATCCGAAGCCTACGAGTGGCTCGTATCTCAAAGTGGCTCTGTCAATAGCGGACATACCGCTCATACCTGCCAATCAGTAGTAGGATCCGTCTTCAATTAAAGTGATTAAAGAAACGCTGCCTGTTAACTATGGAGAACCATCTAGCTTTCTATGATGCGGGGAAATAATGAAAGATCACTGGGAGTTCGATCATGAAAATCAACACTACATTAAGCGCCCTATTATTCACTCTGTTAACAGGGGGTCTGTTCCCTGCCTCAGCAGGAGATAAACCCAACATTGTACTTATTCTAGCGGATGATATGGGCCCGGGAGAAGCAAGCTATGCGGGCAGCATCATCCCCACACCGGCAATAGACCGCTTGGCAATAGAAGGTGCTAACTTTACAGATGGGCACACGAGCTCCGCCGTCTGTACTCCTACGCGTTACGGTATTTTAACAGGACGCTACAACTGGCGTAGCCGTTTAAAAAAGAGCGTAATTTTTAACACGACCAGCCCGGCTCTCATGGATCCTGATCGCGTGAATCTTCCTGCCTTCTTGAGGAGCGAGGGTTATCACACCGGCATGGTGGGGAAATGGCACTTAGGCGTTGATTGGGTTCTGTTTGATCATAAAGGCGAAAAATACAAAAAGCTTCTAGAAGAGAAGAGAAAAGAAGCCTCACGGCCTAAGGAAAAATTTTTCAACTCATGGATGATTGATTATACCAAGCCATTTAAAAATGGTCCCGTAGACGTCGGTTTTGACAGCGCCTTTTTCGTTCTCGCTTCCTTGGATATGCCACCCTACCTCTACTTGGAGGGTAATAAAGCCACTGAATTACCCACTACAATCAAAGGTTGGCAACATAATGAATACAACGACCATATCCGCTATGGCGCTGCATCTGAAGGTTTTGAGGCAAGTGAAGCTCTCGAAACTTTGGCGGCGAAGTCCCGTGAATACATTAAGGAGCAAGCCGAAAATACAGAAAAACCCTTTTTCCTCTACCTTGCCCTTACCTCACCCCACACACCTGTAACACCAGGCAAAAAATTCAAAGGCCGCTACTCGCAGTTCAGTCACTATGCCGATTTTATAGCAGAAACCGATTGGGTCGTTGAACAGGTGCTGGAAGAATTAAAAGAATCTAACGTGGATGAAAACACCCTGGTTATTTTTACGGCTGATAACGGCTTTGCCGCTTATATCCCCCTGCCAAATATGATGAAGGCGGGCTATGCCCCCTCTGGTCCCTATCGTGGAGCAAAAACAGCATTGTATGAAGGCGGACACCGTGTCCCTTTCCTTATGCGCTGGCCCAAAGGTATTCAACCCGGTCTGAAAATAAATCAAACCGTATGCACCACTGACTTCTATGCCACCTTTGCTGATATTATCGGTAAAAAATCTTCAATTTCAGTGAATGCAGCCGAAGATTCTTTTTCTTTCCTGCCTGCTTTGAAAGGTAGTTCCGAACCAGTGCGCCCTTTCACGATTCACCATGCTGGTAATGGTGACTTTGCCATTCGCCAAGGTGACTGGAAGCTACTTTTAACAAAAAAAACAGGGACTGGAGCTTTCCCTCGTAAAACGAGAACCACTGCTCAAAAAGTTCAGCTCTACAACTTAAAAGACGATAGAGCCGAAACAAAGAACCTCGAAAATGCCCATCCCGAACGGATTCAAAGCATGGTCGAAACCTTCAACCAGGCTCTGAGAAGAGGACGAACAACACCTGGTCCTGAGCTGAAAAATGATGGATGGCCTATCATTGATAAAAATTTGATGACCACTTTCCCTCAGTTAAAAGAGTAAGCCCTTTATCTCCCGATGAAAGTTCCTTCCAACATCTCACTCCATACATGATATTAAAAACAACCCTTTGTCTGAGTCTGTGCGTTGCGTCGGCGTTCGCGTCAACCAAAGTTCCCAATGTGATCATTCTCTACGCAGATGACATGGGCGTAGCTGATGTGTCTTACGGTGATCCCGAGGCAAAAATTCAAACTCCGAATCTCGATCGTCTGGCGAGCGCAGGTATGACTTTTTCCGATGGGCACAGTTCGTCCGGTATTTGCACGCCAAGTCGCTATGCGATGCTCACAGGCCAGCACCACTGGCGAAGCTTCCATGGGATCGTCGGTGCTTTCGGAGATTCGGTTTTTGAGTCGGGCGAGTTTACCATCGCGCGCATGTTTCAACAGCAGGGCTACAACACTGCGTGCTTTGGCAAGTGGCACCTCGGTTGGGACTGGGATGCGATCCGAAAGCCGGGCGTGGGTAAAAAGGCCAAAGGGGCCGAATCATACGACTGGACGAAGCGATTCCCCGGGGGACCTTTGGATCAGGGCTTCGATGATTACTATGGCGATGGCACGATTAACATGCCGCCATATTGCTGGATCGAAGGTGATCGTTTCTTAACCATTCCGACGAAGCCCGTCATCAAATCAAATCCTCTAGCCGGTGGAGGCAGTTTTCGACCTGGCCCCATGGCAGAAGGTTGGAATCCCTATGATGTTCTCCCCACCATCACTCAAAAAACCGTCGAGTGGATCGAGAAGCAAGACGCTCAGAAGCCCTTCTTTGCCTATCTCGCCTTTAATTCACCTCATTATCCCATCGTTCCTAACAAGCCATTTCATGGTAAGTCACATGCTGGTTATTACGGTGACTTTGTGATCGAGACCGATGCGATGGTCGGAAAAATCCTCGATGTCTTGGAGAAAAAAGGTCTAAGCAACAATACTATTGTCATTTTTACCGCGGATAACGGCGCGGAAAACGCTGCTTACAGACGACTCAGACAGTTTGACCAATGGAGTTCAGGCAAATTTCGTGGGATAAAGCATGACCTCTATGAAGGCGGGCACCGCGTTCCCTTTATCGTCCGCTGGCCCGGCCAGATCAAAGCGGGTTCGACCTCGGACGAAGTCGTTAGCCAAGTTGATCTCGCAGCCACATTCGCAGCAATCACCGGATTTAAACTCACCAACGAACAAGCCATCGATAGCTATAACCTCCTGCCTGTTTTGACGGGGAAAGATTGTGCGGGCCCGCTGCGTGTGGCGACAGTTCAGAACACGAAGACGGGTAAGTATGCTTTACGTCAAGGAGACTGGGTTCTCATTGATACATCGACCGGAGCTTCTGGAAAGGAATCCCAGTATTACTTGGAGCATTTCGGTTTACAGGCGTATCTAAAAAACAATCCAGGCCTTCTGTTTAACCTGAAGGAAGATCCACGACAGTCCAAGAATCTCTATAATGAGCACCCGGAAAAAGTGACTGCTATGCGTGCTCTTCTAAAACGGTATGTTGACGGCGAACGCTGTGCTCCGGAAAGGAATTGATCGGCACTAAGCAGACGATTTTAGGTTTAGGTGGTAGAAGGTCAAATCCGCTCCTTAATTGAACTTATGATGAAATTAAAAACAACGCTTCGCACGATTGCCTTTGCGGCCGTTTCCCTAGTAATCACAACTGGGGATATGGCTGCCGAAAAGCCGAACATTTTGTTTATACTGGCTGATGATTTAGGCTATGGAGATCTGGGCTGTTATGGGCATCCTGTTGTCAAGACACCACACTTGGATCAACTAGCAACGCAGGGGGTCCGGTTCACTGACTGTCACTCTGCATCTAATAATTGCTCTCCTTCTAGGGCTGCGATATTGACCGGGCGGCATCCGTATCGAGTGGGTATCTATGACTTTTTGTCAGGTTCAAAGCCATTTTACCTTCATCCAGAGGAGAAGTCGGTGGCAAGTATGCTAAAGGCTGCTGGCTACCAGACGATGTTTTCCGGGAAGTGGCACTTAGGTGGATTCACCGACGCGAAGGGTAAGTTAGCCAGGCCAGATGCTTTTGGCTTCGATCATTGGCTTGCCTGTGAACATAATTTCTCTCGCGACCCAGATTCATTGGTTCGCAATGGGAAACCTGCAGGAAACCTGACCGGATCTCAGGCGACAGTTACGGTGGAAGAGTGCATTGACTGGCTCGACAGTGAGGATCGGGATCCGAATAAGCCATTTTGTATGTTTCTATGGTTGAATGAGTCTCATTCGCCGATCACTCCTTCTCGGGAATGGAGTGATATTTATAATAACGATGCGGCCCGAACTGCGGCACTCGAAGTACCACTTGGAGGGCCTGGTGTCGTTCGTAAGTCGAATCCCAAATTAGTTCATAGGTATTACGGATGCGTCGCTGAGATGGATCATGAAGTGGGGCGTCTATTGAAAGTTTTGGATGATAAGAATCTTAGCAAAAATACCTTTGTCATGTTTACCAGTGACAATGGGCCAGAGCATCGTCAGGGAGGGAGCTGGGGCTCACCTGGAGTTTTCCGTGGTGCGAAAGGGCACATGCACGAGGGCGGGCATCGCGTGCCAGGGATTGTACGCTGGCCTCAGAAGGTGAAGCCGGGGACGGTTAGCGATGTCACGATTAATGGCACCGATATATTGCCGACTTTGTGTGAGGTGGGGGGAGCCGAAATGACGACTACCGTTACAGTCGACGGGGGCAGCTTTGTGCCGCTGCTACTCGGCGCGAAAGAAGTGAGTCGACCTCAGCCACTCTTTTGGTGGATGTATCATTCTCGTGGAGGCAAGCAGGCGGCGTTGCGCGAAGGTGATTGGAAAATCATTGCAGCGCAAACACTTGGTGGTGACGACAAGTCCACAAAAAATAGAGCGGGTATGCATGTGGTGAAAGAGTCTAAACTCATCGAATTTGAGCTCTATAATCTAAAAAATGATGCTGGAGAAAGCCGTGATGTGTCCGCTGAAAATCCTGAGCGATTTGAAGCGATGAAGAAGAGAATAAACGCACAATTCTTAAACGTTCAGGCTGAAGCTCGTGATTGGCCGACCTGGGGGACGAAGCTTAAAAACAATAAAAAATCAGCAAAACAAAAATGATGATTTACAAGAGAATGTTACATCTTGCCACGATCGCTCTGATTGGTCTGAGCTCTGTCAGTTTGCAGGCAGATCAGACTCGACCAAACATCTTGTTCGTGATGAGCGACGATCATACCAGTCAGGCGATTGGAGCCTATGGTGGACGACTACAGTCGCTCAATCCGACGCCTACGATTGATCAGTTGGCGAAGGAGGGCATGCTCATGGAGAATGCCTTCTGCAACAATTCGATCTGCACGCCAAGTCGGGCATCGATCATGACCGGGCAGTATAGCGCTGTAAACGGTGTCATCACGTTACGTGAACCCCTCCAGCCTAAGAATCATTATTTGGCCATTGAGATGAAAAAGGCTGGCTACACTACCGCTGTCGTGGGGAAGTGGCACCTTAAGGTGAGACCCTCGACGTTTGATTACTACAAAGTCGTGCCTGAACAGGGGAAGTATATCAACCCCGAGTTTTTTGAGGGCACGTATGGAGATACTAAAGGAACTTTGGTCAAGATGGAAGGGCACTCCTCTGACTGTATCACTGACTCTGCTTTGGCGTGGTTGAAGGGGCGCGATCAAACGAAGCCATTTTTCCTAAAGTATCATTTCAAGGCACCACACGATAGGTTTGTGTATGCGCCACGCTATGAGTCTTATCTCGCCGATGTCCACATTCCAGAGCCTGCGAGTTTATATGAGCGTGGTAATCATGGGTCGATTGCAACGCGTGGCCACAATGATGAGCTGATTCATAAGATTGGGACATCAATTGGTCGACGTCATGAGCGGCGGAATTACATCAGAGCTTGGGCAAATGATCCAAATCTAAGCGATGACGAGGCCAAGAGCATGGCTTATCAAGAATACCTGAAACGTTATTTGCGCTGCGTCAAAGGTGTGGATGATAACTTGAAACGCGTCATCGACTACCTGAAAAAGGAAGGTCTCTACGATAACACAGTCATCATTTATACCGGCGATCAGGGCTTCTACCTTGGTGAGCACGATTACATGGACAAGCGTTGGTGCTATGAGGAAGGCATGAGAATGCCATTGATCATCTGTTATCCGAAGGCGATAGAGAAGGGGAGTCGTGCGGATGCAATCGTCGAGAATGTGGACTATGCTCCAACAATGCTGGATTTCGCTGGAGTGAAAACACTAGAATACATGCAGGGCCGTAGTTTTAAATCGATCCTAGAAACGGGCGTGGAACCGAAGGGATGGAAACAGTCAGCTTACTATCATTACTGGATGCACATGTCGAGTCATGCAAACCCCGCGCATATTGCCATTCGAACGAAGCGTTATAAACTGATTATGTTTTATGGCACGTTGTGGTTTCGCGGAGCTGATACCCCAAGCACGCCTCCAGGGTGGGAGCTTTATGATCTTAAGACAGATCCGAAGGAGATGAATAATCTTTACGACAATCCTGAATACGCATCGGTCGTTGCGGAACTCAAAATCGAACTCAAAGAGCTCCGAGCAAAATACAAAGAGGACGATCCTCAAATCCTGATTAACAAGGTGATAAACGATTATTGGGACTATGACGAAGAAGATCGAGCCAATGCCATCGCAATTTCTAACGCGATGAAAAAGGAAGTATACACGAAAAAAAAGAAATCTAAGAAGAAGGGGAAATAATTGTGCAGAATAGTGTGTTTTTTTTAGAAACGTGGGCGGGTCCACTTTGGGATACCTGATTCTGCCCGTTGTTTCTCGTATTGCTCGAGGAATGGGTTTTCTTTTGCAGCATCGGCATCTTCGTTGATCATGAGTGGTAGACATAATTCCCACCATTGCTCATAGGATGATAACATTTTTTTATAGATCTCTGGGTGTTTTTTACTTACATCCGTGGTTTGCCCGGGGTCATTCTTAATGTCATAGAGTTGAATCCTAGTGTCCTTCAATGTGGTATTGTTCTTTTTAAAAGGGCCTTCTAACCTCCAGCGCTCATTGCGTACCGCGAAATTAGCATATTTGTGTTTATCTCTTTTTCCTGTGGGCCACTTGGCAACATGGATGAAGGTATTACGGTCTTCCCATTCCTTTGTTTGAGGATTTTTCATCAAAGGAACCATGCTTCTACCGTCAAGCTCAAGCCCTGCGGGCAGTTGGCCTGAGGACAGGTCTAATAAGGTAGGAAAGAGATCGTAGTGCCTCGTAAGGCGATCAACATCAAGTCCCGCCGTGAGCTTTTGCGGCCAGCGTATGAATAGGGGTACCTTAGCGCCTCCCTCCGATGGCTGGCATTTCTTCCCCTTCATCCCGGCATTGTAAACTTTAGACCCTTTGGAAGAGCCATTATCCGTCATGAAGATGAGTATCGTGTTATCACGGATTCCCCACTTATCGATGGAGCTCATCAAGGTGCCCATGTTTTCATCGGTATTTGAGATCATTCCATAGAAATTAGCTGTATGGAGATCACACTTGTCTTTATAGGGGCTGCTGTACTTCGGATCTACAATGTATGGGGAGTGTGGGGCATTGGTTGCTATGTAAGCAAAAAACGGCTTGTTTTGATCTACGTTAGATTTCATCCACCCAAGAGCTTGCTGGAAAAACACATCCGTGCAGTAACCTTCAGTTTGTACAAAGGAACCGTTGTGCTTTAGGAATGGATTAAAGTAGCCCTTCTCCTTACCGTTTTTCAAAGGTGTTTCAGCCTTCGGTTGGCTACGGGCTATTCCTCCGCCTCCGTGGATAAATACCTCATCGAATCCTCTGTTCTCAGGTTGATACTCATTCTCCCATCCCAAATGCCATTTCCCAAAAATTCCAGTTACATAGCCGTTCGATTTGAGAGCCTCCGCTACAGTGACGGTACCTAGTTTCAGTCTAGCTCGTGGCTCTGCGGTGTGGGTCACTCCCACTTTGAAAGGGGCCTTGCCTGACATGAGCGCACTGCGAGTCGGAGCGCATGCTGGACTGGCGTGGAAGTCAGTGAAACGTATCGCCTCACCATAGAGCTTGTCGATATTTGGGGTCTTTAAAAAAGGGTGACCATGGCATCCTAAATCGGCATAACCTTGATCATCAGTCATCACCAAGATGATGTTAGGTTGGATTTCTTTTCCTGAGGCGGAAGTCAGCGAGAGTATGCTAATACCAAGTAGCAAAACAGACGGAACTCTGGTAGACCACGAAGTGCATTTCCTCACAGCTTTAAAACTTTCAATCGTCTCATCTGTTTTGCGGAGTGGTATAAATAGTAAGGCTAGCTTTATGTCTTTGATGTATCGCATATTCAGAAAAGTAGTTTTGATTTGTGTCGAGCTCTTACACGGATAGAAAAACCCCCGGCGACCATGGAAGCCACCGGGGGGTTATAAAGAATAGGTAAATACTGATTCCAATTACTTGCGACGGCGCAAGATGAGTGCGAGACCACCGAGACCGAGTAGGGTAGTCGAGGAAGGTTCTGGAACCGCCGATACCACGTAGAAGGCTAGATCTTGGTTTACACTTGTAGTATTATTAGTAGCACTACTAGAAATCTTCATGCCGTTCGCAAAATCATTGGATAGAGTATTTTGCTTGAAGTTCATATTATTGGGGCCTCCAGCAGCATCAATAAATGTAAAAACGAATCCATAATCTGTGTTGGCTGATAGGCTAAGGTTTCCTATATCAAAAGTCAGAAGCGTCCCCTCGGCTATATTGGCTGTCCCGGATGTGGTAATATCAAATGCCGAATCAAAGATAGGAGTAATGCCAGCAGAAGCCACTGGGTCGCTTGTGCCCGATCCGGTTTTCCAATTCGTGGCGACAGTAGCGCCATCAGTTACAGTGAAAATCTGCAAACGTACTTGATCCCCAACTACGTAGCCATTTTGAGTGCTGCCCTTCAAGACTGAAATCGCACTTAGATCAAATGCGGTTGTTGTAGCAAAGGTTTGCCCGGTGGATGTTGTAACCGAGGAGCCCGAGTTGTTGTTATGAGAGGTCTGGGAAAATACGACATCTTCGGTCGGCGCGCTGCCGCCGATGATCAATGATGCAGCATGTGTCGAGGCTGTCAGAGCTATACTGAGGCCCGTTATGGTATTAATTATTGTTTTCATATTATGATGTTTTGGGTGTAAAAAAAGATAGAAGCAAGGCGGATGTTTTGGATAGTCACGGATATCCGTGACACAAATGGATTGTTGTTGTGTGTGTGATGTCATCATGCCAGCCCACACTAAAAAATTGTCACCCCGCACTGTGTAACTCAAGCTTATAATACAGATGGCTAGTTTTTTTGAAGTCACGTAATTACGTGACATGCTGGCCAGTCCTTTTTGGCAGGGTAGCCCGTAATTTTCAGAAAGGTGAAACCAGAGGTGCTCAGGGTCGGGGTCATCATCATCACGGCGAGTCCCGCGTACTCGTGACTATCTATTTCCCTTCAAGCCGTCAATGATTTCATCGCTGTAACGAATCGATATCCAGATGCCTGGCTCCAAAGCCCTATGCACAGGCTGATGAGGTAATATCCTCCCCTCAAGAACGAACTTCTATCAATCATATGAAACTCAAACAAATCGTAATTAGATCACTCTTGTTTTCGTTGAGCTGCACGTTTGCTTTAGGCGCTAATACGATCATCGCCGAGACTACTGAGCCAACCGGTGCAGGTACTCCTATCTCGCATCCCGCAAGTGCGGCGACTACGCAGCAAAGTTATGGTATTGGTGTCGCTGCTGGACAAACTTTCAAAACAGGAGATACTGGGTTTGATTTGGCACGACTCACTGTGGTTAAGGCCACTAAACAGGGCTATAATGCTGGAACTTATCTTAGACTTAAACTGTTCACATGGAATCCTTCCAGCGATGGTGAGGATGTGGTAGAGTGGAAAGAGGGCGATGGAACTACAGATGGTGATCCTCTCAATGGCACGGGCATGACGTTGTTGTACAGTGAGGATTTTGAGACCCCACTTGGTAGCATGCCTGCGCTGAATTATATTCACTTCAATTTGAGTAGTCCTGTTACTTTGGCGGCAAACACTGCCTATGGTTTTACGATTGAACTACTTTATTCTGGACATGGGTCTGATAACATCACTTACCGGAGAAGTCATACAAGTGACCTTTATGCCGGTGGTCGGCAGATCGGCACTACGACCACCGCGAATACAGACCAAGGAGGCAATGCTGATCTATGTTTTTACTTGAGTAAGAACACTATCTACGTTCCTCCGAGTGTTGGTAATCTGCGTATGAGTCCCCTTGAGGCGCTAGGCGATAGTGCGCAGATTTCTTATAATATAACTAACACGACTCAAGGCGTTTCTAACGGTAGCGGGTACGGGATGAGCTTTCAGCCGGCGACTGCGTTCGATATGAAATCGCTATCATTAGTTCAAGGCAATGGTTGGAACATGAAGTATAAGAATAAGTTTAAGCTGACTATTTTTGAATGGAATCCAACGGGTGATTCGAATGATTCTACAGAATGGGTAAAGGGCGATGGTCTCTCTGACGATGACGCCCTAGATGGAACAAGCATGACATCTCTGTATAGTGAGTATTTTGATATACCAGCAGGACTGACGCACGGAGGGCTATACGTCCACTTCGACCTGAATGCGTCGATTCCATTGGTTCCAACCAAGGCTTATGGCTTTCTTGTTGAATTTATCTATGGCGGCGATGGCGGTGGTCAAACGGTGAGCTTCGCAAGGCATAACGGCACTTCCGGTGCGGGCGGAGACCAATATCCTGACGGGCGGATGTTGACTGCGGATGCGGGAACGCAGGCAGCTAGCACAAATGGAAACCTGGCTTTCTATATCGGTAGCGCACTAGCGGCGGCAGATATCGAAGTGGAAATTGTCGACTTCGAGGTCGGTGATCAACACCTCTGTAAACTTACTGTGAGAACACTTTATCCGTCGCTGCTCTTTCCGAGGAGGCAAACGAATCTAGGCGGGGAGCACGCCTGGTGGAGTGAGGCTCCGCACTCTCCCGATGGAGTGGCCCCGTTTCTTTCGACAAGCATTGACCAGAACTCAACCATCGATGCCAATGGAGACTACGTTTTCTACGTACAAGGGGAGGTGCTACGTGATTTCTTTACAATCGGCTCTGAGCCACTAGGCAATTTTGAAGCACGACTTCACAGCAGCGGTACGGGCAGCCTGCCTTACCGGATACTCAAACCGAATGTTTACGACCCAAATGTGGAGTATCCACTGGTCATCGCTTTTCACGGCGCTGGCGGAACGGGAACGGACAATACCAGTCGGTCCATTGAGGCAATGAAGGAGTTGTCCAGTAAAGAAGTTAGGGCTCAATACCCCGCCTTTGTGATCACTCCTCAGAGTCAAAGCAACTGGGCCGCGACGCCATGGGGAGCTGGACAATATGATCTCAGCGCGACTCCGATTACCGATTCGATGACAATGGTTTACGAAATTATTGATGCTCTTGAGCAGGAGTTCAATATCGATCCGGATCGTATTTATGTCACTGGGCAGTCCATGGGCGGATTTGGAGCATGGGACTGTGTGATGCGCGATCCTTCACGGTTCGCTTGTCTGGCTCCGATGGCTGGAGGAGGGGATCCGACGGAGGCAGCCACTTTGGTAGGTGTTCCGATCTGGAATTTTCATGGAAATAGCGATACCGTTGTGTCGTATCTAGGATCCAGAGCGATGCATGACGCCATGCTCGCAGCCGGGCACCCAAACTGGACCTATACGGAATTTGATGGTGTTGGGCATGCAGTGACAACACCCGCTTGGGCTAATCCTATTACTGCTCCTTATGGTGCTGCTTATGGTAGTATGACTACTCCTGGTACGAATCTGATCGATTGGATCTTCTCGCAGTCAAAGTAGTAACTGGAAATACACTGAGTATCCCAAGTGTGGGGCATGGTTCATCGAAGCATGCGTGAAATGAGCTGGGGCTGATTCCTTGGCTCTTTAAACAGATAAAAGCGGCACGCGTGATTCATTCTTTGAATGGGCGTGACCAGAACACCTATTTTTTGAGTGGGTTTATTAAATCCCGAAACACCTCACTGACGAGTTTGGGTTGGTGAAATTCATCGTAGAGGCCCATACGGGAGTAGCCATTGGATCTTCTGTTTCCCGTGTAGGTTTTACGTGATCGGTAATCGCTAAGTAGCCAGTAGGTGTAGCCAGAAAATGCAGGTGTGTATTGCGTGAGCACGTTCCACTGTCTTTTGAGGAGGTCGGCTTGCCAGTCTTCGGTGCTTTTCTGGGTAACGGGTCCTCTCTCGCCTCGTTTGGACCAAGCTCCGTTTTCCATGATGATGAGGGGTTTGCTCGGGTTGCTTTTGATTGCTTTGTTGAGGTCCGGGGCAAGATCTTCAAACGGGTCCATCGCACCACGGTATTCGTTGAAACCAACGGCATCGGCATGCTCGAAATGTGGCGTGCCTTTGGTTGGATGCCAGGCAGCCCAGGTGATCGGGCGTTTTTCCTGATCGAGTTCTTGGACCAACGAGCGACCTGTTTTTACAAATGTTTCATATTCCGGGCAGAACTGGTGTGCTTCATTATGTAGCCCCCAAAGGACGACCGAGGGATGGTTCATGAGGTCCCATACGGCGCAGCGACCTAGGGTTTGGTAGATGGATTGTTTGTCTTGGCTTTGTTGAGCCATGGCTTCTTTCGTATACCAGAAGCCTGCCCATTCCGCACAAATCAGAAATCCCTGCTGGTCTGCCAGTTGATAGGCGTAGGGAGCTCGTTGCGTGACGTGCATCCTGATGAAGTTTGAGTTGGATTGTCGGGCTAACTGAAAGAGTTTTTCATGATCTTTACGGGTAATGGCGCCTCCCCGGTGGTGGTTTTCTTCATAAAGGGAGATGCCTTTGAGGAAAATAGCTTGCTGGTTAAGTGTGAACTGAGGTCCCGAAGTAGTGAACTTTCGAATGCCGAATGTGGATACCAGTTGGTCGAACGCTTGGCCATTCTCTCGGTGAAGAGTAATATGGGCTTTGTAGAGGTGGGGGGATTGAGGGCTCCAGGATTTGGCATCCGTTGATAAGGAGAGGGATAGCTTTACCACTCTTGTTTGGCCTGGAGCTAGACGTAAAAGCTCATGGCTTGTGTGGCGGGGCACTGCGAGGGCTGAGCATCTAAGTTTGACCCAGACGCTGGATGTTTGTTTGCCGTTATTGCTGATGATGACGGTCGTTTGTAATTTGTCATTTTGAGTGCAGATCTGCGTTTTACGAATGCTGATTGCCGCTTCTTCGCTGAGGTAGACATCTCTAAGAATACCAGCGTAAGGCCAACAATCGGGGGCTTTGGGGTGTAGGGTGTGGGTGTAGTGGATTTCATCCCATTTTTTGCCATCTTTATGGAGTTTGAAATTAGGCAGGCGAGTGACTTTGAGCGCGAGCGTATTGGTTCCAGGTTTCAGGCGCTCGGAAATATCGATAGAAAAAGGAGCGCCGCCACCTTCATGCATCGCGATTGCTGAGTTATTTAAGTAAACCCGGGCTCGCTGTTGGACGCCGAGAAAGACGATTCTTTGCCGTTTATTTTGCTGGGGTGTCCACTCGAATGAGCGCCGATACCATGCTGACCCGTTGTAATGCGGTGGATTGGTCACACTTCGGTTTTGCCAATCCCAATACTTTCCTCCGGGCATGGAGTCCCATGAGTGTGGGACGTTGACTTGATGCCAGTCTTTAAGATGGGTCTTTGTCGAAAACCATCGTTGTTTTTCTCCTATGGACTGGGGGTCAAATCGAAATAACCATTCCCCGTTGAGGTCGAGCCTGGAGCGGTGGGGATTTTTGGAGGTGTCATTAAAATCGGGGCGAACTTGTCCGTAGTGAAAAACAACGGGGAAGTTATCAACTTTTCGAGTGATAACCTGCATGGCATGTGCGAAATTAGGGTGGTCTCCTAGGTCCGGGCTAGCCTGAATCGGTGAGATGCATGATCCAAGCCAAAGAAGGGCTAGGGAGAGTTTGGTCTGGATTGAGAGTGCTTGAGCCATGGGTAATAGAATTGAGGATGTTCGCCGTCAGTGATGCTTGATCAAGCATGCCTCACAGTGTAAATAAGCTTAGCCTTTGTATCAATACTAGTCACGGATGAGCGTGACTCAACAAGATTGGGGGTTATTGTATGATCATTGAACCTTTGGTTTAGAGAGGTGAGACATTTAACGAAATTAGGAATGAGCAAAGAATTTATGAAGTTGGTATGGATGGCGGGGTTTGTTTTTTTAGCTTTTAGTAGCTTTGGATGGGGCTCTGAAAAGGATCAGAAAAAGCCTAATGTAATCTATATCCTAGCTGACGATCTCGGGTATGGAGATCTAGGTTGTTATGGGCAGAAGGTCATTCAGACGCCTAACATTGATAAAATGGCGGTAGAAGGTATGGTGTTTAGCCAGCACTATTCAGGTAGTACTGTCTGTGGACCTTCCAGGAGTTGTATGTTGCAAGGGAAGCATTCCGGGAATACTTACGTGCGCGGAAATGGGTATTTGCAGATGCGCCTTGACCCTCAGGATCAAATCTTCCCGAGTGCGCTTCAAAAGGCAGGCTATCACACTGCCTTGATTGGTAAATCTGGTTTGGGCTGCAACACGGATGATGCTTTGTTGTTGAAGAAAAAGGGATTTGATTATTTTTTTGGGTTTACTTCACACACCGCAGCTCACTGGTATTATCCTCCCTACCTTTGGAGAAACACTCAGAGAGTTCAATATCCAAATAATACCCAGCATGCTGGTGACCAATACAGTAGTGAGAATGTGATTCATGAAGCCTTGCAGTATCTTGAGCGTCAGAAAGATGGGCCATTCTTTTTGCATTTAGCCTTTCAGTTGCCTCACGCCAGTTTGCGCGCCAAAGAAGAATGGAAGGCAAAATATCGCCCGATCCTTAAAGAAAAAGTTCTGGATTCCAAGGAACACCAACACTACTCGTGGGAGCGTGAACCGAAAACAACCTATGCGGCGATGGTTTCTTATATGGATCACAATGTAGGGTTGATTTTGAAGAAGCTCGATGAATTAGGGCTTGCGGAGAATACTCTGGTAATGTTTGCCAGTGACAATGGGGCGATGCAGGAAGGTGGCCATCGTCGGGATAGTTTTCATTCCAGCGGTGAACTTCGTGGTGGTAAGCGGGATCTGTATGAGGGAGGGGTGCGTGTCCCGATGATTGCATGGTGGCCAGGAAAGATCAAAGCAGGTAGTTCAACGGACCATGTTTCCGCATTCTGGGATATTTCGCCAACATTGCGAGAGCTTGCAGGAGCCGAGCCTCAGCTAGATACGGATGGGATTTCCATCGTGCCCACTTTGTTGGGGCGGGGGAAGCAGGCCCAACATAAAAACCTTTACTGGGAATTTTATGAAGGGAAGGGAAAGCGTGCCATTCGTCAGGGGAAGTGGAAATTGGTGTGTCTGAACACCAATACTCAAAGGAAGCCGAAAATGGAACTTTATGACTTGGATAACGACCTTTCAGAAACAAAGGATTTATCAAAAAAATATCCAGAGTTGGTCGCTGAGCTGTATAAGCAGATGGATGAGCTACATACGATGTCCGAACATAAAAAATTTAGATTGGCGGCAGAGGTGCTTGAGCAGCCAAAGAAGTAAAAGGGTCTCTGTGGTCGGTAGTGAAATCCGTTGCGCGGATGATCACTATAGGATGAATATGTGTTTGTCTGTCTTGATGGATCCTTGTTTGCTTGATTGAGCCTCGTTACATCGAAGATAAGGCTCAGAGTCCCTGATGTTCGTGACTTTCTTGGTTGGCCCTTTTAGGGCAGGATATAAATGAACGAGGTTAGTTCGATGATCATAATGTATGATGATTGTTGTCGTCCTCGGTTATCCAAATCAAATCATTATGAGAACAAGTAAATTAGCAACGAAGACCATGGGAAAAAACCGGAATCATCATATTTGGATCAATGGAGAAATTTGGTGGTGTAATATAACGATTCATCACGGTGATGGAACCTCCGAGCGTAGAAGATTCTCACTAAAAACAAAAGATGTGGAGGTTGCCCGTCGCCGGAGGGATAATATTTTTCGTGATATTCAACGTTACTATTTGAATGCTGGTTGATCGGGCACAGGGCGTTGTTGTCACGGATAGGCGGGACTTACTGAACTGGTGGCATTGTGTATGTTTTAACCAGTAACTGGCGATTGGGTTAAACATGAAAATGATGAGTATAAATAAAGCTTCTCTAGCTGTTGGTCTTTTTGCCAGCATGATATCGATATCGGATATGTATGCCGATTTACCTGAGGTAAAAGCGGCATTTGCTGATGCAGAGGTTTTATCAAAGGGTAATCTGCTTACCGTTAGCACCGGCAGGGTATCGCGTGAGTGGAGGTGGACAGAGAAAGGTTTGGTGACATCCAGTCTTCGTGATTTAAATTCTGGAGATGAATGGGTTGAAGGACCTGTTACGGAAAATGCTGATTGGAAGTTCCCTGGTCTTACTGAAGGTCAAGCTCGTTTGATATCGCTTACGGCGACTCCTTCTGATGATGAGGGGTTTACATCGGATCACTTGGAGGTTTTGGCAGAGATGGAATACCCGTCCACCGGGGTGAAGCTCAAGTATGCGATTTGGGTTTACCCGAAAGCTCCGGGCATCAGGACACAAGTATGGCTTAAAGGTGGCAAAAATATCGCTCGATCAAAGCAGGAGACAAAGTCGGATGGTGTAAAATTTAAGGTGATTTCCGGTGTTTCTCATGTAGCTCCTGAGTCGGCACAAGAACACAAAATTGCCAAACTCTACCAATTGAGCACTCTTTATGCGCCGAAGAATATTGAGCTGAAGATGGAGGGCATGCGCCATGACCGTGATTACAAAGTGATGGTGTCTTGGTGGGATGCTGGTTCGGGCTCTAGAAGGATTCAGTCGATCCAAGCATTGAGCATGGATGGCGAGAGTAAAGTCCAAGTGGTCAAACCCGTGGCTTTGCCGAGTTGGCGTGACAAAAAAATGCCAGAGATTGTGTCTTTTGACATTCCTGATTCTGTTCGCGTGGGGGATGCGGTGAACATTAAGGTGATTAAAGAAGGTGGGGTGAATGTTTGTGTTTCTGAGGTCTGGGTATACGAGAGCGAGGGCGGAAAGGCTGCAGGGGCATTGAATCTTAACGGTGATCCCAAACGGATCAGCGAGTTGAACAGTATGGCGCCTGATGGCTATCGCTTATCCAGTTACATGAATTGTGGCGGCAAGGCGAAAAAGGTTAACGCGAAGCAAAATGAAGCTTCTGAGCGGCGTGTTGATTTTCTACCTGTGAAGCAGGATCGCTTGACCGCATTCGGCTACTATAACGACACGCAGCACCGCCATACTGAAGATCACCATATGTCGCGGCAAGAGCCCATGACGGGGGATAGTGTAGATTGGGCTAGTGTTTTGTTTGCGGAAAACAACAAGGGTGGGATTGCTTGGGTGAAAGAGTCGCACAAGTGTGTGAACCGTTCAGGTGTGGATACTGGGGCGTTTAAGAAAGATAAAGCTGGTCTGCATAATACGGGTTCGGGGCTTTCCGCTGAGTATTTGCATCCAGAGGAATACCGCTGGTGTTGGGCGACATGGACTGTGCTCTACTCTGAAGCTTCCTCCGATCAGCGCGAACTCGCTATGAAAGAGTTTGATCGGGCTCGTTTTCCTGTAGATCCAAAGCGTGATGTGTGGGTAAAGGCTAACACCTGGGGCAGTGGTAATGGAGGAGGCGACTCCATGTCTAGAGCGGCGGAGTCTGAGGTCTTGAAGGAAATCGATTCAGTAACTGACCTTGGAATTGATGTTTTACAGATTGACGATGGTTGGCAGAAGGGTCGTTCCAATGAAGCGGATAAAAAGAAAAATGAATGGAGCACAAGGGACGACTGGTACCCGAAGGGGTGGAGTGTTGTTCGCGATGCCGCTGCAAGCAAGGGGCTTCGATTGGGCCTGTGGACGGCGGCCCGAGCCGAACTCGACGATCTAAAGCGCAATTTCGATGAAGGTGGGTTTGAAACATGGAAGTATGACTTCGCACATATTTCCAATTATGACCATCTATACAGCCACTGGAATAAGTTGCGCAGCTTTTTGCTTTATACGGAGCATAAGGCGCGTATGGCTGTAGATGTCACAGAGAATGCTCCACGATTCGGGTATTTCTGGGCTCGCGATTTTGGGTGTGTCTGGCTGTCTAACCGAAAACCAAACACGCCTGCCAATACAATTCCTCAGCCGACGTTGATGTTACGTGAAAACCGTGAGTTGGCTGAGTATGTCAACTTGAACAAATTTGAGCTGCCTATTCAGAATTTTGCTCGAGTGAACAGGCAAAAGAGTGACGCACACCTTTACGGGCACGGATATGAGGTGGCACTTGGGCTGATGGGTATTCCAACTTTTTTCCAGTCGACTTATTACTACAAAGGCAGTGACCGGGATGAAGTCCGTGACTTGCTTTCTATATACAAGCCGGTTCAACATGAACTCTATCAAAGTTATGTTTTTGCGATGGGTGATGAGCCGAACGGCGCTGCTTGGAGCGGATTTCAGTGGGTTAAACCTGGCTCAAAAACGGGTTATCTTCTCGTGTTTCGAGAGCGTAAGAATACCGAAGCGGCTCGTCATGTGAGTATTCGTTTTTGTGAGGCTGGCGATAAGCTTAAAGTTACGGATTTACGCACCGAAAAACTTTCTGAGTCTGTGGTTAGCTCTGATAAAAAGGTTGCTTTGGAGATTCAGTCAGCTGCAGATTTTGTATTTCTGAAATATGAGCTGCTGAGTCACAAGGATTTGACTGGTGCGCAGAAGAAAAATTGAACGAGTTAACGGTTTTAGCCTGACTAGAGTGGGCTGAAGAAACAGGATTTGTATTTAGATATGATGATTAAAAAAAAATGTTGGTTGACTCTGGTTCTGGTCTTGTTGGCTCAGGGGGGCGTTGATGCTAAGCGCGAACCATGGACATCCACCAAACTGGAGGGTTATGACCGAAAGGCGGTCTTTACGGGTGAGCCCCAATCAGAGGAGTCTGCGAACACGCTTTGGTTTGAACGACCCGCATCGCGATGGGAGCAGGCGCTTCCCATCGGTAATGGCACCTTTGGAGCCATGGTTTTTGGTGGCATTGAGAAAGACGTGATTCAGTTTAATCATTTAGAGTTGTGGCTGCCACCGACTGCGGATGAGAAATACATCTTTGGCAAACTTCCAGATAAAACGAAAACAGTTGATCAGGTGCGTAAGCTTCTCTTTGACGGAAAAGCACATGAAGCGCATCAACTGATCGACAGCGAGTTGCTGGTGAAAGCGAATAATCGTTTTCAAGGTATGGGCTCATATGTGACATTTGGTTTGCTTGAATTCGACTATGATTACTCAAGTGGAGCAAAGAAGGTGCAGAACTATGTCCGCGCCTTGGATCTGTCCACTGGTGTGACACATACACGTTATACCTTAGATAAAACGACCTACCAGCGGGAGACCTTTATTGCCGATGATTTGAATGTGGTTGCGATTCGCATGAAAGCATCTGGACCGGACACCATTTCAACAACACTTCATTTTAGTCGCCCGGTTAATTTTCCACACCAGAAGCCGGCAACGGGAAGTTTGGGAGATCATGGGATTTTCCTGAAGGGGGCTGCCCATGGACAAAAAAAGACTGCCTATGATACCAGTTACGCTGCGGTTGCGCGTGCTTTTACTGTGGGAGGTAAGGTGGAGTCTAAAGGTGGTGTGTTGAGTGTCAGTGGTGCCCGTGAGTTGTTGGTGATTATGTCTGGCTCGACTAATTTTAACAAAAATGATAGCTACAAACCTTTGGATCGCGATCTCATCAAGGATTCTGAACTCTTGCTTAAGGCGTTCCAAAAAATGGGATGGGAGAAGTCCCGTGCTGCTGCCGTCGGTGCGCACAGCGAGCTGTTTGATCGAGTGCAACTACGTCTCGGGCCGAAAAAGAAGAACGACATCCCAACGGACAAGCGGTTGGCTCGGAGCAGCTCGATGAAGGGGATCAGGCAATCCCATCGCGAGAATTACGACGGCTTGCTGGATGAGCAGTTGTTCCAACTGGGGCGCTATATTCTGATCACTTCGGCACGGGGTGAAATGGGACCACCCTTGTCAGGATTGTGGAATTCCGAGCTTATGCCCATGTGGTCTGGTGACTATCATCACAATATTAATACGCAGATGTATTATTGGCCTGCTGAGGTGACAAATCTCTCAGAATGCCACGAGTCCTATGTGGGGATGATGGAACGTCAGTTGCCGTCCGCGAAGAAACTGGCTTCTAAAATGTTAGGATGCCGCGGCGCCGCTGTGGGTGTGCTTAATGGTATGCATCACTCGATTTTCCCCAGCAAGCCGCCACGTGCCTTCTGGGTGATGGGTGGAGCTTGGTGTGCGACGCATATTATGGATCACTATCGTTTTGGGATGGATCGTGAGTTCCTTAAAGAACGAGGCTTCCCGGTGTTGAAAGAGCACGTGATGTTCTGTCTCGATTGGATGGTTGAAGATCCGCGGACGGGTAAGCTGGTGTTGGGGCCCGATGCCTCACCGGAAAATACCTTCCTTGTTAAAGAGGAAGACAGGGCAAAGAAAAGATGGGGGCAGGAGGATATGGGCACTGCGATGGATCAGCAGCTGGCTTGGCAGCTATTCCAGGACTATCTCGAAGCGTCAGAAGTTTTAGGGGTGAAGGATGATGCTGTTGCCCGTGAAATTAATAAAGTCTTGCCTCGCCTAGAAACCACTCATTTGAGAGCGGATGGGCGTATCCGTGAGTGGTCCCGGGACTACATTGATGGTGAACCTATGCATCGACATGTCAGCCACCTGTTTGCTTTTTATCCAGGATACCAGTTCAACACGGCCAACGCGCCGAAGTTGGTTGAGGGGGCGAGAAAAACGCTTGAGGTTCGCAGTCAAAGTGAGCGGGGGGCAGGAAAGATTGGCTGGAGTATCTCCTGGTTGGTGGCTCTGCATGCTCGTTTTTACGATGTAGAAAAGAGCTTTGAATATATCACACGCTACCATAGCGAGAAGGTGATTCACCCCAACTTGATGGGGAAGGGCGGTAATGCTTTGGAACAGAGTGCTGGGTTCACAGCAGGGATTAGCGAAATGCTCTTACAAAGCCACCGAGGTGAAATTGAACTACTCCCCGCTTTACCTGAAGTCTGGAGCGAAGGTGAGGTCAGCGGCTTAGTCGCACGTGGCGCCTTTGAAGTTTCGATGGCATGGGAGGGCGGTAAACTCATCAACGCCTCAATCACATCGAAACACGGTGGTAGCTGTCAGGTTCGTTACAAAGATCAGAAAGTTTCGCTCAAATTACAAAAAGGGGAGAAGCTGAAGTTAAATCATAAGCTAAGTCTGTGACCTTGTGGTCATGGCAATGTCTGAGATCGAGGCTTTTGATTTTGGTCACAAGTAGGCGGGGCGAGACCTGAAAAACGATTAAGAAACTAAAATACAAGGGATGGGAATGAACAAGATACTAACGGGCATGGTCATGTGGTTAACTCTGGGTGGATTTGTTGTGACTGCCGAAGAGGAGTCTGAGAGAGATTGGTCAAATGTAGCGCTGCTTCAGCAAGGGGTTGAGCCTCCTAGAGCGACCTTTTACACTTATCCAGATCAAGAGAGGGCTCGAACCTATGACCGTAAGAATTCGCCATGGTTTCAGTTGTTGAATGGTGATTGGAAGTTTCAATGGGTGGCTAAGCCTGCTGATCGACCGGAAAATTTTCACACCTTGAAGTTTGATGACTCCAACTGGCAAACGATCGAGGTCCCTTCCAATTGGGAGATGAAAGGGCACGGCAAGCCGCTCTATAGCAATCGAACGTACCCCTTTCCCAAGGATGCGCCCCATATTCCACAGGATGATAACCCGGTAGGGTCCTACCGGCTCAATGTGGAGATCCCTCAAAGCTGGGAGGGCCGTGAGGTGTTTTTGAATTTTGACGGTGTAAAGGCTGCGTTTTACTTTTGGGTCAATGGTGAAAAAGTAGGATACAGCCAAGGGAGCCGAACCCCAGCTGAGTTTAATATTACCAAACACATCAAACCCGGGAAAAACCTGGTCGCTGTGGCGGTTTACCGTTGGTGTGATGGCTCGTATTTAGAAGATCAGGATTTTTGGAGGTTGAGTGGTATTTACCGTGATGTTTATCTAACCTCTCGGGCGACAACTCACGTGCGGGATCTTTCGATTGTGACGGATCTCGATTCTGAATGTGTGAACGCCGAACTAAAGGTGGATGTCGAGGTGGCAAATCCTGGCGGAACGGTTGAGCTGGAACTATTTGATGCGGCAGGGAAAAGCCTGTTTCGTAAATCCTCTCAAGGGAAGTTTTGCGTGCCTGTGGTTTCCCCGCGCAAATGGAGCGCTGAAGACCCGTATCTCTATTTGGCGACTGTGACACTTAAAGATACGGCAGGAAAGGTGATCGAGGTCATCCCTCAGCGTATTGGATTCAAGAAGTCTGAGATTAAAGACGGCGTTTATTTTTTCAATGGGGTTCCGATTAAATTCAAGGGAGTGAACCGACACGAGCACAGTCCGGCCAATGGGCAGGTCGTCAGTAAAGAAGAAATGCTGAGAGATATCAAATTGATGAAAGAGTATAATATCAATGCGGTAAGAACCAGTCACTACCCCAACGCTCCAATGTGGTATGACCTTTGTGACCAGTATGGACTCTATGTCATTGATGAGGCTAACATTGAAAGTCACGACTACGAAAATAATGCCAAGAACAAGTTGGCTAACTCGCCGGACTGGATGGAGTCACACCTGAACCGCGTGCAGCGCATGTATCATCGAGATAAAAACCACGCTTCCGTGGTGATTTGGTCACTTGGAAATGAAGCTGGCAGTGGACCGAATTTGGAGAAAGCCGCTGAATGGTTGCATCAAAATGATTCGACACGCCCCGTGCACTATGAAGGCGGCGACCACTCAGTGGGAGATTTTTTTTCCCGCATGTATGCCCCTCAGGATTGGATTGCGAAAGATGGTCGACCGTCAATCTTATGTGAATATACCCACGCCATGGGGAACTCGAACGGCAACCTTAAGGAGTATTGGCACGATAATATCTATAAAAATAAAAGTCACGCTGGAGCTTTTGTCTGGGATTGGATGGATCAAGGACTGATTGAGAAAACTCCCGACCAATACAAGGAAAACATTGGCAAAGGTCCAGTGAAAGAGACCTTTTTTGCCTATGGGGGATGGCACGAGCAGAAATATCATCACGATAAAAATTTCTGTATGAATGGACTGGTAGGGGCCGATTGGACGCCTCGTCCAGGTCTGAGTGCGATTAAATATGTTTATCGTAATGTTCACGTTCAGCCGACGGACTTGAAAAATGGTCGGATTTCTATTCGCAACTGGTTTAATTTTTCGAACCTCAAGGATGTGGTAACCGGTGTATGGGATGTCACCTCTGATGGCGTTGTGATCGCTAGTGGGGCTATTGATGAGCTGGATATTGCGCCGCATACGAAAAAAGACGTCCAACTGAATCTACCTGACCTTACAGGAAAAGAAGGGGAGTTGATGCTGACTCTTCGTTTCATGGTTAAAAACGATTCTACAATGTTAAGCTCTGGACATGAAATTTCTTGGGAACAGTTTCCTTTGTCCGGAAGCTATCGGCCAACAACAGTGGAATCTACGAGTGATCTCAAAGTGGTGGAATCTGATACGCGTGTTGATATTTCTGGGCAGGGTTTCTCCGTGGCTTTGGACAAAAAATCAGGTGGGATGGTCTCTTACATCGTGAACGGTAAAAATAGGGTGTCAGGATGTCATCCGGATATGTGGAGGCCTTACACCGATAACGATCATGGGGCGATGCGGCCTAATAAACGCAATGGCTCACAACTCGGTGGCCCGCTGATGAAAAATAAATGGAGGAGGGGCATGCAGCAACCGCAGGTGAATTCGTTTGTTGTGAAGAATGAGACACCTCAAAAAACCAGAGTCAGTGTGGCTTATTCCTATCGGGGAGTGTCAGCGAAAACGAAGGTGGACTATGAAATTTCAGGAGGAGGGACCGTGGATGTGACGGTTCGCTATGACTATTCTGCTATTCCTAAAAAACAAAGAACAGCGCACCGGACGGGGATGAAGTGGTCACTGAGCGGGGAGATGGAGCATATGAAGTGGTATGGCAGAGGTCCTGCTGAGACATATGTGGACCGTAATTATGAACGGATCGGATTGTTTAGTGGTCGTGTTGATGCACAATGGGTTGATTACGCGCGCCCTCAGGAAAACGGATATAAAACCGATGTCCGATGGGTCTCACTCTTGGATGGCAATGGCAACGGGTTGCGTTTCGAATCGCTGCAGGGAGTCGTTGGAATTGGAGCTCGTTATTACTCGGACGCCACGATGGAGTCTTCCAAATACGCTTTTGAAATGGATCGATCTGAGGATCTCTTTTTTAACATTGATGCCCACCAGCTTGGTGTTGGTGGAAATAACAGCTGGGGTGCCGTGCCCCTCAAAAATGGAGTCTATTATGCAGATCGTGACTTTCACACCTACGCATTTCGGATGATTCCCGTGTTTTCTGAATAATGCGGTTTTGTGAGCATTGCCTTCTAGATCGAATCATGCACCTAATGACGGAAGCCAGCTTTCACGGCGATTAATGAGGTCAGCCTTAAGGCGGGCCACCTGATGGGCATCATTTTGATGATGATGGCATAGGCAATTTGAGCTTGATTCCTTGATTCATCTGAATGATGGGGCTGAGACCTTGTGATCGACTGAAAAATTGCTATAATACCAGTTCATGAAGCATTTGCCTATTCTGCCTTTCACTCGATTGTTATTGGGGTTAATAACCATCACACTCATCTCATGTTCCGATGATGATGGTCAGGGGATCAACCCTTATACCCAGAAAGGCATTTTGGATGAGAGGGCTGGCGAGCTGGAGCGTCAACTTTCATCATTGCCGAAACGAAATGCCAAATGGATGGCGGAGCGTTTTGGTTACCATAGCATCTTCCATAATGCGGACTCGGAGGCTGAGCCTATGAATGAGTGGGTGCAGCTAAAGTTTAATCGCCCAACTCCAGTGAAATCGATTGCGCTTATCCCTGCTGTTGATCCTCAGGGTGACCAGCTTCAATCTTACGGCTTCCCCCGCCGGTTCAGGGTCGAGTTTCGTTCTAAAAAGGATGGAGAAGTTGTTCATATCATAGACCGGACACAATCGGATTTTCAAAATCCAGGAGTCGCTCCAGTGATGTTCGAAGACTTGGACATCAACGCGCGCTACATGAAAATCATTGTGGAGCGTGGACAGGTAGTAAATGATATGGAGTTTTTTGCGTTGAGTGAAATCGTAGTGATGGAGCAGCGTGGGGTGGGGATGGTCAATGTGGCACCTTACTCTCAGCGATCAACGTCAGCTCATTTCCAGTCATACCCATACTGGGACATACGTTTTATTGCCGACCGTTTGAGTCCGTTAGGGTTTCCGTTGGGCAAAGAGAACGTGCGAGATACTGATTTTATTGTTGAGTTACCCCGGGCACGTGATGGCGAGGGCGTGGAAATCATTATTGATCTAGGTGAGAAAAAGCCGATGGGGCGACTGGCTTTTTATCCTGCAGAACCACCTTCCGATATCTTATTGCCGCATTTTGGCTACCCTGACTCTTTGACGATTGAGGTATTTGATGATGCCTCCATGAAGGTTCCTTTATACCACATGTTTGTTTTACCTGATTATAAACTACGAAAGCATCATCCTAAAAGGCACTTTCGGCCCGTGACCGATCTAGCCTTTGCCGTCCCTATGGGAGGTGTCTCAGGACGGTACGTGAAGGTTACGGCATCCGGTCTATCAGATTATCATCAGGATTCCATTTTGGCATTTGGTGAAATCATTGTATGGGGAGGTGACGAAAATTTATCTCTGAACTGTGGTGTGACGGTTCATACCCCGGACGGTCAGTTGGATTCACTCGAGACAAAACGCTTGGTGGATGGGTATGTCGATTCATATCCAATTATCGATACCTACCTGTGGCTAAAAGGCTTGGCTCAGAGAGAAGCTTTGGAGCGAGATCTTGCGGTAGTACATCATCAGATCATTGAGCTAGACCGAACGATTGAATTATTTTGGAGGTACCTGCTTTGGGGCTTGATGATCATCTTTTTTGTCATGGTGGTTTACCTCGTGATTCGTAACCGTCGAGCGAAGGCATTGGCATTGCACCGACTTCGGGAGCAGATTTCAAGAGATTTGCATGATGATGTGGGGTGTAACCTGGGTAGCATATCATTGGGAATCAGTAACTTGCAGGATGAGGTTCAGGATGAATCATTGGCTGAGGAGTTTGAGGAACTGGAGCTGATTTCTCGCGAGACTTCTGTTGCATTAGAGGAAGCTGTCTTTTTTACCCGAAAAAATCAAATCTACCTGTCGGATTTGGTAGATCGGTTGGAGCAACGAGCCAGAATCATCTTAGAGGAAAACGTTTGTATTTTCTCTGTCGAGGGCAAGCTCGTCGATCGAGTAGTAGATTTTCCATTTAAAAGGCAGGTCATGTTATTATATAAGGAGGCTCTCTACAACTGCTCCCGTCATGCGCATGCTACGAAGGTAGAAGTAACCGTTTCTAGTGATTATCGATTTATCATTGTTTTCCGGGATAATGGCATCGGGTTTGACGTAAATACTCTTGAGCGAGTTTCGGGATTGGATAATATGAGGACACGAGCAAAAAAAATAGGCGGGGAGCTGATGATTGATTCCGTTCCCGGTGAGGGCACTACCTTGAAGCTTGTGGTTGAATATTAGGACGTAATATTAGGATGTTAGCATAATGAATATGAAAGATAAGACTCAAGACAGCGATTTAGATGTCGCTAATGTATGGATCGTCGAGGACGACTCGATGTTTCGCAAAGGCTTGATGCGTGCTTTGGGGCGGCGAGAAGAGTTAAACTGTAGCGCTGGCTTCTCGGGTTATGAAGATATGTTTGCGTATGCTGAAGAAGATGGGGTTGCTTGGCCCGATGTCGTTCTGATGGATATTAATTTGATTGGGGGAAGTGGCCTGGATGGTATTCGCTTGTTAGCAGAGAAAGCCCCCAAGGTGAAATCGTTGGTGTTGACGGTTTTTTCAGAGCGAGACAAGCTGCTCGCCGCCATTGATGCTGGCGCATCGGGTTATCTGCTTAAGCGTGCATCGGTGGGGGAAATTGTAAGAGGGATACGTGATGTCTTAAATGGGGAGACGGTTCTGGATAATAAGATGATCAATTTTATCATGGAGCACTCCAAGAGAGGAAAGGAATCCAATATCAAGTTAGCTCCGCGAGAAAAACAGCTCCTTGAATTGCTGAGTCAAGGGATGACCATCAGTGAAGCGAGTGATAAGATGGAAATCAGCGTGCATACGACCGACACCTATATACGAAGGATTTACAAGAAAATGGAGGTGCATTCGCATTCGGCTGCCGTTGCCCGAGCGCTACGGGAGGGCTTGCTGTAAATTTTAAGATATATCTTAGGGGAAGTTTGAATTTTCAGCCTCCCTGTTCGAAGGTGTGGTACCGTGACTGAGGTGGAACGTAGCCAGAACAGAAATTCATCCGGAATACTCGTTGACCATAAAGTATTTTTCCTCAGAGTCGTAACCGACTTTCAATCGTCTCATGTGTTTTGCTGAATGGCATTACATGGCCTTCGATATGTCACGAATATCCGTGACTATGAGAAGCGCTGTTTTTTTTTATGGTTTATATGCCAGATAGACAACGCGAGAACAATAAGCATTCAACGGCCTTAGTTCTTCAAAATCACAAATTACTAAAAATTAAAATGATAAAAAAATCAATTATTACAACAATCTCTACGATCGCGTTAGCCACACTGACGAGTCAGGCGGCAATTGTCTTTACTTCAGTTGCTGCTAACCTGAGTAATATATCCAGCACTACTTCTGTCACCGGCGGTGGAGAGAACCGCACGAACGCTTTGTGGCGTCAGCGCGATGGTTTTGGTGAAAGTTCTATTACGGTTCTGGAAAGTTGGGAGGGGGCGGGTGACGAAGACGTACCCGTGTTGACCCAGGTAATCACTGGTTTAACAAATGGTGCCAGCTATGATGTATACGTCAATTACGTCCGTTTTGGGGCGTCTGGGGGCGATCCCGACGGCGACCGTGGTGGGATCAGAGGGTCTCTCGACAACAGCACATTTACGTCTTTCAATGCAGCTACGGGGACTGCTGGATCCGTTGGGTATAGTGAACTGACAGGATTTTCAAACTCTGATCGTGTTGGACTCCGCGGGTATTTAGGTACTGCCGTAGCCAATGCCTCAGGTGAAATTCAGGTCTATGTTGATGATTCTGATGACAATTCACTTGAGGAGCGTGTATGGTATGATGGCGCATCTTATGAATTAGTGCCCGAGCCTAGCTCAACAGCTCTTCTCGGACTGGGTGGTCTTGCGTTGATGATCCGTCGCCGCCGCTAAGAGTTCTATATTTGTGTGATATACAGGGTGTCAGTCGTAAGATTGACACCCTTTTTTAAGCCCAATATTCTAACCTGAATGAAACTATCCGCCGTTTTAGCTGCAACAGTTTTTCTGTGTTCCCTGAGTGCTCAAGGGCAGATCACTTATGTGGATGCCAGCGTCACCAACACACAAGCTGTAGGTGGCACGCCTTCGCCTTTTTCTACGACTAGTATAACGAGTGACAATCTCTGGCGTTTTCGTTCAGGGTTTGGTTTCGACGTGGCTGGAAATAACGGAATCTATGAAAAAGATGGTGCAAGTGGCGGATATGGTGATGCCGCGAAGCTGGAGATGACCATTTCTGGTTTAACGGTGAACACGGAGTATGCTGTCTATGTGAATTTTCTATCAGCGAGTAATGCGGATTGGAAAATTCAGGCTGGTGTGGCAAAAAATGCACTGACTCTCTTTTCTTCCAGTACGACAGGAGTCGAGAATCTTTTGTTTTGCCGAAAAGGGGCGATTCTTAAAAATGGAAAAGCCCTTGAAACGTAGATTTCAAGGGCTTTATAAATGGTACACCCGGAGAGATTCGAACTCCCGGCCTCCTGATTCGTAGTCGAGCGGTATACCTGTAACTTATTGAGTATCAATGCTTGCAATTCCCAATATTCCCAATATTCGCCATGTTCCGTCAATTCTTGACTTATTCCGGCAATACCGGCAATACCGGCAGTAAATGCGGTAGACAAATGCCACGGAAGCCATCATTCAAATTCACCAAAACTACTTCAGGTTGGAAGGTTGAAATCCCAGAGCGTCTTTCTCCCACGGGAAAGCGGCAAAGGATATTCTTTCCTACCCGGGACGAGGCTAAAAATTTTGCATCGGAGCTGCGATCTGATTACGAGGCACATGGAACTAAAGCTAGTGTCATTAGTCCGTCTTTGGCCGATGAGGCAACCCGCGCTTCGTCACTGCTTGAGCCGTTTGGCATTTCTCTTAGTGAGGCTGCTCAAAGGGTGATGGAGGTGAAAAATGCTGAACTTTATCGTTCTCAGATAGAGATGAGTCATCGCAGCGGTTTGACGTCGGTTGTATGGGCCTTTAGATCCGCTGATGAAGAGAACTTGCGTAAGTTCGAGCAGCACAACCTATCCGATATCTGGCCAGTTGTCGAGTCAGAAAGGGAAACAGAAAGCGTCCATCTACCGGAAAGCTGTAAGGAAGAATGCGCTCAACCCGGGGTGAGGCTAAAAATTTAGTACCGAAACTATGATCAGAAACTGTGCTGCAGCATGTCAGGCCGCTGTCCAGAGCAAGACAGCTAAGAGCGTGGAGTTGGTTCGATGATTTTGCTCAGTTTGGACACTTGGCAGAGTGCTGTCATTTTTACGCTTGGAACAGAGATCTGTGACAGGATCCGAAAGTGGACATCTGCATCCTCAACGTTATCAAAAGATATACAACCGCTCTCATTTTCTGCTCTATTCGACAGTCAATCCTAGAACTCCTTTCGCCCATCGGAAGGCGGTGCCTTACATGTCCAGAATGGTTACTGACGGGCTATTCAGGGTTTTTCTTAAAAAAGGATAAATTCCACTCATCTTGCCACTCAATTTTCAATGAACCTTTTTCGAACTGGATGGGCAACCAGATATAGCGCCCGTCGATGGCATTGTTTGGTCTCCATTGATCGAACATGGCAATAAAGGCATTGTCTTGTCCCAGGACAGGTAAAATGTAAGTGCTTTGACCTCCAAATGTTTTTGAAGGTCCTAGCCCGTTACTGGTATTTTCTCCTACACAAGGGTTTCCTAACTCCTTCCATGGGCCAAAAATAGTGTCGGCGACGGTTGATCGAGCCGCATTAGGCGACCACCCAGTGCAACCAGAAGCGATGAGGTAATATTTTCCGTTGTTTTTACAAATGGCAGGAGCTTCCATCCAGCGGAAAGGAAAGACTCGAACATAGGTGCCTGAATGGTCAAGGTAATCTTCCGTGAGTAGCGATATGTGGAGCGTTGAATTGTGTTCAGAGGAATAAAGGTGATAAGCCTTGCCGTCGTCATCGACAAACAACGTCATATCGCGTGCCATTTGCCCTCCTTCCATGTGGGATCCTAGGATGTTAAACTTTTCATGTTTCTTCGTCGGGGCACCACTAAACCTGTCGTTTTCCGCCTTGGTTCGAGCAATTGAGCGGGGGTCTTTTTCATCGGCTGTGACATTTTGGGGCCAGTGTCCAGCGTTAGGGCGAATACTACGTATAAAGGTGTAGGGTCCTGTGATCTTGTCGGCAATGGCAATTCCGCTTCGAGCAGCACCGTAGCCTTGACCTTTTAATTCGAGATGAAACCACATCACAAATTTATTGGTCTTCGCATTGAAAATCACTTTTGGTCGTTCAAGGATACAGCCTTTGGCGATATCGCTTTTGGGATCGTCTGAGACAGGGAGAGCAATGCCTTCGTCTTTCCAGTTATACAGGTCTTTGGAAGAATAAACACTCACTCCCACTTGGGCCTTGTTGCCGGCCTTGCCTTCGATTTTGTGCTCTCCGAACCAGTAATAAGTGCTGTCGTAAACACATATTCCTCCGCCATGGGCATTGATATGCCGACCATTGTTGTCAGGCCATGTTTGACCTGGTTTGAATGATTGGAGACGATTCTCTGCATGCATGTTGACTGTCAATAAAATGAAAAGGATGGAGATGATTTTCATGATTTTTTATATGCGGTTTTAAAGGGTTAGGGGAGTTTTGTGATTTTGTCATCGGCGCGATCAAGAGACTAACCGTAATCACTAGAGTGATTTAGCTCTATGGGTGAACTGGAGTTAAAAGGCCTTGATCAGACGGCTGCTCATCCCTGTAGAGATGGTAGTCTATGTGTTTCCAAATAAAACATAGAAAGAGGGGGGAGAATATGAGAATTTTGAGAAAATTGATTTTCAGTGCCTGTATTGTTCTCAACCAATATTTAGATAAATGAAATTTCTGCTTTATATCGTCGCTAGCTCAATGGTTGGAATCTGCTTTGGTCAAAATACGCTTTTTAGCATTGGTGTGGCTGATGGCTCGTCGGCTGAGTTTGGGGGTGCGAAAGAAGGAATCAATGGTTACGTCAAAAAGCTGGGAGACCGTGATCGATTATTCATGGTTGGCCGTGATAAAACTCAGGACTGGACTTACATTCTCCCTGGGACGAAAGGAACATGGGCTGGAATGGGATATTGGTCGTGGCGTGTTAATTTTGCACCTTTTGCTTTCACTCTTGAGTCAGCTCCCACCAAGCCATGTGCCTTGGTTATTGATGTAGCGAAGGTGCATCAAGACGCACCGATTGTGAGGCTTGAGGTGAATGGTATTGCTCATGACATCAATGTGGCGTCTTTGAAAAATAAAAAGCAGCTGCGTTTTGCTATCCCTGTGGGTCAGCTGAAGCAGGGTAGCAATATTTTACGACTGCATTCTTATAAAGGCGACTGGCTTGAATTCGATGCCGTGAGTTTTGAATCTGAGGATCCAACTCTCAAGCTGGCAGCTCCAAGGAGTTTCGCCGTGCAACAGTTGAGTATGGCTGGGAAAGATAGACTGAATGAGAAGACGCAACGCACCCAAGCCTTGGTGATCGATGTGATCAATATGCAGCAGCAGCCTCAGACGCTTGATGTTTGGGTGGATGGCAAAATGGTAGAATCACATGATTTCCTTCAGGGGCGTCAGTCATGGGACGTGCCACTTCCTGCTGTGGATACGGACACCGAACGATCCGTTATTATTAAAGACAAAGATGGGGTTGTTTCAGGAGATCTGTTAGTTCAGAAGAAAAGTGATCTCGTGCGTCTTAGTGATGAGGTGAATATGCTTGCAGGCACTACAAACTCACGTTGGATGATTACGCCTGGGCCTGCAGCGCCTATGTGTCTCATGAGAATTAGTCCAGAGAATGAAACAGCACGTTGGAAAGGAGGCTATGATTATCAAGTCGAGTCCATTGCTGGCTTCGGGCATATTCATGAATGGACCATGAGTGGAATGATGACGATGCCACATCACGGCAAGATGTTTGTGAAGCAGGGGAGTCGATTCGATCCCGATTCTGGATGGCGTTCACGCATCAATCCCAAAGAAGCGGTCGCTGAGGTTGGGAAGTATTCAGTAACGCTACAAGACACGGGTATCAAAGCTGAAATGGGAGCAACGAAGCGCTCTTCTCTCGAACGCTACACCTATCCCAAAGCGGTTGACCCACGTATCATTTGTGCCCTTCAGACAGGAGTGGACGAATACAAAACGTATATCAATGAAGTGCATGTGGAGCAAACGAGTCCATACGAAATCCGAGGGTATTCGAAGCAACAGAACTGGGGCAGTGGTTATCCGGAGAAACAGGATTACATCGTCCATTTTGTAATGCAGTTTGATCAACCTATCAAGCAGCTTGATGGCTGGAAGGATGGAAAACTATCTACAGCTGTGAAGACAATAGATTATAAACGCAGCGGCAAGGGTCTCGGGGATTGTGGCTTTTCTCCTGTGTTTGATTTGCCTAAGGGGGGAGTCGTCAATATGCGCACAGGAATATCACTGGTCGATATCGAAGGAGCCGCAAACAACCTTAAAACCGAAATCACTGAGCCATTTGGCTGGGACTTAGACAAGCTTGTAGAGGAGAGTAAGCAAACTTGGGATGATCTGTTGGGGCGTATCACGCTGGAAACAAAGGACGCTACACGTCGTCAGCGATTTTACACGAGTCTTTACCGTAGTCTATCAGGTCGCGGTATCTGTAGTGATGTCGATGGCCGGTGGAGAGATGCTTCAGAGAAAATTCAGACCGCACCAAAGGGCTTGGAAATGTTCTCTAGTGATGGGGTCTGGGGAACGCACTGGAATCTGAACCAACTGTGGAACTGGGTTTACCCTGAGATATCACAAACGTTCATGGAGTCTCAAATTCAATACTTTGAAAAAACAGGATACACCTTGAAAGGACCTGCTGGAGCGGAAGCGATTGGAGTTATGTTGGGATCTCCTGAGCTCCCGTTGATGGCTGGAGCCTGGACTGCTGGAGTTCGTGGCTCGGATCCAGAAAAATTATGGAAAGCATTCTATCACCAGCAAACTACACCTGGAAAGCATCTGCTGTATGGCGGCTATGCTGGTAATGAACATTATTCAGATTATCTAAAGTATGGCTACGTCACCTCAGAAGGCAAAGGCTACGGACATTATGCCAGCTCCACGTTGGAATACGCGTATCAAGACTGGGCAACAGCTCAGCTGGCTATGGCATTGAAACGTCCCGCTGCAACGATCAAGATGTTCTCAGACCGTGCTAATAACTGGAAGAACGCTATTCACCCTGCCAGTCTGAAAGTGCGCTTTAAAAACAGACAGGGAGCATGGACTGACAAAACGCACTGTGTGGAGGGAAGCGATACTCAGTTGCGCTGGTTTGTTCCACAAAACACTCAAGGTCTGATGAAGTATTTGGGTGGATCAGAGAAAGCTGTTGGTATTCTCAATAGCGAGTTTGAGGCTTCCGAAGCAATGAATTTTATGGCTCCTGCCGATCAGATGGGCTTCATCAAGGTGAATCACGGGAACCAAACGATGATGCACTCCAGCTACTTGTTCAATGCCTTTGGCAAACCTGAACTTACTCAAAAATGGGTGCGTTCTATCCTCAACCGCTACTATGGTTATACTCCTTACGATGCCTATCTCGGTGACGAGGACCAAGGTCAAATGAGTGCATGGCTTAATCTATCTAGCATGGGTATTTTCTCTATTGATGGCGGTGTTGGGGCTGACTCGATGGTGGAGTTTGTTCCACCAAGCTTTGAGAAGATGGAAGTCAAGCGACCTCTCGGAGCAGACTGGGTCATCACAGCCTCAGAGAAAGTGGTGAACTCAGGTAAGGCAAGATCCGTAAAAATCAACGGCAAGAAAGCACAAGGCTTCCGTACCAAACTTAGCGACCTTCTGCTTAAAGAAGGATCTGTGAAGATTGAGTGGGAGTAGCAGGATGCTATAAACAAAAAACGCCGTAACCTAGATGGTTACGGCGTTTTTTAAGTGGTACACCCGGAGAGATTCGAACTCCCGGCCTCCTGATTCGTAGTCAGGCGCTCTATCCAGCTGAGCTACGGGTGCACTGTGGGCTGCATGGGGCTGGCTTGCGTCAGCTGCCGTGCGGCGGGCGGAAAAAACCACAATACTGGGTTGGAGTCAAGTCAACAGGGATAAAAATGTGACTTTTTTTGTGTTGGAGGGCGTAATGGTAAGTAATTTGGAGCGATTATCGAAGCTTTCGGGAAACTTTGTCATTTTGAACTCTTTCATCCTCAGTGCTTGCAGGATATTCGAAGCGTTTTCCTTCGTAATTTCTCAAGGTGATGCCTCCGTCGTCTTGTTTTACGACATATTCCGGGTTGATCGGGATCTTGCCTCCTCCTCCCGGACCGTCGATGACATACTGGGGAATCGCGTAGCCTGTTGTGTGTCCCCGTAGTCCCTCGATGATCTGAATGCCTTTGTCGATGCTTGTGCGCAGGTGGGCCGAGCCCTCGATGAGATCGCATTGGTAGAGGTAGTATGGTCGGACCCGACAAATGAGGAGTTTGTGAACGAGTTCTTTTTGGGTTTCTACGCTGTCGTTGACCCCTTTGAGTAAGACACTTTGGTTACCCATGGGGATGCCTGCATTGGCCAGCCGTTCCAGCGCTTCACGCACTTCGCTGGTTAGCTCTCTCGGGTGATTGGCGTGAATGGAAATAAACAGAGGATGATACCTGCTGAGCATCGTGCAGAGCTCAGGAGTGATGCGTTGAGGGAGAAAAATGGGGATCCTGCTGCCAATCCGGATGAATTGGATGTGGGGGATGGCGTGTAGGCGGGAGAGGATTTTTTCTAATCGGGCATCGGAAAGAAGCAAGGCATCTCCTCCTGAGAGAAGGACATCGCGAACCTGGGGTGTTTTTTCCAGATACTGGAATGCCGCTTCCCACTGGGTTTCAAGACGTTGGTCAGAGACGCCTGAGACAACGCGGCTGCGGGTGCAGTAGCGGCAGTATGCGGCACAGCGATCGGTTACCAAGAACAGGACACGGTCGGGGTAGCGGTGAACCAGCCCGGGGACCGGCATGTGACTGTCTTCACCGCAGGGGTCACTCATCTCGCTGCGGTCAGTGAAGGTTTCCTCGATCCGGGGGATGACTTGCTTGCGGATGGGACAATCGGGGTCATCACGATCGATGAGGTTGAAAAAGTGGGGGGTGATGGACATCGCCAACTTGTTACCTGAGAGTTGAATGCCAGCTTTTTCCTCCGATGTCAGGGGAATCAATTTTTCGATTTGATCCAGACGCGTGATTCGGTTTTTGAGCTGCCATTTGTAGTCGTGCCAATTTTCCATGGCCTCTTCGGGCCAGTAGCCGGGGTCATGGGATGGGAAGCAGGCTGTGGGGCAGGCGGCGGGCTGGGGGGGCGAAAGGTTTTCGGTCTCAGAATATTCAGACATCTTGGAGGACTCTACTGAGCAACGGGCATTAGTCAACCTGCTTGGCATGTCATTTGGGTGGCTTGGGGGATTGACGCGGCCGAGGGAACCATGAATGATCTGGTTCATGTTCAGTCAGGCTCTTCAAGATATCGCCAAACCAAGTTACCTTGGAATTCTGGGCGAGCTCAAACGCTCAGGAGGGTTGGCGATACCTGAATTGTCATCTTTGCTCGAGATGAGTTACATGGGGGTGAAACAGCACTGCATCAAACTCGAAGAGTTAGGCTACGTCAAAGCCTGGAGGGTTCCTCGTGTTCAAGTCGGGCGGCCTCAGAAATTGTATAAGCTGACGAAGAAAGCCGATCCCTTGTTTCCAACCGGTGGGGTGGGTCTTGTGTTGAGCTTGTTGGAAGGCGTGAGGATGAGTTTTGGTGATAGTGCTCCAGAAAAACTGCTGTATCACTATTTTGAAAAAGAGCGGGACCTATGGCTGAAGGCTGTTCGTCCGGGCAAGTCTCTGGTGGAAAAGGCGACCCGTTTTGCCGATGCTCGCACGAGGTCCGGGCATTTTTGTCATTGTCACTATAACGTAAAGGAGGGTTTTTTTATCGAGGAATACCATCACCCTTTGCATGAGGTGTTTGTCAAGTATCCCAACTTGATGGCTATGGAGACAAGGATGATGGAACAGGCATTAGGGACTCAGGTTGATAGAGATGTTAGGAAGGGTTCCCATGGAGTGAAGTGCACGATATATCGTATCGGAACCTTAGGTTAGTCGTTCTGGATAAAATCGACGATGAATCGGTAAAACAATCCCAGTATAAAGTCGCTATTTTGCGCGTAGTCTTGTCATTCCATTATCTAATGTTCTTATGAAGAAATCTATCAGTCTAAATGTATGCATGGCTTTGGTGACGATGTCTGCGATCTTACCATTGTTTGGGAAGGCTCCGAAGCAAGCTCCGAACATTCTCTTTTTTCTCGTTGATGATATGGGTTGGCAGGATACATCGGAGCCTTTTTTCTATGATGCGGATGGCAAGGAAGTTGTCACGGAACTGAATCGTCGCTACCGAACTCCGAATATGGAAACGCTTGCCGACAAGGGGATGAAATTTACCAATGCCTATGCAATGACGGTATGTACACCGACGCGGGTTTCCTTGATGACTGGGATGAATTCCGCCCGACATCATGTGACGCAGTATGTTAGTCCTGAAGGTCGGGATGTTGGAGGTAAAGGTTCGCCCAAGTGGAGACTGCACGGGATAAACGAAAAGGATATCACCTTGCCGCGTTTGCTGTCGAAGGCGGGGTACCGCACCATCCATGCTGGCAAAGGGCATTTTGGGTCGATCAATACGTATGGAGCAGATCCTGAAAACCTTGGCTTTGATGTGAATATTGCGGGTTGTGAGAATGGCTTGCCGGGGTCCTACACTGGCAATTATGGAAAAGGAGGGAAGCGGGCGGTGCCCGGCTTGGAGGCGTATCATGGAACGGACACTTTTTTGACCGAGGCCCTGACCTTGGAAATGAACAAGGCGATTGAGAAGTCGGTTCAGGACGGGGTTCCTTTCTTTGCTTACATGTCCCATTATGCGGTGCATGGGCCCCTCAACTTGGATAAGCGTTTTGTGAAGCATTATCCACAACTCAAGGGTGGGGATTTGAAGTTTGCCACCATGATTGAGGGTATGGATAAATCTTTGGGGGATATCGTAAAAAAAATCAATGACCTGGGAGTGGGAGAGAACACGTTGGTCATCTTTATGTCGGATAACGGGAGTGCAAAAAACAAGCACTCACCACCGTTGAGAAGTAAGAAGGGGAGTTGTTATGAAGGTGGGAGCAGAGTTCCGATGTTGGTAGCCTGGGCAAAGCCCGATCCAGGGAAAGGACATCAACTGGCGCTACCGATTAAAGAAGGTAGTCGTGAGGACGACCTTGTGTTGGTTTACGATTGGTTTCCCACACTTCTGGGCATGGCCGGAGTGACTTGCGATCACGATGTGGATGGTTATGATTTACGTCCTTATTTCGCCGGAAAGGATGGGCAGCATCGCCCGCAGCAGGTGGTGATGCATTTTCCTCATCGCCACCAGAGTGATCATTTTTCATTTTACCGAGATGGCGATTGGAAATTGATTGTTCACTATATGACGGGAAAGAAGGAACTTTACCATCTGGCGAACGATCTGGGTGAAACAAAAAATCTGGCTGCGACCCAGCCCGAGCGGGTGGCGTCCATGAGCAAGGCTTTAGCCAAGGAGCTGAATCGAATGGGCGCGCAGTATCCCATCGACGTCAAGACATCCAAAGAACTCAAACCCTGAGTGTTTGACGCGGTAAAAAAATCACCCTGAAGGATGCGGGAATCACAGCCATCAGGGTGTTGAGTAAATGTCGCTCGGTGGTCTAAACCAGAGCGGCCTTGGCTTCGATTTCCTTGATGAGGTCGAGTTCAGGTTGGAAATCGGCAGCGAGGTAGGAGCTGCGAACCAGTGGTCCACTGGCGCAGTGACGGAATCCCTTCTCGATGGCGACCCGCTTGTATTCATCGAACTTCTCGGGTTTGATGTATTCGACCACTGGAAGGTGTCTTGGCGTGGGGCGCATGTACTGACCGAGGGTGAGCACGCTTACGTCGTGGGCCAGAAGGTCATCCATGGCCTGAAACAGCTCTTCTTCGGTTTCTCCAAGTCCGAGCATCAGGCCGCTTTTAGTGACCACCTTACCTTCCGCAAAGGCGAGGGCTTTTTTGAGCACCGTGAGTGAGCGTTGGTACTTGGCCCGGCTCCGGACGAGTGGCGTTAGGCGCTCGACGGTTTCCAGGTTGTGGTTGAATACGTGAGGCATGCCATCGAGGCAGAGTTGCAGGGCGAAGTCGCGGTCGTTGAAATCCGGGGTCAGGATTTCGATGATGATGCCCGGGTTGGCTGTGCGGATGGCTTCGACGACGAGTTTGAAATGCTCTGCACCACCGTCGCGCAGGTCGTCGCGGCAGACAGCAGTGATGACGACGTGCTTGAGTTTCAGTCGCTTGCAGGCTTCCGCGACACGCTGAGGCTCATCGGCGTCGAGTGCGTCGGGGCGCGCGGTTTTGACGGCGCAGAATCCACAGGCTCGGGTGCACTTTTCACCGGCAATCATGAAGGTGGCGGTTCCTTGGCTCCAGCATTCCCAGCGGTTGGGGCAGTTGGCCTCTTCGCAGACGGTGACCAGATTCAGGTCGGTGATCAGCGATTTGGTGGACCAGAATCCGGGGTCGTTGGGCAGCCTGACTTTCAGCCAGTCGGGCTTGCGCTCGACATGCAAGGAGGGGTCCATGTTCATTTTGGGTCCGTGGCACTTCGACATGCGCTGCAAGTAGCTCGGGAATCGTCAATTGTAAACAGGGAATTGTGTGCGTAATTTGCCTGTTTTGGCCGAAGTGCGAGTGGTCGCCAGTGTCAGGATGAGGCAGGGAAAAGTTCAGGGAGGAAGAGTTCGAACTGAGTTTCGGCCCGGGCCATACCGTTGACGGTGATCTCAAGCCGGTGTTGGCCGGCATAGTAGTTTCGCGTGGTGATCACCTTGAACGGATGTTTTTTGGTCAGTTGCACCGTTTCACCCGCTTTGAGTTTCAGATTTTTCCATTTAAAAACCTTCGGGGCTGTCTGGCCACTGGCTTTGACAAAATGGATGGTGTAATCGATCACCAGCGATTGCATTTGCTCTGAGCAGGAGCTGATTTCTGCTTCGATCCTGAGATCCGAACCGAGTTCCAGATGGGTGTGGCTGAGGTTGAGATTCCGGATCTCGATTTGGGGAGAGGCGGTGTGACCGAGCAATGCAAACACCTCGGGGTGGCCGGCTTTTACCAATGTTCGGGTGGCATGGCGGATAATCCATTGCCGGGCCGGAATAGCTTCAGCCATCCAGCGTCGGCAGGTGGCGATGACGAGTTCCGGGTGGTCTTTGGAAATATCGTTCAGGTTATTGGCCACCGAGCGCCTCACGTAATCCGAGGTGTCGTCGACCAGATTGTTGAGCAGGGCGATTACCGGTGTTGGGTTTTCAATGTACTGCGGGAGTTGGCACCCCCAGGGGAGGCGGGGGCGGATGCCCTCGGATGCGAGACGTCGGACGTGCTCATCCGAGGAGAGGCTCCAGAGCGACATTTCGTTGTAGGTTTGCTCCGGGTGCCGGTTGAGAAACTCGCGGATGGCAAATTCAGCGGAATACATCGGAGTCAGATAGCTAAGTAGAGATAAAGCAATCTTCGGGTGCTCCAAGCCATAGACCGAGATATAATCAATGACGGGCCAGGCTGCAAACGAGCGCAGACTATCATTCGCGTCGCCTTCGTCCCAATGGTCACGGATATTCCCGAGGATGTGGGCCGCTTCCTCGAAGTTTGTTGGCAGATATTTACCCATGACCTCAATCAGATGGGAGACCCGCTGCTTCAGTTCCAATTCGCTGAGCCCTTCCATGGCGTCCCGGTGGAAATCTTCAGCGGAGAATGATGCCCCGGAAGCAAGGAGTCCGTTGATGATGCGCAGAACTGCGACTTCACCGAGTCCGTCTTTCATAAGTAATTGAGTCGCCATGGTCAGAAATTGGGGGGGAGCTCTAGAATTAGGATGATTGTTTCTATTTTGCAACCGTCAGAACAGCTAAAAGCCTTTTGTCTGGAAGTGAAGATACTTTGGCTGGGTCGGCAGGACATACTTGTGGCTTTTCTTTTATGATTTTCGGGTGATGCTGTGGCGGATGTCAGCGCCACATGTTACAAATGATCCGGGTCGGTATGAGCGGACTCCCGAGTTGCTTGCTCCAGCGGGGAGTTGGGACTGTGTTCGGGCAGCGGTTGCGAATGGGGCGGATGCGGTGTTTTTTGGATTGTCCAAGTTCAATGCCCGCTTGCGCGCAGACAATTTTACGGAGGAGGATCTCCCGGAACTCATGGAATTTCTCCATGCCCGTGGGGTGAAGGGCTTTGTGACCATGAACACCCTGATCTTTACCGGCGAACTTCAGGAGGCGGAGACGCAGTTGCGTTTGCTCGAATCGTGTGCTGTGGATGCCATCATTGTCCAGGATCTTGGGCTGGCACGTTTGTGTCGAATCGTTGCCCCATCACTTGAGGTGCATGCCTCCACCCAGATGACGATTACCTCACCCGAGGGGTTGGCCTTTGCCGATCGGCTGTATCATTTGGATCGAGCTGTTTTGGCTCGTGAACTTTCATTGAAACAGATCGCCAAGTTCAAGCCTGAAGAATCTGTGCCCCTTGAAGTCTTCGTTCACGGAGCCCTCTGCGTGGCTTACTCAGGCCAGTGCCTGACAAGTGAAAGTCTCGGGCAGAGGTCGGCGAACCGGGGGGAATGCGCACAGGCGTGTCGAATGCCCTACACATTGGTTGTGGATGGTGAGGAGAGGGAAATGGGAGAAGTGAGATATCTGCTTAGTCCTCAGGATCTGGCGGCGGTTGATTTGATTCCTGAGCTCGTCAGGCAAGGTGTGGTGTCTTACAAAATCGAAGGACGATTGAAGTCTCCTGAATATGTTGCGGCGATTACGAAGGTCTACCGCAAGGCAATTGATGCGGCTGTAGCTGGTGAGGAGGACCCGATTACCCAGGATGATCGTTACTCCATGGAAATGACTTTTTCACGGGGTCTCTCGACAGGCTGGCTTGAGGGCACCAACCACCCACTCTTGACCCATGGGAAGTTTGGTAAAAAACGCGGCGTGTTTCTCGGCGAAGTCATCCGCTCCGAACGAGGTTGGGTGGATGTAAAACTGGCGACACGGATTCCGGTGAAAGCGGGTGACGGCATTGTGTTTGATGCCGGGGAAGACCGGAACCTTGAACAGGGGAGTCGCATCTGGAAAGTCGCAGGCGATCGCTTGTTGTTTCACCGTGAGCACAGTGGATTGGACTGGAAACGGATTCAACCGGGGCAAAAAATTTGGAAGACAGACGACCCGAAGTTGAATAAACGGCTGACCGCCAGTTGGAAAAATGCCAAGTTGGAGGTAGAGCGGGATACTTTGAATATCACGGTGAAGGGGTGCGTAGCTGAGGGGATGACACTTTCTTGTGGCAAGGTCAGCGTTACTTCCACGGAGAAGCTTGAAGTGGCCCAGTCCCGCCCGTTTACGGATGAATTTTTAATCAAGCAGTTAGGTCGCCTTGGTGGGACCGATTGGAAACTGGGTGAGGTGGATAACCAACTACAAGGGGAGGTGATGATGCCGGTGTCTGCCGTGAATCGACTTCGACGAGCTTTGGTGGATGCCATGGATGTTGCCACTACGCAGAGAAAGGCAGCCCGGGTTCAGGTGGGAGCGACGGCGTCACTTGATGATTTGATGCCTGTGCGCAGGACGGATGAATCGTCACGACGGGAATTGTCTGTGTTATGTCGCAGCATGGAGCAGATCGAAGCCGTGCTTGAGGCGGGGGGGAAGAACATTTATGTGGACTTCGAGGATATTCGCCGAGGGAAGGAGGCTGTTTCCCTGGTGCGCTCAGCAGATGATGCCCGGGTCCACCTGGCAACGCCACGGATTCAAAAATCGGGAGAAGCTGGTTTTTTCAAAGTTGTTGAGCGAGCCGAGCCGGATGGAGTGTTGATCCGAAACCTTGGCGGGGTGTCCTATTTCAAGGATCGAAACGATCTCTATAAAATAGGTGATTTCTCCCTGAACTGTGCCAACCCTTTGACTTCGAGAATTTTAAAGGAGGAGGGGGGCTTGGATCATATGACTGTGTCCTATGATTTGAATATTCGTCAGGTGCTGGACCTCTTGTTAGCTGCACCTACCGATTGGTTTGAGCTGACGATTCATCAGCATATGCCGATGTTTCATATGGAGCATTGCGTGTTCTGTTCGTTCCTCAGTGATGGCGGAACCAGTATTTTGAATTGCGGTAAACCGTGTGACAAACACCAAGTGCAGCTGAAAGACCGAGTCGGTCAATTGCATAGCTTGAAGGCCGATGTGGGGTGCCGGAACACCTTGTTCAATGGACGGGCCCAGACAGGAGCCCGATTCTACGACCAACTGAGGGGGACCGGTTTGCGCCGGTATCGGGTGGAATTGTTGGATGAAGACAAGGAGTCCGCACGTAAGATCGTTCAAGCATACCAATCACTTCTTGCCGGGGCACGGTCCGGGCATCATTTATGGCAGGGACTGGATGTCTCCGAACAGCTCGGGGTGACCGAAGGAACGCTGGAGGTGCGATAAAAAAATCCCACCCGGCGGAACCGGGTGGGTTAAACACAGAAACAAACGTTGAAATTGAACAAAAAACGTTATTTCAGATTATGGGCGGCAGAATGAGTCTGCCAAAGGTTGTTACTTGCGACGACGGAGAATCAGTGAAAGTCCACCGAGTCCAAGAAGGGCTGCGGAGGATGGTTCTGGAACGGCAACCACGTCACCAACGAAGGCGAGTTCCGAGATGCCGACTCGGTCGCCACCGCCGGAGGCTCCGAAGTGATTGTCGGTGATGGTGATGCGGACACGGTCAGCGACGATTCCTCCAAGGTTGATGGTGTCGGACTCTTGCCAAGTGGGGACGGGGAGTGCGAGGCTGCCGGTTGTTGATGCGAAGTTGCCGACGCCATAGTCGATCGTGATAGCACTGGCATTGTTGCCGACATCAGCGTTCCAGCCGTATCCCCAAGTTGACAGAGTGTCCACGTTGTAGGTATCGGTGAAGATAATGTCGAAGCTGACAGTCAGGCCGCCGTTATTGGCGAAGAAGTCACTCCCGGATCCTCCAGGATCGGTGCTAACCCATGCGTTGCCGGCGTTGAAGCTGTCGTGGGTCACGGTGCCGATGTTGGCTGGAGTCAGGTCTTCGGAAAGACCACTATCATTGGTGATGGTGGTGGCAGGTCCGAGAACTGCACCCTCTGGAAAGGTTCCTGTGTAGGTGATGTTCGTTGCGTCGATAATGACTGCCGCGTTCGTGGCTGCCAGCATGCCAAACGTAAGCGCGAGTGCGCATGTGCTTTTGATTTTCATGTTTTTAGATGAATACTTGATGTGTTTTGACACGAAAAATATTTCCGTATCACCAATCATACCGACGGGTGATCAAACCTGACAAAAAAGAGTAAAAAAATCCCACCCGGCGGACCGAGTGGGACAAAAAGGTTACGGGGGGTGTTGATTCTACTTACTTGCGACGACGCAGGATCAGAGCGAGTCCCCCAAGGCCGAGCAGGGCGGTGGAGGATGGTTCCGGGACCGCAGAGCCAATAAATTTGACTTCTCCGAGACCTACCCGGTCAATGCCTCCCTGGTTGTCTGTGATGGTGATTCTTACCGCGTTGGCGTTAACGGCAGCGAAGTTGAGTGTTGCCGGATTTCCTGTGCCAACCGCAGTTGGCTGGGTCAGGGGGGTCGTTCCAGAAAAGGTTCCAGATGTTCCTGTGGTGGAAAACTCGAGAGTGAAGGCTTTGGCTTCGTTACCAGTTCCTCCATTGAAATATCCCCAGAACACAAAATCCGTGAGGGTGTAGGTTTGATCGAGCGCAAAAGTAAGAACCGGGTTCGGATTATTTTCGCCCGGGCCAAAGTAATCTCCACCGGCAGGGGCTGGATCTGCGGTTACCCATCCCACGCTGCCCGATGTGACATTGACATGTGTGGTTGTTGTATAGTTCGCCAGTGTCGCGGGGGTACCGATGAGGCTGTTATTGATAAGTCCACCATCCCCAACTTTGAACAAATCAGAGGAGTCGGTAATGGACGTAACACCGGTTGGTGTGATGAGCACGGCTGCAAATCCAGGGGATACCAGACTTAAGCTAAGAGCTAGGATGGATGTGTTTTTCATTTTCATAATTTTGGTGTTTTAATACTTGGGATATTTTGATGCAGAATGATCGTCTCCTTATCAGGGTATATATCATTGGGTTTGAGAAACTGATAGAAAAAATAAAAAACACCCGGCCTAAAGCCGGGTAGGTAAACCCAGAAACAAAGGTTGAAAAAAAACGATATTTTGGGCCATGGCTGACAGATAGGGGATTGTCACAATATTTACCTGCGACGACGCAGGATCAGTGCGAGCCCTCCAAGTCCAAGAAGGGCGGTTGTTCCTGGTTCCGGAACTTCGGAAACTCCAAGATAAACGGCTGGAGCGTAAATTTGTCCGCGGAAGTGGTCTGAGCTGAATGATGGGTGACGACCTACCCCTATCGAGCGATCCAGACTGTCGCCGAAGTCTGTGAGGGTTTGTCCATTGAGGGTTGTTACGGTTCCGTTCAGGTCGACACGAATGTCACCGAGGATAGCAGCTGGGTCACTTGCGTTTGTAACGGCGAAGGAATAGGTGATTTGATTCCAGTCGGTGACATTAAGTCCTTCTGTAGTGGTCAGAATCATGGGCACCGTGTTGCTGATACCGATGACGACTTCTCCGCCATTGTTGGAGCGGGCTCCGATGTACTCGGTGCCGGCATAGTCGATGATTTTACGCGTGTTATTGGACAGTCCTTTGAAGGAGGCTGTCATGGTGTAGCCACCGTTGGCTATGACATCGGCGTTGTTGAGTAGGTCAATGGCATTGGTCGTCACGACGCCGTAAGTGCTGGAATAGTTGAGAGAGTGAGTCCCTTGACTCCCTCCGGTGGGAATGTCTGTGACCACGGCAATGTTGGCGCCTCCGTTTTCGCCGGTGACCGTTGCATGGTTACCTGCACCGCTTAAGTCGGAGACCGCTGTCGAGCTGGAGTCATACGAGGTGTCAAATTCATATTCAAATACAGCATTCAGAGCCGCCGATGAGAGAGTGGGGAACGCTGATAAGAGGGCAATTGTGGCGATGTTTGTTTTCATGGTTTGGAGGGTGGAGGATGTCTGTGCTGCACAGAGCATGATGCAGCAATTTAAACAGGATTACAGACTTCTATTATAAAATGAATTAAAATGAAACCATAAATTTAATCCAGCAGTGGATAGGATGAATGATGTTTGGTGCTCCGAGTATGCACATTGCATGGATGATGTTTGATCTATTGGAACAGATGAAACATCGAGCGGCGATAGGACTCGGTTTCTTCTTCGCTGCAAATTCCTTCGCTACATATCCTGACGCCGAATATAGCCGCAGGATTGCGTGGCCTTGTCTATTTCACCCGCAAGGCACTACGGTATGGCCGGTTGACAAAAATCAGTTCGTCTTTGCTTTTTAACTGATGTGTTTCCACATGGGTGGGGGTTCCGTTAGTGTTTGGTGGTGGGATGGTAAGGGTGAGGATCTTATCGCGGACTTCCCAGCTGGCGGCATCAAAGAGGTGGGTTTTTCTGCCGTTGAAATAATACTGAGCCTTTTTGTCTTTGGTGAAGACTCTTCGGTGGATGTCACCGTTGTGGCGGTATTCCCATGTTCCTATGAAATCTTCATCATCGTGATCCGATGTCCGTGTGTCTTCAAACAAGAGGATACCTGAAGAGTCCGGAGAGAAATCTCCCGCCGCAAGCTGACCTCTCGGAGCTGGGCTTGCCGTGATTCTAACGGTCCATTTTCCTTTTTCGTGAAGCCCTTGCGGAACATCGAAGCTGTAGGCGTTGTCACGAAACAGGGAGTAGCCGGAGCTGCCGGTGTGGTCGTCCGTGGAGATTACACGCCCATTGAAAAGGAGTTCGGCCCGATGAATGATGACGGAGTCGCTACCGTGCATGTATTTGATAATCGCTCTGTAGGTGCTGGGGCGCCAAACGAGGTGGGAGACATCGAAATCCATGATTTCAGGTTCTCTTGAGGGAACTTCGGAAAGTTTCCATGGGAATTCGCTGGTGGGGAGTTCCCGAATATACTGATCTCGGTGAAATGGAATCGATGCAAAGGGGTTGCGGGATCCTGCCACTTGAACCACGGCGTGGTTTTCCAAGATCTTGAGAGGTGTGTTTTGCTCCCGGTCATAGATCTCGACCTCGCCACGGAAGACTCCGACTTCTGCTCCATGCTGGTTTTGGGGGACGTGGATGGCAAATTCAGTTCCCAAATCAACCACCTTGCCATCCGGGTAGTCAATGGTGAACCCCTCGGCACCCTTGGGGACTTCGGAAACCATGCGTCCCCGTTCTAAAATGGCTGAGTTTTCTCCCGTGACCTTGATCACAGCGGGGCCCTCAACTAGTGAGCGTACGCCGCTCCCAAAGGAAATTTCCACCAAACCTGAAGTGAAGGCAAGGGCCTCGCTATCATTGGTTAATTTGATGGATTCCGGAGCTGCATTCTCCCACGTGACGCCCACAAGACTGGTGATGGCCGCGGCTTTGCTCGCCGGGCGTGTTTTGTTGCCACCAGCGGACGCCTCGGCTGATGAATCTTGAGGCGGGGAGCCGATGTAGAAACCCGCGGAAAAAACAATCACGGCTGCAGCTGCGATACTCAATGGTCGGATGAGTTTCCGCCATGAGAATGTGTTTGCGGTCGGTTGCAAGATGACGCCGGCGTCGAGCGAATAGGGAAGGTTACCCTCGACCTCAACAAGTTCCAGATAATACCGCAGGTGCTCATTATCCTCCAGGAACTCTTCGAGGCGTGCCATTTCGACACGTGAGATCGTCTGGGAGAGACATTTGTCTACCAGTGTTGTGAATTCAGCTGTTGGTTTCATCGCTATGCGTTGGGTGCTTGAGGAATGGTTCCAGGCTAATGATTTTCTGAGAGTTGTTTTTCGATACAGCTGCGCAATGCACGGCGAATTCTTGAGATCGATTTATGGATGGCATCGACGGATTTACCAGTCTGAAGTGCAAAGCTACTCAGGGATTTTCCTTGCAGGTATTTGACGTTGATGAGTTTTAAATGGTCGGTGCTGAGCTTGCCGAGGCAAACCCGCATGGCATTCATGGTGTCCGGGCGCTGGTTGAAAAAATTGCCGGCTTCGGCGGAAATGCGTTGGGCAATGTCCTCGCTAAACACGACCTCTCCACGCCGAATGTTGTCACGGCGGATGGCCATGGCCTTGAAATAGGCAACCTTGAATGCCCAGGCTTTAAAATTGGAGCCCACTTCGAAGTCGTCCTTACGCTCCCAGAGGAAGAGGTTGGTCTCCTGCAAGATGTCATCGCAATCCCCACTGTGCCCGGAGAGAGAAATGATGTATCCTCGCAAATCCGATTGAACCGATTCGATCTTCGATTCGATTTCTTGCTGCGACAAGTTCTGCGGTAGATGTTCCGCTTGTTGGTTGTCTGGGAGTGATTTGTGCATACGGGGCTACCCATCATACCGCAAGATTGAGAAAGCTGACAGGAAGAATATGATATTGTGTGATGCCACAAAAAAACCGCTCATTCTGAGGAATGAGCGGTTTGATGAAATCTTAAATTGTAGCCATGCGTGTTATTTGCGGCGGCGTAGACAGAGGGAAAGCAGTCCGAGCCCGAGGAGGCTGATGCTTGAAGGTTCCGGGACGGCTGTGAAGGTGAATTCCGGGAGGAAGCTGCCTTCCCAGTCGTTGAGGGTGCTGTTTTTGTAAGTTCCTGATCCCGATGGGAGAGAGCCGTTTGGAGACATGGATAGGCTCGAGCTGACGGCATTTGCATTATAGCCGGCAAAACCTTCGGTGTCGAGGTCTGCCTCACTTGTGCTGTCTCCTACAAAGAGATACTGGTAGGTTCCTGAGGTGTTGACGGTCACTCCTGAGAAATTAAATTCAACAGCTGTGGCAGCTGCGAGAGTTTGAGCATCGGAAAGACCGACAAAAGCACCAACCGTGCCGTCTCCTGCAAATTCATAGACTGCAATCTTCATGGCCCCATAGGTTCCGCCTGATGGTCTTCCTGTTAACTCGAGGGTGTCGATTTCAAAGGTAGCGGGAGCAGGCGTTTCAGATAAAGTGACGACGTTAGACGACAGGTCTACTGCAAATCCAAAGTAGCTGTTGCCAGCGTTGTCTGCTGCATTTACGTTGGTTGCTGTGAGTGCTGCCGTAGCGGAAATAGCGGATGCCGCTAAGACACTGATTGTGGCGATGAATGTGCTTTTCATGTTGAAAATATGTGTTGTGCGTTGATGCGAAATTTCACAGATTCCGCAAATCAATTCAATAGAAATTTAATAGGTATGCAAGTGAAAAAATATCAGCTTCATTGAAGATGTCGATTTGGAGGATTTACGCATTTCGTGTGAAAAAAAGGTAGGTGGAATTCTGGCTTGTCGTCATACCATGTTCTGAGTTGAATGATGTGAACCGATGTTTCTCGGGGTGTTTCGAATCATTTAATTGCCGATTGGTGGCCATCGATATGAACAAATCTATTTTACCTGTTGTTATTGTGCTTGCGATTACGATTCCATTGATCGCATGGCAGCAGTCGGAGAACCGTCAATTGAAGCAGGATTTGGCTGCGGCTAAAGTTGAGAGAGAAAGGACTCTGACCAGATTCGGGGAGGGCTCTGAGACTCGTCTGAGCCATGCCCGACGGTCATCAGGCGAGAAAAGACCTGGGGGTTTTTCTGAGAAGGACTTGTTGGCTGCGCTTGGGGATACCGACCCCGTAAGTCGTTTGGGAAAGGTTCTCGCCTATGCTGAGGCCGTCTCTGCCGATGAGATCCCGTTCGTTTTGGAGTCGTTGCGTCAATTGATGGGTAAGGGCAAGGAGTATGATTTGCTCGAGCACGTGCTGTTGGCACGTTGGGCTCAATCTGATCCGGATGCCGCGTATGCGTGTTTGTCGGATTTCAGCTATAAGTCCCGGGGGTGGAGCTCCAGCAGTTTACTTTCCAGCCTGACGGCGATGGACCCCAGACGCGCCGCCGACTGGGTGTCTGACCCAGCCAATGAAATGAGTCGGTATGGAAAATATGGGAGTCGGATGGCTGAAATTGTGGCAGGTGAATGGATGCGGCAGGATCCGGATGCTGCCTTTGCCTGGGCCAAAACCTTGCCCGAGGCTCAGCAAGGCGATGCTCTGGCTGCGGTGATTTCACAGATCGGTAGAAGCGACCCCCAACAGGCAACGTCGATGTTGGCCACTTTGGAGCCTGGGCGCGTGCGTTCGGAGGTCGTCGGTGAGTTGGCTGAAGCTTGGGCGCGTAACTCACCGTCGGAAGCGGCTACATGGGCCGAATCATTGGAAGGAGGGGAACGGTCTCAGGCGATTCGCGAGGTTGTGGACGAATGGGCAAAACTCGACCCCGCTGCTGCCGCCGGTTACCTTGACCGTTTGGCAGGTGGTGAAAGCATTGATTCCTATGTCAGGGATGTGGCAAGTCGTTGGGCCCGGCAAGAGCCTGCGGATGCGGCAGGCTGGGTGATGGCCCAATCCGAGGGTAATGGAACGAGGGACGCGATGGGCTATGTGATGTGGAATTGGACTCGCCAGGATCCTGAAGCTGCGGCCACTTGGCTGCTACAGCAACCCGCCGGCCCGAACCGTGACGGAGGAATCGCAGGCCTGTCCAAGGCTTCGGGCTCATTTGACCCGGCCGCGGCTACGCAATGGGCGCATGCGATATCCGATGAGCGCCGCCGCAACCAGATGCTCAACCATAGTTTGGAACGATGGGTCGAACAGGATGCCAATGCTGCGATGCAGTGGGCCGAGACAAATGGAGTCGAGCTTCCCCATGGGAAGTAACTGGGGGGATGCTTATGCGCTGGGAGTGGCTTCTTTCCCAGTGTAGCCATTTTCTTCGGCGTATTTACGGACATCGGCTGTGATCTTCATCGAGCAGAACGTTGGGCCGCACATCGAGCAGAAATGGGCGGTTTTTGCCCCTTCGGCCGGCAGCGTTTCATCGTGAAAATCAATGGCTCGGGCAGGGTCGAGGCCTAGGGCAAACTGGTCGCGCCAACGGAATTCGAACCGGGCCTTGGAAATGGCATTGTCACGTTCCTGGGCTGAGGGGTGTCCTTTGGCGAGATCGGCAGCGTGGGCTGCGAGTTTGTAGGTGATGACGCCTTCTCGCACGTCGTCGCGGTTGGGTAGGCCGAGGTGTTCTTTTGGGGTGACGTAGCAGAGCATGGCACAGCCATACCAACCGATGTTTGCGGCTCCGATGGCAGAGGTAATATGGTCGTATCCTGGAGCGATGTCGGTAGTCAGTGGTCCGAGTGTGTAGAAGGGGGCTTCGTGACACCACTCGATTTGCTTTTGCATATTTTCCTGGATCAACTGCAGTGGCACGTGGCCGGGGCCTTCGTTCATCACTTGGCATCCTTTGGCCCAGGCTCGTTGAGTGAGTTCACCCTGGATTTCCAGCTCGGCGAGTTGGGCGTAGTCGTTGGCATCGGCGATGGATCCTGGGCGCAGGCCGTCGCCAATGGAGAAGGAAACGTCGTAGGCTGCACAGATGTCGCAAATTTCATCCCAGTGGGTGTAGAGGAAGTTTTCCTTTTGGTGGGCGAGGCTCCACTTGGCCATGATCGACCCTCCGCGGGAAACGATGCCGGTCATGCGTCTGGCAGTGTGCGGGACAAAACGAAGCAAAACTCCGGCGTGGATGGTGAAGTAATCCACCCCTTGTTCTGCCTGTTCGATCAAGGTGTCGCGGTAGAGCTCCCAGGTGAGATCTTCGATCCGGCCGTTGACCTTTTCCAGTGCCTGATAGATCGGGACGGTGCCAATCGGGACGGGGGAGTTCCGTAGAATCCACTCGCGGGTGGCGTGGATATTTTTTCCCGTGGAGAGGTCCATGACGGTGTCAGCGCCCCATTTGGTCGACCAGCGCATTTTTTCGACCTCTTCGTCGATGGTCGAGGCCACTGCGGAGTTGCCGATGTTGGCATTGATTTTTACCAGGAAGTTCCGGCCGATGATCATCGGTTCATTTTCCGGGTGGTTGATATTCGCAGGGATGATGGCCCGGCCGCGGGCGACTTCGGAGCGGACAAATTCCGCCGTGATCACCGCTGGGATCTGGGCTCCGAACGTTTGTCCCGGGTGCTGGTGGTTCATCACATTACGTGAAACCTGCTTGAAGGGGTCAATTTCCGAGGGGCGGGGCATTTCGTAGCCATCCGGAGTTGCGCAGAGTTGTTTGATGCGTTCGGAGGCGTCATCCGGAAGGTCCTTGAGGTTCGGGTATTGGTCGCAGATGGTTTTGAATTCTTCCATCCGTCCCATGTTTTCGCGAATGGCGATGTATTCCATCTCCGGGGTGATGATTCCTTGGTCGGCATACCACTTTTGGGTGACTGGATGTCCATTTGATGCGCGCAGCGGCTTTCGTTTGAGGCCGGGGTATTCCTTCAGTTTGTTTTTGGCCGCTTTGTTGGCATTGTATTTCTCCGCATGTTCGCTGGAGAGATAACCGTTATCGACCGCGGTGACTTCGCGGCCATCGTATTCCTCGACATCCTGACGATCGAGAATCCATTGACGTCGCAGGGCGGGGAGTCCCTGAGTGACATCACCATTGAAATCCGGATCTCCCCAGGGGCCGGAGCAATCGTAAACCCGGATGGGCGGATTCTTTTCCACGCGTCCCTCGGGAAAACCGGGTGAGGCTTGGTGTTCGGTATCGGAGAGCCGAATTTCACGCATCGGAACACGAAGGTCCGAGTGGATCTCGCCGTTCACATATACCCGGGTGGAATTCGGGAAATGGGTGGGGTCCTTGGCGATGGTTTCGAGTTCGGCTGAGTTATCGATATCTTCGATGAAGGTTCCGGTGTAATCGCTGCGCTGTTTGGCGTTTTCAGGAGTGTTGGGGGCGTCGTTGGCTGAAATCATGGCAAATAGTGGTCGGGTTGGTGGTGAATCTCAAAAATGAAGTAGGCTGAAATAAGAAAACCTGTCGGCGGAATGCGCTGACAGGCGGGCTACGAAAAGGTTGATTTACCGGTGTGGCGGTCATTTCGAGCTCCCTGCGGCGGCATGATCCGGTATCAGGTTCGGAGGGTTTCACGCACGCGCTGCATGGTCTCAGTCCCGCGATCGCGAGACTCCCCTGTCGGTGAGATGGATCTTGCTGTTGATCCTATGTTGATTCAAGGATGAATTCCATGCGGATTCTGACATGAGGACATTTTGGCTCGTCAATCAGCGGGGGATCGATAAGAATTTCGAAATGAAGAACATCATTGCGATCCTCTGTGGCTTTGCCTGCATGACAGGAGTTGTGTTTTCGGCCAATCCGGAGGTCGAGTCCCAGATCAAGCGAATCAAGAAGTGGTACCAGCAGATTGAGTCGGATAAATCCTTGAAGAAACAAGTGATTGAGGCGAAGTCCGAGCTGCCGTATGAGCCCAAAATGATTCGTTATACCCGTGCTGACGGGGAACTGAAAAAGCTTCAGATTGAATTGCTCAGTGACCATGGGTTTACGCACGAGACCTATTATTTTCACGAAGGTGAGTTGTTTTTTATCTATGCGGTGGATGAATACTGGCAGTTTGTTCCCTCTGAAAACGGAGAGGTCGATCCCGAGCGTCCCGAAACCTTGGACGTTGGCTCTCAGCAACGGTATTATTTTTCCAAGGGCAAATGCATCCGGGCACTCGAAAAACAGGCGGAAACCCGAGAGGGCGAAAAGTTGAGGCAACTGCTCAAAGAAGCTGAAAACAAACCTCTGGATGTGGATTTGGGCGCGGCTGAGTATGTGCAGAAAGCCAAACTGGTGAGTGAAATCAAGACGCTGAAGGAGTTGAATGCCTTTTTAGAGCAGTTCACCAAGTGAATGAGGGCATTCCCCTGAGCCATGGAGGTGGACAAAATTCGAGATAGCCTAACGCCCTAAATTGTGGCAACTTCCCTGCGTATTGATGGTTTTACGAGCAATGAAACGAGGAGCAGGCTCGGCATGGACGGGGACGAGTGCCGTGTGCTGGGCTGTGGTGTGCTTACTATTGGTTTGCCATGAGGTGGGCCTTGGTCAGGAAAACTCGAAGCGTGGTTACCGGGATGCTGATCTGCCGCCCGGAGTGACGCGTATCCCACAACGCCCGAAGCCTGAGAAGCCCGCCCAGAGCCCTAAAGCCGCTAAAGCAGATGCCAGCCAGCCAGCATCAGATCAAGCTCAGAAAAGTGAGCCGGTCTCTCCGGGTCCTGATCCTCAAGGGGAACGGAATGCGCAAGATCCTGTAGAGCCACAGCAGGCTGAGATGCCCGCTGTACTAGACAAGAAGACCGTTTCAACAGACCGGACAGTCAATCCGGTTCAAGCTGCATCTACCCAGACTGATGATCAGCCGGCGGCCCTGCCGGAAGCTCAGGTCAACGATCCTGTCCGGGAAAGCGTGCCGATCACTGTTTCTTCGGCGGCGACGGCGGCTTCGGAGCCTGAGCCCGGAACTACGAGCCCTCCGGTGACAGAAGAGCGGAAGCCCGGAAAGAACGCTTCAGCCTTGCCGCCAGGGGTGACTCCCATACCCGCTTCTCCATACGGGGCAGCAAAGAAGGATCAACCAAACCCCGGATCTGAGGCTCTTGAGGCGATGCGCAAGGCTGATGAAGGAATCCTGCGCCCTGGATCCGAACCTCGCAAGGGTGGAGGACTTGAGGGCTCCTTGACCGTGAGGCCGGACGCCCGGACGATGACCCTTTCCATTCCGGCCCCTCGCGGCCAGATTACCGATCGTAATGGTAAGCCCTTTGCCCAGAGTAAGGTGGTTTGGTATCCGGCTTTGATGTTCGGTCAATTTGAGAAAGCTGAGAAAGCGCAGGTCATCGCTTGGGCGAGAAAACGAATTGCCCAAGCCAACGAATTGTTTGGGATCGAGTGGAATATTTCTGATGACCAACTCTGGCATCATTACCGGCATCGGAGGTGGTTGGCGATGCCCGTCACCCATGTCGTGGATGAAAAGAAAAAAAAGGAGGTCGAAAAGTCATTGATGTCCGGGTTGATCCTGCACCCCGTCTATTTGCGAAGCTATCCAGAAAAGCATGCGGCAGCCCATATCATCGGCTATGTGGGTAGTTCCGGAAAACTCGAAAAAGGCCCGATCAATTACGGCGATCCGATCTTTGAATATTCCGAGGGCCGTGCCGGACTTGAAAAAATCTTCGACGATGTATTGAAAGGAAAGCCGGGTTTGTTGCGCAAGGATTATGAGGCGGATGGGACTGAAGTCGTAAAAATGTTTGAGCGTCGCCCCAAACCGGGCGGCACGGTGGTCACCACTCTGGATCTCGATTGGCAAAAATATGCCGAAGAGGTGCTGGAAAAATACTGCTCGCGGGGCGCTTTTGTTGTGATTGATATTCAGACCGGTGAAGTGATGACCATGGCCTCACGCCCCAGTTTTGATTTGAACGATTTCATGCCCTACATCAGCAATGATAAGTATCAGGAACTCAGGGAGGACCCCGGGACCCCGCTTTTTGGCAGGGCCTTTCAAGGGGGGTATCCACCGGCATCGACCTTCAAGCCTGTGGTTGCACTGGCAGCCTTGAACAATCGTGAGGTTTCCGAGCGAAGTTTGATTCATTGCCCTCCTGCGATCAGGATTGGAAAGCATTGGTTCCGTAACTGGACGAAGGTTCCAGAGGGTGACATCGATGTGAAACGTGCGATTGCCAGGTCTTGCAACACCTGGTTCTATCAGGTGGGTATTAAGACTGGGCCGACGGCTTTTCTCTCACTTGCGAGAAAATTGGGTTATGGATCAAAATCCGGCCTGCCATTGGTCGGGGAGACCCCGGGCTTGATCCCAACGAACGAGTGGATGAAAAAACATCACAAACGGCGTATGATGGATGGAGATACCGCGAACCTATCGATCGGGCAGGGAGTGATGCTGGCATCACCTCTGCAAGTCGCCCAAGGAATGGCTGGTATTGCCAACGGCGGGGAACTTCCCAAACTTTGGTTGGTCAAACAGATCCAGGATGTCGGTGGGCGCGTGTTGGTCGCCAATGAGCCGAAACGACGCAATTTTCTCAACCTCGACCCGACGGCTGTCGATGCCGTTCAGGAGGGAATGATGCAGGTTGTGAATGCCGGATACGGTACCGGGCAGCGCGCTGGCCTTAGCTATACGGTGCTTTGTGGTAAGACCGGAACGGCACAGTGGGGACCCAAAAGCCAAAACAAGCGCCTGGCATGGTTTGCTGGTTATTTCCCGTATGAAAATCCACGCTTTGCCTTTGCGGCTCTGTACGAGGGGAAACCCAATGAAAAACTCAGTGGTGGTCGTAAGGCCGCGCCCATGGTGAATGCCTTTTTTGAGCACTTTAAGAAGGATATCCAAATCATCATTGCTCCTCCACCGAAGGCTTTGGTGATCGAAGAAGAGGATGACGAGGGACAGTTTTTGGATATCGAGGGAGCTCCACGCGCTGTGCCTGTAGAGGAAGAAGATGACGGTGGGCTTGACCCTGCGATGGGCCTTCCCGGTGCCGGTTATCGGTCGGATGGTCTGGTTCCCGAACAAACGCCGCTTCGTCCTCTGGTTCCCAGCCCGGTCGTTCCCGTTAATCCCGTTCCACGTGACCCGTGGGTTCGTCCGGACGGACGGGCTCCATCCCGAGCGGTTCCCGTGGAGGAAGACCCGCTTCCAGCACCAGGCCCCCGGGCTTTTCCTGGGCCGGATCGCTCGAACAGGGCCATTCCTGTTGATGAGACCTAGCCATTTTATTCGACCTCTACGGCTAACGAGGGGTTGCAGAATTGTTGGGTTTGGGCCATACTTTGATTGACCTCGAAGTCACGCTCAATCAGCACGCAATGGACCCACTTGACGAAGACGAAATCATCAGGCAGCAGACCCTGAGTCGGCACCCTTTGCTGCGCAAGGTGGTTGGGTTTTTATTACGTGGTTTGGCGGCCGTGATTCCCATTGTAGGAACCATCTGGTTGTTGGTGATCGTCTATAAAGTGCTCATGAGGGTTGGTGATGCCATGCTGGGCATGGCACTCAAGACACTGAATTTGATGCGTAGCGGACCGGATCTGGTGTCGGGGGACTTTGCTTTTCACGGGTCGAATTTTCTACGCTTTCTCATGCCGGTGATTCTGCTGTTGCTGATCGGTTTTGGCGTCGCGAGCAAACCGGGGCATCGACTGCTTCACTGGCTTGACAGTGGCATGCAGCGCTTGCCATATCTGGGTTATATTTATTCGGCATTGAAACAATTTGTTGATGCTGTGCGAGACCTTGGGGGCGACCGAAAATTTAAAAGTGTCGCTTATGTCGAATACCCAAGTCCGGGGTGCCGGATGTTGAGCTTCGTAACTGGCAATTATCATGACCGGCAGACAGGCAAGGATGTGACATCGGTGTTTATTCCGACCAGCCCCAACCCGATGACGGGCTTTGTGATCATTGTCGATGATGACAAGGTGGAGGATAGTGAGATGAGTCTCGAAGAAGCAACCAAGATGGTTTTGTCCGCAGGTTTGGTTGCCCCGGCGTCTTTTGTCGAAAATCCGGATCCGGGATCCAGGGCAAACAAGGAGGATTAAATTTGTCGTGGCGGTGACAGATTTCCTTCGTTGCTTGCGTTTCATGGGGACGAATGAATACTCGGACCCTCATGTCGCTACAGATTTCGAAGCTTAAGATGGCCTCCTTGTTTTGGGGGTGGCTCTTTTCCATGACCTTGCTTACTGCAGCCACAGCCGCTGGGGATACCGCGGCGGGGGCGGCAGATGTTGAAAGGGAGTATCAGCAATTAAAAACCAGCCTCAGGGAGGAATTACAATCAAGGGGGCGAGATCCACTGAGCCAGCAGTTTTTACGCGCCTCGTCCCGGAGTAAGCTGATGCAATTTGCTTTTTTGGATACGTTTACACCTGAGCTTGTGAAACAAACCGGGGCTACGCCGGAGGGAGCGAAGTTTATTGAGCGTTTACGCAAACAAGCATCCTGGCTGGAGATGCTGATGACCTCCGGGCCGATTGAAAAGCCTGCCCTCACTCTGGCTCATTTGGCAAACTTATGGAAACAGGACCCGGAATGCGCGAATCAGAAGGACTTGCAGAGTCTATCGGTGGCGATTGCTCTGGAGTATGGCAGACGGGACTGGCCGCTTGATCAGGCCTGGACGCGCTATGTTTTTTACCGTGATAGCCAGAAACTGGAACTACTGCATCCCATTTATGATGATCTAGAGGCATGGGAGAAACGGTACCTTGCCGGTCACTCGTTGAGTATGCATGGCGGGGCTGCTTCCCAGTTGTGGCTGCGGGATAATGTCAAACTGCCTGCCGAAGGCTACCGGGGAGCGTGTTGGCAGCTGGCCTACCGCTTACACAATGACTTTGGTGACAGCGTGCATGGCTCGATGTATTACTGGCCGTTTCAGGAGAGTTTCGATTCCTTTACGCAGATGACCCGCTTTGTGGGTGGTGTCTGTGGTCGGCTTTCAGGATACGGTGCAGCCGCGGCAGTGGCGAATGGTATTCCGGCCACAACCATGGGTGAACCAGGTCACTGTGCCTACACCGTTCGAGTGGCTCGCGGGAAATGGATGCCCGCCTATTCCTTGAGCTGGAAGCGAGGAGTGCATGTCCGTTTTTACGACAGTGGAAGTTACAACCTCCTTGTATTGACCGAGGATGTGTTTGCAGATCAAAAATCGCTGAAACAAGCCTATGCCCACCTTTGGCAGGCTCGCTTGCTTTCGTCGGCATCCGTAGCGAAGACCCGGGCTGCCTACTTGGCTGCCATCGGAAGCCAGCCAACGCATTATGAAGCCTGGCGGGCCTACGGTGACTGGTTGAATGCGCAAGGCGATGGGAATGAAGCCCATTGGAAAGCCTTTCATCAGGCTGCGATCAAGTCCTACGCATCATACCCTGAGGTTGCCTGGATGCTGATCAGTCGCTATGCCTATCCCAAGCTGCTACCAGGGCTCAAAACCGAGGAAAAGATTCGCTTGCTTGGTGAGTTTCACCGGTCGATTTCTGATTGGGGGCCGAACCGTTGGGATTTCGAACGTGTGCTTGCCCAGCAGCTCAAGCATATTGGCTCGGACAGCAAGGATCATTTTACTTTTTTCCAAGGTCTCTTGCAGCAGCATAAGGACTCAGCCACCTTTGCCGGACCTACGCTGGGGTGGGGGCAGGCGCATTTTAATAAGTCGATCGAACAGCGGAAGCAGTTTATCTCGATTGCCACGCGAACGATGAGCCGTGGCACGGGGGAAGACGGCGAGAAAGCCCTCTACGGCATGGCGAACCGCTTGGTTCTCGATGCGCAAAAACAAAATGATGCCGCCAGCTTCCAATTAGCCGGTGCGATGCTCAAGGAGCTGCAGAAGTCATCGAAACGTGACAAGGCGGCATTTCCCGGTGAGTTGTTATCGGATGGAGCCATGGTGCGGACGAGTGGCACCAGCCGCTACGATACTCCGTGGAAACATTACTTTCTTCCCAGTCGTCAGCCTGGATATTTTCATACCGGGCGTCAGAAGGACCCTTGGGTTGAGATTGCGATGAAGCAATTTGGGGAAATTCGCGGCATTGAGGTGGTGAACTGGACCCGTTTTCATAGTCGGGCGGTTCCTCTGAAAGTGGAAGTTTCCGAAGATGGCAAAACCTGGCAGACCGTTGAATTGCTCAACAAGGCTCAGGCGGTTTGGAAGATTGATTTAAAGGGGAAAAATATCCGGGGGCGCTATCTCCGCTTAACCAAACAAGGGAGCGATTTTCTCCATCTCAACAACGTGAGGGTCTATGGCCAAAGAAGAAGTTAGAATGGTTTTGAACACCAGACCCCAATCCGTTTGTCGACCTCATTGTAATCAGATTATGAAACACTCTTTGACGTTTTTATTGCTATGCTGTGTAGGGATGTTCCTTATGCCGATCTCCCTTTCAGCTGCTCCCACGTCCGCCGACAATTGGCCGGAAGCCCTTAAGCTGGCCAAGCAGCAGAAGAAGGATATTGTGTTGTTTGTCCACGGCAGCAACTGGAACCGGCTGGGGGAAAAATTTAAAACAAAAATCTGGGACCAGACTGATTTTAAATCCGAGTTGGCTGATGCTGTGATTAGCTGCCGCGTGGATTATCGTGAAGGTCTGGATGAGGATGAGAAAAAGGCATTCAATGAGAGCATCAAGGGGCTGAAACTGAAATTCAGGTCATACCCGGTGCTGGCGCTTTATGATCCGGAGGGAAGGATGATTGCCCAGTGGTGTGGTTCGGACTTCCCTTTGATGGCATCCCAGGCGCTTGGCTTGATCGAGAAGGGGATTCAGCAGCGGGCCCAGCGTGATGCTCTGATTGCGCAAGCCTCTAGCCAGCAAGGGATCGAGAAAGCGGAATCACTCTATGATGCCATTCAAACTGGCACGGGAATGCGTGCGGAATTGCTGAAACTCATGCGTGAAGCGGACCCCAATGATCAATCGGGTTTGATTAAAATACTTGAATTGAATGGGCGGAAAACAATGGGCCGAGCCAATCAATTGATCGGCGAAAAGAAATATGAAGAAGCACTGCAATGGCTCGACGAACAGGCACAGATCTCTAAGTTGAGCGCGGAACAAAAGCAGTGGATTTTGGCGGCCAAAGGCAATGTCTACCGCCGCTGGGGGAACCACTTGCCCGAGATGGAAAGAGAGTTGATGGCCGCTTACGCATTGGACAAAGAGAGCCCGATGGGTAAGGCTAGCTATCGTTTGGCCAAACGCTTTGCCGGACCCGTTTCGCTCGACTATGGCTGGGATTCCAGACATTGCAGTGATACGCCTGTGACTTGGAAAATTGATGTCGGCGATCGCTTCAAGCAGCCGGGGACCTATGAAGTCAAACTACAATACAAGCGGGGGAAGTCCGCCTTGAGTATTGATTCGGTTTCCTTGTACCAGGGGGGGGCACTTGTGGTCGAAGACCGTCACCGTGGAAGCACCGGGCACCAATCGAAAAATAACACCTATCTCATCCGACTGGATCAGCCGGTGAGCAAGGGAGAGTTGCACATTGTGTGCTCAACCGACTCTAGTAAAAACTCCCAGGGCGTGATCGAGGTGAAGGCCCGTTCCTCGGAAAATTGATAGAGAGGTTCGCAACCTGCGATTATGCCCTTGGAGGGATCGCAGGTTTATGTCAATTTACCGCTCAGTATGAGTGCTGATCATCAGATGCCGCGAACAGGTTTTCGCAAAAAAATGGCTTGCTGGGTCCCTGTGCTGACCGTCTTTTTGATGGTGAATGTCGTGGTTGGGTTTGTTGTTATACCCATCGTTTATGGTTTTTTCGGAGGCAATCTACGCTGGAAGGTTGACCTTGCGACAGCGACGCACAATGCCAAGCAACTGCATCTTGCCTTGTTTGAGTTCGACCAGGATTATGGATTTTTTCCTGGAGATCAAACTGCAGAGATGGATGAGAAATTTAGCGAATGTGTAGGCGATTACTCGAATGATTACCTGAAGCAGCTTTTTGTGAATGGAAATGTCACATTGGAAGAAAATTTTTATGCTAGGGGGGGGAGCAAGGGCCAGTATCAACCTGATGGGGATGTTTCCACCTTGGATCGAACGCTTCAAGCTGGTGAATGTGGTTTTGCCTATGTCAAAAACATGAATACTTCACATGATCGCTCTACGCCCCTCTTATTGGCTGCTATGTATGGTGATGGCTATAAATTCAATACCGACGTGTATAGCAGGAAAGCGATGACGATTAGAATCGATGGTTCGGTGAAACATTATGCTCTGGATGATAATTATGAAGTGGTCGCTTCAGAAAAAAATAATTTGTTCGGCCCAAATACAGACTTCAATCCGGATCATCTTTGTTATGCCAAGTATCCCTACGCCTACAAGCCAAGCATATCAAAGTGGATAAAACGTTTTTTATTCACTGATGCTGGCTTGATCATACTTATGTTGTTTATTTCCATTCCTCCTGCGATTTTGGCTTACAGGAGTAGTTGTCAATGAGGGGGGAGGGACTCGATTTGCAGAATAAAATATTCGAGTGATTTCGGAGACTTCGAAGTGTGATGGAATCGTCTTGGAGCGATGTTATTGTTGTGTTAGTTCACAAGATAGTATGAAAGCTCGAGATGATGTTCCCCGCAGAGGCTTTCGAAAAAAGACAGCTCGCTGGATGTTTGCGCTTGGAGTCTTTTTGATGGTGAATGTCGTGGTGGCGTTTTTGATGGGGCCAATGGTTGTAAGGAGTATGAGAAAATCGGGCCTGGCAACCGCAGCCCACAATTCGAAACAACTTCACCTTGCCTTGTTTGAATTTGATCAGGATTATGGTTTTTTTCCTGGAGATCAAGCTGCTGAGATGGAGGATGGCTACCCCCAGCACAGAGGTGAATATTCCAACGACTATTTCAAACAGCTCTTTGAGAATGGCAACATCACCTCCGAGGAAAACTTTTATGCCAGAGGAGGGAGTAGGGATCAGCGTCAACCTGATGGTGATGTCTCAAGCATGGATCGGGCAATCGAAGCCGGCGAGTGTGGGTTTGCCTATGTCAAAAATATGGACACTTCCAGTTATGACCCGTCCACGCCTCTTTTGTTAGCTTCAATGTATGGCGATGGCTATAAGTTCAATACCGATGTGTATCGTGGCCGGGCGATGGTTTTGAGTATTGACGGCTCAGTGAAGCAGTATGCTTTGAATGATGATCATGAGGCTCTGGCTGATGATGGGAGTGAACTTTTCGGGGATCGGAAAAATATGACCTGGGGTAAGACCGGTTTTGATCCGGATCACTTGTGTTATGCCAAGTATCCGTATTCGTTTAAGCCGAGTTCCACACGATGGTTGGAGCTATTTTTTGGACAGTATTTTGGGGTGCTGGCCATGGTGTTGGTCGTTTCCTTTGCGGTGTCGATCTTTGCATTTGCCTTGACGAGGAAGTGGGTTGAAACGCCGTAACTGGAAGGATACCAAATCCTGACTTGACCTTGCCTGAAGGCGGCCTGAGAGTGAGTTCCTACTTGTTGATACTCTATGAATGATTCTAAACTAACTGGATCGAACCAGCGTCTGCGATGTCCCATCGGCATGGTCGTTAGCGTCCTCGCTCTCTGGCTGTCGTCGATGGCCATGGCGGAAGATCTCAATATGAAAGCTCCTGCGGAGTCCGTTGAGGTAAAGGTGGGGGCTTACATGATCGATCTCATCAAGATCGACGGAGCTGAGCAGATGTTTAATGCGGACATTGCGGTCCGGATTGAGTGGAATGACCCCCGCCTGGCGGATGCTTCGGCACCGAAGGTGAGGAAGATGTCATTTGATGATATTTGGCATCCTCGTTTAGGCATTGCGAATTACCGGGACGTCAAAACGCTGCTGCCCAAACTTGCCGAAGTTTCTCAGGATGGCACGGTATTGCACCGGCAGCGGATTACGGGAGATTTTACTACCCGGATGGATTTGCGTAATTTCCCTCTGGATGAACAATCGCTCGGGGTGCAAATCGTCTCTCAAGGATACTCTCCCGATGAGGTGGTTTTTGTCGTGAATGAGAAATTTACCGGGAGGCCTGAGCGTTTGACGATCTCAGACTGGGAAATCGGGGATGTTCGGGTTTTACTGGATCCCTACGAGATTCCCAGGCTTGGAGATGTTGCAGGAGTTCGGCTCGGCTTTGATGCCGACCGGCATGTCAACTATTACGTCGCGACCATTCTTGTTTCCGCCATCATCATCGTGTGTATGGCATGGATGGTTTTTTGGATGCCACCCGAGGCGATCAACCCGCGTATCAGTATCTCTGTCACCTCCATGCTCACCTTGATCGCCCACCGCTTTGTGGTTGGTCGGGAACTGCCCCGCTTATCTTATCTGACGAAAATGGACATGTTGTTGCTCGGCGCAACCGTGATGGTTTTGTTGGGCTTGATCGGGGTGGTGACCGTTGCCCGGGTTTCGGCTCGGGGGCGTCCTGAGATGGGGTTAAAACTAAATGGCATTTTCCGCTGGATTTACCCCATCGTTTTTTGCGTTATTCTGGCTTTGTTGAGCTAGAGGACCCTATCCCTGATTCCGGACGTATTCGAGCAGGGCTCGGCTGCCATCTTCAAGGATGTCAGCAACAAATTCAAAGCCCTCGTTTCCTCCATAATAGGGGTCCGGGACTTCTTTGATGCGGTGTTCTTCCTGCCGGCAGAATGAGGTGAAGCGCTTGACCTTGTCTCGAAACTTGCCTTCCGGGTCAAGTTTGGTGACGTTGTGATAGTTCTCTTCGTCCATTGTCAGAATGAGATCGAAATCGATGAAATCCTGAGCGGTGAAGTGTCGGGCTGATCCCTCGCTGGCGATCCCCCGGCTTTTCAATGTCTGACACATACGACGGTCCGGTTGATGGCCAACATGATAATCAATGGTTCCCGCCGAGTCGATCAGGATGGAGTCCTCCAGACCGGCCTGCTGAACTTGGTGGCGAAAAATATTCTCACCAGCAGGGGATCGGCAAATATTTCCCATACAGACAAAGAGAACGCGATAGGGTGGTGGTGTCATGGTGCTTCAGTGGTTGTGGGCTCGTCGCTGCAGCATTCGTCCTGCAGGTAGTGGATGACCGATTCAAGCTGATCGTAGGCCGCGACACAATACAAGGTTCGGCCTTCACGTCGTTGGGAGACGAGGGTTGCCGATACCAGTCCGGCAATGTGATGCGACAGCGTTGATCCAGGAACTTGTAATTGCTGCTGGATTTCTCCTACCGGCATGCCTTGTCGCCCGGCTTTGACCACCCGCTTGAATATCGCCAGACGGGTAGGATGTCCGAGTTCCTTGAAGGCTTTGGCTACTTGTTCCAGCTGCATGATACCGTCATTCTAAACTTATATTTCGATATTACCAGAAATATCTATTGACTGGGTAGGGGTGGGTGATATATTTCGACACATCTAGAAATATAAAACGATATAGCATGATGAATATAACATGGGAAATGATGGAATCGGCGCTTGGGATGTTTATCTTTCTCGCCCTGGAGCTGACGGTCTTATTTTTGTTGATCAGCTACTTGGTGGGCTTGGCGCAGGAGTGGATGACGCCGGAGAAGGTGCAGCGGGTATTGGCGAGTCGGCATGGCAGGGGCTATCTGTTGGCAGCATTGATGGGGGCGTTGACTCCATTTTGTTCATGTTCGACGATTCCCTTTCTCAAGGGCTTGTTGAGAGCTCGTGCAGGTTTTGGCGTGATGATGGTGTTTTTATTGGCGAGCCCTTTGTTGAACCCGGTAATCATTGGTTTGTTTGTGGTGACCTTTGGTTGGAAAGTTAGTGCCTTGTATTTTGTTGTGGCCATGAGTGTCTCGGTTCTCGGAGGCTACCTCCTGGAGCGGTTGGGGTTTGAAAAGCATGTCAAAGCCAGCGCCTGGATGGATGGAGGCGGTGGGACGTGTTGCGTTTTCGGAGAGTCCGTGAGTCGTTGGCGAAAGGCCTGGGTGAGCACCTGGTCCGATTTCAAATCGGTGCTGCCTTACCTCATGGTGGGGGTTTCTCTCGGGGCATTGATTTACGGTTTTTTGCCATCGGAGTGGATCGCAAGCGTCGCAGGCGACCACAATCCATGGGCCGTGCCCGTAGCTGCAGTGATCGGGATCCCGTTATACATCCGGGCCGAGGCGGTCATCCCTCTCAGTGTGGCTCTGGTGGCCAAAGGCATGAGCCTGGGGCCGGTGATGGCCTTGATTATTGGCAGTGCCGGGGCCAGCCTGACTGAGGTGATTCTCTTGAAGGCATTATTCAAGACTCCACTTATTGTGGCCTTTCTCGTGGTGATTCTCAGTATGGCGATGGGTGCCGGCTATCTTTACATGCTCTTGTTTTGACGGGGATCACTCGACACGGAGTTCTTGTAAAACAAGGCCTGGGTCGAGCAGGTAAATGCGAACCACGAGCGGGGTGGCATCCTTTTTTGAGATTTCCAGACGGCGGCTGGTGTAGCCATGGATGACGTTGTGTTGCCACTCAGAGCTAAACTCTTCGGCCTGGACATCAAAGACGTTGGCTGGAGCTCCATCGACTGATACCGCGTAGCGCACGCCCCTGCCTTCGTGGATGCGTTGGTTGGGTAGAGTGCGTATGACCAGATGCGTGGCCTCTTTGCTCCATGGGAACGAGTATTCAACCCATGCCGCGTCCACGAGTTGGCTGTCATTGAGCGAGGGCGCAGTAAAAGGCATGCAGGCAACCCCGCTGCCTGATCCCAGGTCCGGAAGTTTGCTGATGCTGGAGTGTTTTCCTTTTCCTTGTTTGGTGAAATCTCCGGCGGAAACGGTGAACCGTGGTGAGGCAGGGACGGGCTGCACCATGCTGATCTGGATGTCAGAAATCTGAATCAAGGGATCGGATAGATGAAATTCGATCTGGTTCTCACCTTTACGAATGCTGACATCACCGAGCTTGCACCAGGTTGGCGGGGTGATGGCTGTATGCCAGCGGTTTCCATGTGGGTGGAGTTCGCCGCTGAATGGTTTGCCATTGAGTGTTCCCGTGATCGTGGGAACGGGTGGGGCTGACTTTGCGTAGGACCATTTGCTGTAGGTTGGCATGGTGGTTCTGACCCAGAGCGCATTGTTACCTGCTCGACTGGAGGTGAAGGGGATGCTGACCCGGCCTCCTGCTGCCGTTCCCGAGAGGGTCTCCTTGTTGTATCGGACGTTCTGGTTGGGTCGAGCCTCAGCGAGGTTGAGGCGGATGTTCGGAGTACTGGTTTCGATTTGCTTGCAGAGTTCCGGGGTGGCGGTATCGGGTTTGACCCGGTGGAACCGTGGCCACCAGCTCATCATCTTCTCCCATTTTCCCTGACCTCCAGCGGCATTGTACCGGGCGGTGATGCTGTCGAGTTGGCGGGTGGCCGCTTGTGATTGTTTGGCATCGTCCAGTGCTTGTTTGGCATCACCGCGGGAGGCTTTGAGTAAACTGAGCCGTGCCATCAGCATGTGTTCGTTTTGCCAGCGGCAGCCTTGCACCGGGTAAAGGATCAGATGGTCGTAGGCGCTTTGATAGCTTTTCGGCAGTGATGCCGCGATGGCTTCGGCTTTGTCTCCAAGCTTCCGGTAATCCCGGAGGCGTTGTTCGATTTCTTGTTCGCTGAATTCGAGTCGATAGACGTGCTCTGGTTTGCCGGTTGCTGCAAGTCGGTAAAACTCCTGCATCACATCGGCAATCTCTTCTGCGTGTGCGGCTCCAAATGTTTCTCCTGCCCAGCTGCGGATAAACCGGTTGGCCTTTTCAGGTGTCCAGCTGTTGATGTCCCATGCCAGATCCATGGCAAAGGTGAGCTCTTTTTCGGCCGGTTTGATATCACCAACGTTGATCACCCAGATTCGGTCGGCTCCATAGGCGTGGGCCTTACTCAGCTCGTAGGCCATCAGGGTGGGGGAGATGGTGCTGAGCCAGAGGTAGCCGTCGGGAGTTCCTAACAAGGATAAGTGGTAATAGATACCGGAGCCTCCGCTGCGTTTTTGTTCTTCGGGTGTGCTGAGTTGGCGGGTGTAGCCGTGGTTATCATCTGCCCAGAGCAGGGTGATGTCATCCGGGACCTTGAGTCCGTGTTGATAGATCTCGAGCACTTCTTTATAGGTGCAGAGGATTTGAGGGACCTTGCTTGGATCGTGATCGATGTGGTCGGAGATGATTTTTCGTTGGTCTTTCAGGGCTTGTTGGGTGATGCCGACCATTTCGCCAATACCGCTGGTGCCTTCCATTTCGGTGTCACCGGTTCCTCTCAGCCCGACGGTGTAGGTGTTTTCGTATTGTTTATTGGTTTTGATCCGGTCTTCCCAATATTGATAGATTCGGTTGCGGTTGGTTTTATAATTCCATGGCCCCATGCTTTCTTCTCGCCACTCGGTGATGTTATTGCGCAGCATTTGTTCGCAATGGGAGGTTCCCATAACGATGGCATAATCATCGGCGATGCGGGCATTTTGTGGGTTCATGTTGAATGCCTTGGACGGACCGTGCATGGCAGGCCAGCAGTAGTTGGCCTTGAGTCGAAGCAAAAGCTCAAAGACTTTGGCATAGGTTTTGGGGCCGATTCTGCCTTCCTCGGGTTCATAGTTTTCTTTTGCCCAGAGGTGCAGGCTTTCCGGTCCCATGGCTTCATCGTTGATAAACAGACCACGGTATTGCACGGAAGGGGAGCCTTCACGGTAGTGCTTAGCCGTGATGTGCAGTTGGGACTTTGTTGCCGGAGGAACATCGGCCCACCAACAGAGAGGGGAAACTCCGATGTGTTTACTCAGAGTGAAGACGCCGAAGGCCGTTCCCCTGCGGTCGGCTCCGGCAATGATGAGCTGATGGTCTATCTGGGTGATGAGAAATGACTCCCATTGGCCTTTGATGGATTCGGCATTGAGTTTCCCCGTTTTGACGAGTTGGTCAATGGCGCGGCTCTTGCCGAGGGTTCCGATCAGGATGCTTGGATTGGAATCCTTCGATTCTTCTGTGGTGATTTTTGGGACCGCCCCCGTGACGGCCTGAACGTCTTTCGAAAAAAGTTTGGCGGCAATGGATACCACCTTGGCGTCCGCTTGGTCGTAGTGAATCACAGCGGCCTTTTGCTGCGCATCAACAAGAGGGAAGCTTCCCTTGGATGGACTATTTTGGACCTTGAGTGGACTCCCTGTTTTGGTCGGGGGGATGGATTCCTGGGGCTCGGCATGGCTGAGCTGGAAGACGACGTGGAGAACGAGGATGGTGATGCTGGTGAGGACTCGCATAGTGTGTTGAAGTTAATTTTCATTATTCGGGGTCGATTTTCTTTTTCAAGCGGGGATTCTTACAGGCGAAAAGGTATTCTTGGCAAGTTGAGTGCATGCTGTAGAATACGCACATGCTGGTAAAGATTCTGAGCTTGGGTGTTGTGATGGCGGTGCTGCCTGTGCTCGTCTTTGCCGAAACCAATCAAAAAACGCAAGCCAAGCCGCTGTCCTCAAAATCCCTGAAAGCGGATGTGTATGTGTTGATTGATGATGGGGATCTTGCTGGCAACGAGGCTACGAGGGCTCGTCCCTACTGGATGGTTCCCGGGCAGGTGACGAATGTTGCGGCCTTACTGTATGGCAGGACGCCATTGGAGTGTGGGCTTGTTTCCGATACCGACTGGAGAAGGAAGCCCGTGTTGATGGTTAGCCTTGCCGATCAATTTAAAGAGAGCGGTTATCATGCGTTGTTTCTTGGGGACTGGGGTATGGGGCTGCAAGCTCCCTATGACCCTGCAGGTCGAGGTTTTGATTCCTTTTGGCTTGGGGTGGATGAAGGGGAACGGCATCTGGATGAGGTTGAAAGCGCGGGAAGTCAATCCATCGATTCTGTGATTCAGTCGCTTCCGAAGGATCGGCCATGTTTCTGTATCATCCGGCAGGGGAGGTCGAGCAAAGCGGGGAAGGCGATGGTGGATGCCTTACTTGCCGCCAGATCCGGCCACGTCGGCGTATTGTGTAAGGTGACTCGTAAAGGATTCGAGTTCTCTGTGCTCGGTGGTGGGGAAATGAAGTTACCCAAGCTTTCAGCTCGCGCTGTTTGGGAGCTTGCTCCCGAATTGTTATCCATCGCGGTTGGCACCGGGAAGGTGGAAAAAAAAGCACACCTGTTCTATCATCAGGGAGCTTGGCCCTTGACTGATTCTCCGGAGAAGTATCGGCACAAAGGCTCTGTCGTATTGGGCGAGCACTTTGCTTTGGTGGATGGCCTAAATTTGTTTGCGGTGAACGAGGGGATGTCGATCGACAAAGATCGTGCTTTGGATTTAGGTGAACACGCAGATGCGCATCAACAACTTTTAAGGGCCCACAGTCAGTGGTGGCAAGTGGCCCGTAGGGCAATCAACGATCCTCGGCCCTTTGATGTGGGGGGGGGAGGCAATCATGCGGTCACCCGGCTCACAGCCATGGACTGGCGTCCTAGCAGAATTGTACACGCTGATGGTTCGGCCTTGGCATCGGAGCCCATGGTTGCGTTGGCCAAGCTGACCGCCATTATCCGGGGGCTCCATGAGCATGAATCATACAAACAATCGTTCCCCGCATATTCCGGATCATGGTCATTGAATATCAAACGTCCCGGAAGGTATAAACTAACGGCCCGGTTGCTGCCTGCCTCCGTGTTGTCTGAGAAGGATCGAGGTTTGGCCAAATTGTTGGGAGGGCGGGCTCATTTCAAGTTGGGTCAAAATGAAGTTCAGCTCCGAATCCAGCAGGGGGCCGAAGCTGTTTCGGTCCTGATTGATGCGGATGCCGGCATCACGGATCTCGAGTGTTGGTTCACCGGGCAGTTATCTCTGGAGCGTGAACTCGGAGCGTTTTTTGTCGAAGTCGAACGGATGGGAGATAAGAAGTTCAATATCGAAGCCAAGGAGGCCTCCGGTTCGTTGCCTTCCGGTAAAGCTCCAACAGAGGAATCGGAGAACGCGTCTCAAGAAAACCCTTGAGACGCCTGCCGGGTGGGTTTGTTGGTTGGCTCTTTAGTCCAGCATCAGGGCGATTTCTTCGCCCGGGCCGTGGACACCTTCAATGAGAATGCCTTCGACGTCGGCTGTCTTTGAGGGGCCGGTGGCCCAGATGATATTTGGGCTATTGCCAAATGAGGCAATGGCATCGGGGATGGTACGCAGGATTTCAGAACGCTTCATGACTCCGACGTGGACCCATGGGCTGAGTGCTGCCAAGCGGTCGGATGTTTGTTCGTCATTGAGAATGAGGGTGCCACTTTCCGCGATGGCTCCGGTTGCCCGGGTGATGCCAAATGCATAATCGTCATAACGGCTTCGGTCGTATTCGGTTTCAACGTTCAGCCCTGCTTCAACCAGTTTGGACCCGATTGAGTCCATGAGCGAGGGATCACAGTATCCGTGGGATTGATTTTGCTCCTTGAGCAAGGCGATGAGTTCGTCGACCGACTGCATCGGTTTGCCGTTTACCGCTGAAAAGTTGCGACTGAATATTTGCCAGAGATCCTCACCTTCAAGTTTGGGAGGGGAGTGCACAATGGCAGGGTCGTAATCTGGCAGCGGCGTGGTTGGGGAATGCTTGGCTATTGCATTTTTGATGTTGGAAAAAATGGCGTCTCGGCTCATGGCAGTGATTTTCAAACTAGGGGGATCGAGGTGCCTTGCCAAGCCTCGGTTTGTATTTTCCTTATCTCTTTTAAATAGATGGAGCTGGGCGAATGAGTGAAAAGCTGATGAATGTGGAAACGGAGAGTGAATGGGACCGATTCTCTGTGGTGGCCGACTTTACCTTGATTTTTCAAGGTTGAGATCGCTTGGGAAGCTCTGATATCTAGGAAGGATGAGCAATAATTGCATGCTGGTAAACCGAATATGCGTGGCAAAAGTGAAATATTATCGTATTGTTTCTCTGTTAAACATCCCTACGGAACGATGACCGAAAGTGAAACAAAAGAACTGAGAGAGGCTTTGGAGCTACAGCGTCAGCATGTGCTCAAAGATGTAAACCGTCATGGTATTATGAATGGTGTGGGTGCCGGCGTGATTGCCGATGAGACTGAGCGTGCAGAAAAGATCGCAGATGCAGCGGTGGAGCACCAGTTGGGGTATTCTGAAAGTAAGTTACTCGAGAAGATTGAGTATGCATTGGATCGTCTCGAAGAGGGGAACTATGGCATTTGTGATGGCTGTGGAAAGCAGATCAATATCGAACGTCTCAAGGCCAAACCTTCGGTGTCGCTTTGCATCGAGTGCCAGAGTGCCAAGGAGCAGGGGTAAAATTTGTTGTTTGAGGGTTAGGTGCTGAAGTTTGATCAGCGCCCAACCTAAAAATTGCCAGCCTCGTGAGGGGCTGGCAATTTTTTTGCAGGATGGGTTTGTATGAGCGAGTAGAGTAATACGATTCGACCAAAAGAACGGCGGAAATGGTATAACTCGAAGAACTGGGGTTATCGCTTGGGTGGGCCTCCGAGTCCTTTGCGTGCCGCAGGCTTGGGTTCTTTAAATTCGAGGTAGGAGATACCAGTCACCTTGCCCGTGGTCGGGTTATAGGTTTCCACATTCATTTTTTTCAGGGTCTTTCCCTTTCCTCCGTCCACATCCATCAAGTCGGTGACGTGGAATTTTTTAAGGATTTTTCCCTTTTTATCGTAGCCAACAACTTGCATCAGCGCGTTGTATTTTTGGTGCACCCAGATGTAGACGATATCGTAGCGGCCTCCTGAACCTGGGTTTTCCAGCCGGATTTTATGGCAGGGCTGAAGTTTGATTTTTTGTTGTCCTACGATTTTCGGGTTCGGCCAGTAGAGGAAGCGGAATGCCAGATCCTCGTAGGTGAGGTCGGAGTTCATGATCGGCTGGCCAAGTTTCTCCTTGGGAAAGGCCACATTTTTCCCATTGCGGATTTGAAACAGGTCGAATTGGTTCTGTTTCAATCGCATGTGGTAAACCTGCCAGACTTTGTTCTCCTGATACTGGAACTGAATGTTTTCTCCGCGTAAAAACAGCCCGATCGGTGTGCGTTTGCCCTTCTTACGCAGATGTCCATTGAGGTCGTTGTTTTGCAAGGTGCTTGCCAGTCTGACACCTTTGACAATGCGTTCGGCCTGAATCGCCGCTTTGATATCATCAGCAGCCTCCACACAGGGTGTCAGGCTGAGAGGCAAGACGCAGGCAAGCGTCATCAGTGAGAGGGTAAAATATCGCTTCATGCTGGAAAAATAACACATCATTGCTTGATAGACGACAAGCTTAAAAAAGTTATTCACAAAATGTGGCTTTTTTTCAGTATTTTAAAAAGAATGCTTGAGGCAATCGGGTGCTATGGATTGGATGGGGGCAGGAGCCACCTAACTTCTTAAGGAACTCCTGAGGATTCATCCTGACACCCTGCCAATTATACGCCGACAATGAGCCTACGCAAGCAACTGACTGATGCACTACCCGACTACCTTCCTGCGAATCCCCAGGAGGCAATCAAAGGGACCGAATTGATTCGACTGATTCGCTTGAAACTCGATGGTAACTATTCGGATGCTTCCTTGCGCTATCATTTTTCGATCATGTCCTGTGATCCGACCTCTCCGATTGCGAAGGTGGAAAAGGGGCAGGGGTATTATCGGCGGACCGCCCCGATACCGGCGCTTTCAACGGCGCAGGAATTGTTTTCCCAGTATCAAGGGCGCCTGGATGATATCCAAAATGATCAAGGCGAGGTGGATCATGCGATGATGCGGATTCGCAAGTTCCGTGCGATCGTCAACAAGTGGTGTGACGTCAACGGGCGCTTTCCTTTTGCTTTCCGTGAGCCATTTAAGGCGGACGCTCCGATTGGCAACTTGTGGAAGTTTCCTGAAATGTTACTCGTCGACTGGGAGAGTGGTGACGGAGATGAAGAAGCGGTTCCCTTGTTGAAACTCAAATCCCAACTTGGCTTACCTCCATTTCGTCTGCATGCCGCTCGTCTGAGGATCTTACCGTCCCATGATACCTATCGTGAGGATTTTTTCCAGACCTTGAGTGCTTCGGTTTGGGCTCAGGGAGGTGAGTTGGTGTATGCGGCTCCGATTGAGGATGAGGCCCTGGCCGAGGGCATCCGCCGCCTGAGCACAAGCTTTGGTATTGGGGTGACTACTTTTGGTTTGACCGCTGAAATTCTGGATGAACTCCCGAGACCTGCGAATATCCTGAATGCACATCCCCGTGAGACAGAAGCTCTGATGGAAAAATTGGATGTGACCCGCGTGGCGGCAGCGAAGTCTCGGCCCCATATCGACTGGGCTGCCTTGGAGGCGGTTCGGGGTGATAGTGCCGAAGTGGGAACCCTGCTTGAGTGGCTGTCAGCCAGCACAGAGGCCGGGCGTGTGATCCCTCTTGATGACGGGGAGTAGCTGGAGCCCTGATCAGGATGGCACTGCCACAGCTTGAAAAATAGCTTAGGCTGGGTGGACAAAATCAAGGTTTTGCTGCGTTCGCTTTTTGTTGTGCGGGTGGCGGCGGAGGAGGGTCGAGGATGTTGAGCAGGGCGGTGACGGATTGGCTTTCCGGAATTTGCGGAATGATGAGTTTGGCTTTTTTCAGAGTTTCGATGGCCAGCACTTTGTTGCCTGATTGACGGTGGATGTCAGCGGTGTAGATCCATTGCCGGAGCCGATCAGCGCTGAGCATGTGTTTTTTACTCGCGGTTTGGAAAAAGGCGATAGCGACCTCGTTTTGTTTCTGTTCGCGGTGCCAGAGGCCGAGGTATTCGTAGAGTGTCGCATTGCCGAGCTCCGCCGCCTTGGTCCGCAGTTTTTTCACCATGGTTTCGGGCTTGTCTTTCCAGATTTGATTGGCCATCCGGATCGCGCGATAGTCGCGGTCGAAATCATCTTTTTCTCCTCCTCCTTCGAAGTGGATGAAGGGGCGGTAAAGTGGGTCGCCGAGCACAAGCGCTTGCCATGAGAGTGCTGGATTGGCCATGTAGGCAGCCTCGACCAGTGAGTAGCCTTTGAGCAGGCGGTCATGGAAGATGTCGAGATGATGGGTCAGGTGAAGGTAGGGTTCGTAGACGTTGCCTACGGTGGCTGCTGCGCCCTTTTCGAGAATAGGTCCGGTCCAGCGGCTTTTGGCATTGCGCAAATGGGAGGCGCTGTAGGAGTGCAGGTGAACGGCGACGGCTCCCCGGCGGAAGTTGAAGTGCGGGTTGAGGAGGGGGCCATTGAAGTTGGTGGTATACCAACCATAGTAGATGGCGGCGTCACTCATCGGGTAGTTGGTGGTGAAGGTCTGTTTATTTCGGTCGATGGCTGTGGGGATGCCGACTTGGCGGTTTAATTTGCCGATGTTTTCCATCCATTGATCGCCGGCGACATAGCCACCACCTTTTTTTGCGAGGTCAATGTAGGCCATTCCCCAGAGTCCTCGTTTTTCGGTGGCGGCTGCATCACTGATCAGGCGCTTGCAGAGTTTATAGCTGGGGCCATCGATGCGGCCAACGAGCAGGAGAAAGGGAAGCTTGGCTTCGCTGATGGACGATTCTTTTTTAAAGTAGGGGTTGTTGATCGGCCCGAGTGTTGGCAGATCGTGCACGCCGACCATCGCCAGTTCGGAATCGACAGCGGCCTCATTGGCCTGGGCGAAATGCTTGGGAAGCTTGCTTTCTCCGGTTTGCTTCACCGCTTGACGTTTGATCTTGAAGGGGACTCCACGCATACTGACCAGCGTGGTAATCTTGCTTTGGCCGGGAAGGATTTTGCCCTCCTTGGTTTTTGCCATTTTCCACCAGCCGCGGGAGACGAATAGCGCCCGGATCGGGTCGCGCAGGCTGCTGTTGTATTCCTCGCGGGTGATTTCATCTTTGCTGGAGAGTTCCAGCCCTACAAGGTTGGATCGTGGGATGTTGCGGGCTTTGGCATAGTGACGGGCCAAGGCTTCAGATTCAGGGATCTGGTTGTTATAGAGAATGGCGACAGACTCAGGTGCAATCGGCTTGGCCGTCAAAATACTGCAGCCGAGAAGGAAGAGGAGGGGGATGGTTTTCATGCTTGTTAGGAAATGGGAGTGGGCGATCATTGATTATGAGAGGTGCTGGGCCGTTGCCGATGTGTCCTGGCTGTTGAAGTGGATACGCAAGCCATCGTAGGCGAAATGCGCATTGGCCGGCAGGTCCTTTTCAGTTTGGTTGATCTTGAGTTCGTGCGAGAGGTGGGTGAGATAGATTTGCCCGGCTCCGAGCTCTTCTGCGGTATCCAGAGCTTCGGTGAAGTTCATGTGGGTCGCGTGTTCTCGATGGTGGAGGCCATCGACGATAAGCAGTGGGATGTTTTCGAGCAGATGCCAGCTGCTGTCCGGGATATGTTTGACGTCTGGCAGGTAAGCTGCGGACGGACAGCCAGGGTAATCGAAGCGGTATCCTTGGGTTTCGACCGAACCGTGCACGACGGGGACGGGCGTGACGGTTAGTTTGTTGAGCTGGAACGGTCCTGAGGTGATGCGAGGATCCGGTTTGACGTAGCCTTTGTAGGTATTGCTGGGGAGAAATGCCCATTGGAACATACGTTGAATTTCATCGAGACACGCTTTGGATCCGTAGAGGGGGAGTGGTTCGTCACGGTGCCAGCAAAAGGCTCGAAGTTCATCGAACCCGGTGATGTGGTCGAGGTGCGCGTGGGTGTAGAGCACGGAATCCACACGGGTGAGAGATTCGCGCAGTGCTTGCTCCCGGAGGTCCGGCCCGGTATCCACAAGGATGGATTGCTCAGGTGTCTGCAGGTGGATAGACGAGCGGGTTCGGGTGAGTTTGGGGTCGTCCGAGGTGCAGACAGGGCAGCGACAGCCAATGACCGGAACGCCGGTGGATGTGCTGGTTCCTAGAAAGGTGAGAATGATATCGGGATTCAAGGTGCTGAGAGACTGGCACAGTTCCATTCACAGGGCAAAAGCTAATGTGGACATCCTGAAGAGGTGGGGCAGCGGTAAAAAAAAAGATGGCGGATTAGTCCGGGCACTATTGATTTGGGCCGATGATTAGGCTAGAAGCTGCACAGCTTTTTGTAGGATGCTTAGTTTACTTAAAATCAAAAACCTCGCCTTGGTTGATTCGCTTGTCTGGCAGCTTGACCATGGATTGGTCGGCGTGACCGGAGAAACAGGTGCTGGAAAGTCAGTGATTGTCGGAGCTCTTAAGCTGGTTCTCGGTGAACGGGCGGATAAGTCGTTGATCAGGACCGGGGAGTCAACCTGTACGGTGGAAGCTGTCTTTGATTTGCCTAATGCTCCGCTGGTGAATGCGATTCTCGAGGACTCCGGATTGGATGTCTGCGATGATGGTCAACTGATCATCCGACGTGTGATCGGGCAATCGTCCAACAAGCAGTTTGTGAACAACAGCCCGGCCACCCTCGGGGTGCTGAAAGCTGTCGGAGAATACCTGGTGGATTTACATGGTCCTCACGATCATCAAGGGCTGCTCTCGGTAGATCGGCAGCTTGCAATGCTCGATGCCTATGCGGGAGTTGACCCCGCTGAATATCAGAGCTCCTGGAGAGCCTGGCGTGAAAGGATCGACGCGCTCGAGGTGTTTCAGACTCAGGGGATGGCTGGGGAGCGTGAACTGGATTTGCTCCGTCATCAACTGGCCGAGATTGATGCTGCGGCTCCGAATCCGTCCGAGGAGGAGGATTTGGAAAACCTCTATCGGAGGGCGTCCAATAGCTCCCATTTGTTGGAATTGGCATCCGGAGCAGCTTCGATGATTTCCGGGGCCGAGGACTCGCTGCTTGAACGCATGGGGCAACTACAGCGCCAATGCCGGGATCTGGAAAAGCTGGACCCTGGATTGCGTGAACATCTTGAAAGTGTGGATCGGTCCGCCATGGAACTGCAGGAGATGGAAGTGGCTCTACGCGACTACCTTGTCGACTTGAATACGGATCCTGAGGAATTACTCCGACTCGAAGAAAGGATCAATACCCTCGAAACCTTGAAGCGTAAGTATGGGCCAAGTTTGGATGATGTGCTTTTGTTTCATCAGGAAATTGCCCAGCGGCTCGATTCGGTGGAGAACCGGTCAGAGCGGCTGAAGGAACTGGAGGATGAGGTGGCGTCGGCACGTGAGGCCTTGGATCGTGCCGGACTGACGATGAGTGAGTCCCGCCGAAAAGCTGCTCCCCGTTTGGCTAAGGAGATTGCAACGCATTTGAAAGAGTTAGGTTTTAAACAGGCCGCTTTTGATGTGCAGTTGGTCGCCAATAAAGAACCGGAATCATGTGGCTTGGAGTCGGTGGAGTTCGGGTTTGGTCCCAACCCAGGTGAGCCGATGAAACCATTGCGCCAGATTGCTTCCAGCGGCGAAATTTCCAGAGTGATGCTTTCCGTGAAGAGTGCCTTGGCTAAGCAGGATGCCACTCCCTTGATGGTGTTCGATGAAATTGATGCCAACGTTGGGGGTGAGATTGCCCGTGCCGTAGGCGAAAAAATGGCCCGACTCGGTGAACGTCACCAGGTGGTTGCCATCACGCATTTTCCTCAGGTTGCTGCAATGGCGTCCCGCCACTTTGTGGTGAGTAAGGACGTCGAAGGTGACCGAACTTTCTCCCGACTCGAAGAAGTTGATGGTGAAGGGCGCATCGATGAAATGGTCAGGATGTTAGGCGGTGGAGGTGGCGAGGTTCGCGCCATGGCCGAGAGCTTGCTTGCGTGAGATCGTCGTGAGCCATTTTTGCTGATGGCTTAACGGAAGTATTGAACTAGTACCACTCCGCAAAACAGACGAGACGATTGATCGTTGTTGAGCTATGTGGAAAAGCACTGTGTGATCCATGAGAGTTCCGGATGAATGACTCCTTTGGCTTTGTTTCTCCTTAGTCATGGTGCCTGCACCATTCCTTCGTCGCGCCTTACCAAAGAACTCATTCATCTCGGCTATCGTCCCGTCTGTTTACTGCTTGGTATTAAAAGGGAGGAAAAATGTACGGACAAAAAGGGATACCGCGCGAGGCGGCATCCCTTTCTGCAGTCGTTGTAAGACAAGCGGGAAGCTCGTCTTACTAGGACTTGTAACGAAGGCGCTTCTTATGACGATTTGCCTTCATGCGCTTTTTGCGCTTATGCTTGGTGATTTTCGTCTTACGACGTTTTTTTAGACTTCCCATAGTTCTATTGGTGGTTGTTTCGTTTGGGTTGGTCAGCGGTTGCTGGAGATTCGTGTTTGTCCTGAGTTTATTCTCACGGGACGATTTTCGTGAGGGGGTATTCGATGATGCCTTCGGCTCCGAGTTCCTTCAGATCCGGGATCAGGTGGCGGGCCACCTTGTCCTCAATGATGGTTTCGATGGCGACCCAGCCGTCCTCGGCGAGGCGTGCGATCGTCGGGCGACGCAGAGAAGGTAGTTTCTCAATGACTTCCTGCAAGGATTTTTCCGGAAGGTTCATTTTCAAGCCCACTTTTCCGCGTGCTTCGAGAGCTGCTTTAACCATCAGCACCATACGGTCCATTTTGGCTTTTTTCCACTCGTCGGAGTAGGCTTGTTTTGAGCTGTAGAAGTGGGGGAATGAGGTTAACAGGGTATCGACGATCCGCAGGTTGTTGGCTCGGATCGAGGATCCGGTTTCCGTGACGTCGACGATTGCGTCCACGAGGTCGGGCACTTTGACTTCGGTAGCACCCCAGGAATATTCCACATGGGCGTTGACGCCGTTGTGTTTGAGGTAATTCTGGGTGATTTCAACCCCTTCGGTCGCGATGCGTTTGCCTTCGAGGTCCTGCACGCTTTGAATCGGAGAGTCTTCGGGAACAACGAGCACCCACTTGGTTGGGCGGACGGTTGCTCGTGAGTAGGGGAGTTCGGCGAGGTCGACGAGGTTTTCTTCATGGGCGGATGCCCAGTCGTAACCAGTGATACCACAGTCGATAAATCCTTCAGCCATGTAGCGGCCGATTTCCTGAGCTCGGATCAAGTAGATATCGAGTTCGCCATCATTGGAGTTTGGTCGTAGTCCGCGGTCGGACATATAGACGTTGAATCCGGCCTGCTCCAGGAGTTGAATCGTAGGATTCTGGAGTGAGCCTTTTGGAAGTGCGATTTTAAGTTTCTGAGACATGGTATGATTCGGTGTCTGCGGGCGGCTTGTTTAGCTTCAAAATGGCAGGAATCAACGCGAAACTTTCTATTTCTGGAATAAATATGTCAAAATTTATCAATATCGCGGATTTTAGGGGATTTGACGTGTTTCATGCTTGCGGGATAGGCCTCGGATGTGGATTCTTCGCGCGACATGAATCAGCACATTCTCGCTCAAGCAGCCAATGAGGCCCGGGGCCTCGCTATCGACGCAGTTAACGCCTGTTCCTCGGGTCATTTGGGACTCCCTTTGGGGTGTGCCGAGATCGGGGCTGTGCTTTTTGGTGGGTCGCTTCGATATCAAGCGGATGCCCCAAAATGGTTGAACCGTGATCGCCTGATTTTATCGGCCGGGCACGGATCGATGTTTCTCTATAGTTGGCTTCACTTGGCGGGATACGCTGTGGGGATTGATGACGTCAAAGCGTTTCGAAAGTTGCACAGCATCACACCGGGTCACCCCGAGTTTGAGGAAACCCCGGGAGTGGAAGCCACAACCGGACCGCTGGGGCAGGGTGTTGCCAATGCCGTGGGATACGCGATGAGTGGCAAGGCTGCTGCCGCAAAATACAATACTTCAGAACACACGATTTTTGACCACCATGTGTTTGGACTGCTCGGTGACGGTTGCCTTCAGGAGGGTGTAGCTCGCGAGGCGATTGCCTATGCCGGCCACAATCGCCTCGATAATCTGGTTTTAATTTACGATAGCAACGATGTGACACTCGATGCGATGGCTGATGTGACGCAAAGCGAGGACGCTGAAGCGTATTTCACATCCCAAGGGTGGGACGCCGTGACGATCGACGGCCACAACCTTGAACAAATTGCATCCAGCCTGGCCCAGGCCAAGGCTGACGACAATGGTCGCCCGAAGGTGATCATTGCCAAGACGGAAATCGGCCGGGGGATCCCGGAGGTTGCCGGGACGGCCAAGGGACATGGTGAGGGTGGTGCGAATTTTGCTGAAACGGCCCGGGCCGGACTCGGCTTGCCCGAGCAGACGTTTTATGTTTCTGACGAAGTGAAAGCCTTTTTTGCTGACCATCAGGCAGCGTTGGTTTCGGATTTTGATGCATGGAATGGAACCTACTCCGCATGGAAAGAGGCGAATCCAGCATTGGCCGCTGAACTGGCCGATGGCATTTCCGGTGCTGTTCCGAGTGATTTGCTTGACCGGATTCCCGAATTTGCGAGCGACTACAACGGAGCAACCCGGGCATCAGGAGGTGAGGTGATTCAGTCGGTGGCTGCCGCCATGCCCAACCTATTGACAGGTTCTGCTGATCTTTATGGATCGACCAAGAACTACATCAAGGATGGTGGTGATTTTGGGGCGGATGACTTTACCGGACGCAATATCTGGTTCGGTATCCGTGAACACGCGATGGCCGCCATGTGTAACGGGATTGCTTACGATGGATTGTTCCGGATTTCCTGTGCCACGTTTGCGGTATTTGCCGATTACCTTCGCCCGTCGGTGCGGGTGGCCGCCTTGGCCAAGTTGCCTGTGACGTATATTCTGACCCATGATTCAGTTGGTGTCGGTGAAGATGGTCCGACTCACCAACCGGTTGAGACCGTCAGTGGACTGCGGGTGATCCCCGGTCTTGATGTGTTCCGACCGGCTGATGCCGAGGAAACCGCCGGTGCCTGGTCGGCATCGATGCACCGGACGGATGGTCCGAGTGCCTTGTTCCTGACTCGTCAAAACGTACCTATTTACAGTGAGACTCCCGTCGAAACCCGGCGCGAGGGGGCTTATTACGGTGCTTATGTGCTTAAGCAAGAGCAGGGAGCATTGGAAACGATCATTCTTGCCAGTGGCTCGGAAGTGGCCCACGCCATGGCTGCAGCCGAAGAGCTGGGCGCAGGCGTCCGTGTGGTATCGGTTCCTTGCATGGAGCGGTTTGACCGCCAGAGTGAGGAATACAAGCTGAGTGTGCTGCCGGCATCATGCACACGCCGGGTGGCTATCGAAGCCGGAGTCAGCGGGCTGTGGTGGAAATACGTCGGCTGCGGCGGCAAGGTGCTCGGAATCGATCGCTTTGGTATGTCTGCACCTGGAGATACCGTTATGCAACAACTTGGAATGACGTCCGCCGATGTGGTGGCCGCAGTCAATGATCTGGCCTAAGTGATTAGGCTAACTGTCCAGAAACAAAACAACAAACACAGACAATGAATATTGCTATTGGAGCCGATCACGGAGGCGTGGGATTGAAACACGCTATTGTTCAGCATTTGGAAACATCCGGAATCTCGGTTCAGGATTTTGGCACAAACAGCACGGATTCCGTGGATTATGCCGACTATGCCAACGAGGTAGGGCGAGGCGTCAGCAGCGGACGTTATGACCGTGGCATCCTTATTTGCCGGTCTGGCATCGGGATGTGCATGGCCGTGAACCGTTATCAACATATCCGTGGCGCCAATGTGCGGGATGTCAATGAAGCCGAGGTTACGCGTCAACATAACGATGCCAATGTCATCTGTCTCGGTGCCGATCATTTGAGTAATGACGATGCTATCGCCATGGTCGATGCTTTTTTAAAGACGGAATATGAGGGGGGACGTCACGATGCCCGTCTGACTAAGGCATCCGGTAGCCGCTTGGCATTGACCGATCCCGAGTTGTTTTCAGCCATGCAGGCCGAGGAGCAGCGCCAAAACCAGAATATCGAATTGATCGCTTCTGAAAACTTCACCAGTGGAGCTGTTATGGAAGCTCAGGGGAGTTTGCTGACCAATAAATATGCCGAGGGATACCCCGGTCGCCGCTGGTATGGTGGCTGTGAGTTTGTGGATGTGGCCGAGCAGCTGGCGATTGACCGGGTGAAGGAAATCTTCGGTGCCGATCACGCCAATGTGCAGCCCCATTCGGGCTCCCAGGCGAATACCGCTGTGTATTTCTCCGTTCTCAAGCCGGGGGATAAGATCCTGACGATGGATCTGGCTCACGGTGGTCACCTGACTCACGGACACAAGGCGAACTTTTCCGGTAAGTTTTACGAGGTGACCCACTATGGCGTCAGTGAAGAGGACGAAACCATCGATTATGATGCGCTGGAAAAAGTGGCCGAAGAGGTGCAACCCGCATTGATCACCACTGGAGCTTCGGCCTATCCTCGTGAGATCGATTTCGAGCGCATGGGGCAGATTGCCAAGAAGGTAGGAGCCTACCTCTTTGTTGATATGGCACACATTGCCGGCTTGGTTGCCGCAGGTGAGCACCCGAACCCCGTGCCACACGCCGATTTTGTGACCTCGACGACTCACAAGTCACTCCGAGGACCACGTGGTGGTATCATTCTCTGTAAGCAGGAATACGCCAAGAAGATCGATAGCACGGTCTTCCCGGGTATCCAGGGCGGTCCATTGATGCACGTGATTGCAGCCAAGGCTGCTTGTTTCGGGGAGATCCTGACTGGAGACTTCAAGGCATATTCCCAGCAAGTGATTGCCAATGCCAAGGCCATGGCCGCCCGATTGGCTGAGCACGGCTACCGGATTGTTTCCGGCGGTACGGACAACCACCTGATGCTTGTTGACCTGCGTCCTGCAGGAATGGACGGGTCTATTGCCCAGCACGCTCTGGACGAGTCCGGGATCACGGTGAACAAGAACTCAATTCCTTTTGATACGGCTGGCCCATTCAAACCCAGTGGTATTCGGATTGGAACCCCGGCTGTAACCACTCGCGGAATGAAAGAATCGGATGTTGAGCAAGTCGCCGACTTCATTCACGAGGCATTGCAAAACCACGCGGATGATGCGAAATTGGCATCGATTCGCGAGCGGGTCTACGCCTTCAACCGGAGTTTTCCATTGCCCAAGTAAGGGCTCCTCATTGAGCAGGAGAACCTCTGCTCTGTTTCAACCATTTCAACAGGACTTATGCGATTCATAGGTCCTGTTTTTTATCAAAAAACTCCCCGACATGATGAAAGCTGCATTTGAACGATTACTCAATTCTCTCGAACGTCGATTCGGATCCTGGGCCGTGTCTGGCTTGATCCGATATATGGCGGTCGCCTTCTTTGGAGTCTATCTGTTAGGATCTGTGATTCCCAATCTGGGGTCGACCTTGAACTTCGATTGGGAGCGTATTCTTGCCGGTGAAATCTGGAGGCCCTTCACCTTTATTTTGGCCTCGCAGGTGGGCAGTATGAATCCGATCGGGATCCTGTTTGCCTTTTTTGGCATGATGATCATGTTTATGTTCAGTGATGGACTTGAGGAGCAATGGGGGGTCTTTAGGACCAACTTGTATGTTCTCTGGGGATGGTTTTCAGCCTTGTTGGGAGCTGTGCTCATGCAATTGTTTGGTGGGCAAACCCCACCTATGCCGGGGATTTATCTCGGAATGTCGATCTTCTTTGCCTTTTCGACCTACAACCCTCGATGCACGATTATGTTGTTTCTGGTGATTCCAGTGCATATCTGGATTCTTGCGGTAATTACCGGTGCTTTGCTGATTGTCTCCTTGCCAGCCCACGGGGTCGGGGCCTTGTTTATTCTTTTCAGCTTGTCGAATTATCTTCTGGTGGCCGTTCCGATGCGTATTGGGCAAAGCAAGCAGCAGCGTTCAGGTATCAGGCGCCGGAAGCAGTTTGCAACTTCGGGTATCCCAGAAACCCAGGCATTTAATACCTGTGCGGTATGCGGGGCGACCGAACACTCACATCCGGATACCGATTTCCGTGTGGGTGAGGATGGCAACGATTATTGCCTGGAGCATCTGCCCAAAAAGGATACCCCTTGATGCTGACTGAGACTAAAAGATACCTTCGACAAATTCCTGTTTGTTGAAGGCTTTGAATTGTGAGGCTTCTTCACCCAAGCCTATGAAGCGGGTGGGGATCTTAAGCTCTTGTTGAATCACCACAGCGATGCCGCCTTTTCCTGAACCGTCGAGTTTGGTGACAATCAAGCCGTCGAGGGGAATGGCTTTGTTGAACTCCCTGGCCTGGGCCAGAGCATTCCCTCCAGTGGTGGCGTCGACAACGAGTAGTCGATGGTGGGGCGCATGCTCGTCTTGTTTGCCGATGGTGCGCTCGATTTTTTCAAGTTCCTGCATCAGGTTGTGGCGGGTGTGGATCCGGCCGGCGGTATCACAGATGAGGAACTGGGTGCCGTCGTTGATCGCCTTTTGATGGGCCGTGTAACAGACGGACGCCGGGTCGGCATTGGGAGCTCCCTTGATAACGGGAACCCCGAGTCGATCCGCCCAGACGCAAAGCTGCTCGACGGCTGCAGCCCGGAAGGTGTCTGCAGCGGCTAGGCTGACAGAATACCCTTGGTTCTTCAGTAACCAGGCCAGTTTGGCCGAGGAGGTGGTCTTGCCAGTGCCATTGACACCTACGACTAGAATGACAGTGGGTGATCCATCGGCCCGAGGCGTGAAGGCAGGCAGATCTTCAGGAAGAATCCCTGCAATGTGCTGTTTACACACGCTGATCACGTCGTCAGCTGAGATTTTCCGGCCCATCTCCCTGAGGTCGTCGACGATCGCCATGGTCGTGCGGGCTCCTAGGTCGGCCCCAATCAGATCGGCTTCGAGTTCATCCCAGTCGATCTCGGCCTTGTTGGTGACCTTGTTGAAGAGCTTTTTGAAAAATCCTGCCATGGCGAAAGGGATTTAACGGTGCCGCAAAGGATTCGCAAGAGTTTTGATTCGCGGATGTCAGATTTCCCTCCTGTGAAATTCAGTGATTGATAAGGGTGATGTGTGCCGTATATCTGATCATGAAGAAGTTGATTGCCTTGAGCGCCGTTGTGGCTATGTGCTTGATCGGAACCAGTCTGGCGGATGCCTTGAAGGTGGTTTCGTATAATATCCACCATGCACAGGGGATGGATGGAAAACTGGATTTGGGCAGAATCGCCAATGTAATGAGCAAGTATCAACCGGATTTTATTGCTTTGCAGGAAGTGGACCAGCGGGTATCGCGCAGCGGGAAAGTGGACCAAGCCTCCGAGTTGGCCAAGCAATTGGGGATGACTCCGGTCTTTGGCAAATGCATTGATCTAGGTGGTGGTGCGTATGGGAATGCGGTGTTATCCAAGCACCCGGTTGTAGAGACCAAGGTGCATCGCTTGCCCGGTAAGGGGGAACAGCGAGTGGCCTTGGAGGTGATCGCCGAAGTGCAGGGGCGTAAGCTCTCCTTCGTCAGTGTCCACCTCGACCATCAGTCGGAAGCCACTCGTCTGGAGCAGGTGGCTGCACTGCAGCGTATTCTTTCGGAGCAGAAGCATCCGGTGATGGTGATGGGGGATTTGAATGCTCAGCCGGGATCTGAAACCATGAAGCAATTGGCGGGCTCATGGAAGGTTGTGGCAAAACAAGGCAGCGCTTTGACTTATCCTGCTAACCAACCAAAAATTGAAATCGATTATTTGTTACTCGCCGGATGGGACGAGGAACAAGCGAATAAGGTGATTCTCAAAGTCGGGGATGAAGCTCAGGCCTCAGATCACCGACCCTTATTCGGCGAGGTTCCTTGGAAAAAGGAATGATGTAAGGGTTCCCAACTTCCCGAACTTCCGAACTTCCGAACTACTTCGACTACCCGACTACCCGACTACCCGACTACCCGACTACCCGACTACCCGACTACCCGACTACCCGACTACCCGACTACCCGACTACCCGACTACCCGACTACCCGACTACCCGACTTCCCGACTTCCCGACTTCCCGACTTCCCAATGTGTGCTTATTGGTCGAGCACCCATGCGTATTCATTTCCGATTTGTTGTTCGACCGGGATTTGTAGATCCTCAGGTAAGACTCCCCAGGTATAGGTTTCGATTTCGAAATGGTTACAAATTCCGGGGTGCTGCTTGCAATAGGCCAGTGTTTGTTTGGCGTGATCCTGGGTTGAGCCAAGAGGTTGCTCAGGGGCGCTGTAAAGCGGGATATGGAAATGACAGCGTCCATCTGCGGCGTTGGCAAGCATGTCAGGTGATGCTGCCAATGCCTCAAAGAACTCGGGAATGTCCCTGAAGCGCAGGGTCGATTGGTCTTCGTTTTGGATCAAGATCTGGTGAAGATAAGTCGCCTCGTCGAATGTGCGGATTTCATTCAGGGCCGTGGCTGATGTGGGATCGAAAGCCAGGGCACTTGAGATATGAATTTTTGAAATTCGGATGTCAGCATGCTCGAACGCGGAGAGTGAATGTTCGGCATCTTCAAATTCAAGGGCAAAATGGCAGGTGTCGTAGTTGACTCCTATTCTTCGTTGGAGGCAATCGGTTTCAAGGTCCCGTTCCTCAGCCCAAGCTTGGAATCGTGAGAAAAAGGCGAGGGTTTCCCCGGTGTTTTCGAAGTGGCCCAGTGGTTCGGGTTCGAGACCGAGATGAAAGTCCTTACCGTAGTCTTCTGATAGAGCGTCGAGAAACCGGGCCGTTGCGTAGAGATTGCAGAACATCAAATGTTCATCCGCTTTGAACTCTTTGAATGATCCGGGCAGGGTGGAAACCGATCCGTCGATGTCGTCTGCTAAGAGTTCGGCCAGAATGATGAATAACTTCGCGGTGTATTCGAGTCGCTCAACCTGAGTCCAGTCAGGTTGATAGACCTGTTCCTTCACCCGGGTATGATGAAAATCGCCATAGGGAAAGCCGTTGATGGTGAAGATGTAACAGTTCTCTTGTTCCAGCCAGGCTTTGAATACTCTCAACGGTTCGGGGATGCCTTCGTTGTTGAAGGTCAGCAATTCATCGGCGGCCTGAGCAGAGAGCCTTAGTCCGATGGCGTAGGCGTCACCCTCTGAGCGATTGCCTTCTCGGCTCAGACGCTCCCTCACTTTAAGCGTGTGGGTTTTCAGGGCGGTAAACGTTTCAGCCCAGCTTTCTGCAGGGTGAATATTGGTGCAATACGCCAGATGGGCATCGTGAAACTTCATTGTATTTATGGGGTTTCGATGTGACAAATGTCGAGAATTTTGATCATGCCGGCAAAGGGGTCACTGAAAAAGATCACCGCATGACGGCCAAGGATTTTGACCTCCACCATCCTGCCGCGTGGATCTGGCTGACGGTGGTCTCCGACTGTTCCCGGTCGGGATTGCAGTTGGTTGATAAAGTCGACGATGGCATCTGGGCGGGCCAGGCTGCGCAATTGGTCGGCCGCGTGTTGATGGACATAGACCAGAGTGTCAGTCATGGCTGATTTTCTTTTTGGTGTCTTCCCACTTGCTCCACTGATCGGGGTCGGCATTTTCAATCCGGCGGTGGATATCTGGCATGACCAGGGTGTTTCGCTTGAGTCGCTCCATCAGGAGCAGGCCGGCGAGGCTATCCTGGGTGGCAGCGGGCAAGGCGCGCAAGGTGGCTTTGAGTTGTTCCAGTTCGTCGAGGTCCATATGCGGGAGGATGTAGCGCAATCGGCGGCTTGGAGCCAGCCTGCAAATCAGAAGGTGAAAAACGAGAGACTAGCTGGTGAAGTTCCTTGCCTGGCTGAGGAATCTGCGAGGGTTGTCGAAGATGACTTTCTCGATGGTTTCTGCGTTGTGCATACGCTTTTTCATCTCCAGTGCGCATTTGGGCACGGCCAGAGGATCAGAATGTCCCCAGTCACAGGCCGAGTTCATCCAGATGTTTTCCATGCCGTAAGTTTCGAGGATGTCGACGGTTCGTGGTAGCGAGCACTTTGATTCCGGGTAAAGAGTCATGCCTGCCCAGAATCCGGCATCGAGCACCATTTTGACGGTATGTTCTTCAACGTGGTCGATGATGACCGTTTGGGGGTCAACTCCGGCATTTTTCAAGGCATCCAGAGTGAGTCGGGTGCCTTTGAGTTTATCTTCGAGGTGCGGTGTATGGATTAAGATCGGAAGATCGTTTTGTTTGGCTAGTTCGACATGCTCTTCAAAAATGGTGAGCTCGTTGACGGTGTTTTTATTCATGCCGATTTCCCCAATTCCGAGCACTGTCGGCTGATCGAGAAACTCAGGGATGATCGACATAACTTCGCGGGCAAAGCCGGCGTCATCCGCTTCTTTCGGGTTGATGCACAGCCAGCAATAATGGTCGATGCCATATTTGGCGGCCCGTTTCGGTTCGTAATCGGTTAGTTGACGGTAATAGTCGTAAAACCCTTGGGCCGAGCTGCGGTCGTAGCCTGCCCAGAATGCGGGTTCGCAAATGACTTCGCAGCCGGCAAGGGCCATGGCTTGGTAGTCATCGGTGGTACGACTGACCATGTGAGCGTGCGGTTCGATGTATTTCATGTCGTGAGATGGGGTCGAAAGACGTAGGTGAAAATGGGTGGATTGAAAAACTATGGACGTGGGCTTGGCTCGTGATACGCTCCAAGTGCGCCTTGCATTGGCGCTTTGGCGATGGGGGCTGTGCTGTGGTCGGAAAGAGCCAGGAGCACGGCTTCGGCCCGGCTGTTCTCACCGGGGTGGATCAAGGCCTCGATCGCCTTGGAAAATTCGGCTTCCCGGAAATCGGTCTCACCGTCGTGCCGGTCGACCCGGTCGAGGAAGGCGGCAACCTCGATCAGTTTATGGCGGGAATCGATAAAATAGAGGTCGAGAATCTCTTTCTTAGTAGGCATGGCCAGAACATACGATGAATCGGCAAAATGCCAAACTCGAAAAATCCTGTCCGGGTAAATCATATTTTGCTGTTTATTCCTGTCCGTTTCTGGCTAGCCTTCCGACATGAGCCAGCAGGACAGAGACGCACGGGATTTGGGAACTCAGCCATTGGACAAAATGATGCAAGACTGGGGGCTGGGCAACCATGACCTTGTCGAAGTGTCCACGGAGCAGTTGACCCACAAACAGGTGCAGAAAGCGCGCACCGGGCGTCGTCTTACGCTGAAAATGATGCAGAAGGTTACCCGGGCCTATAACGTGGCCATCTGGTATCAGCTCAAGGATGAGGAGAAAGAGGCGTATTATGAATACTTGCACCGTGATCTCTTCAACTATGCCAAAGGCCATGATCCGGCCTTTGTGGACCCCAATCAGGCATTGATGCTTGCTCTGAAAGAGCGCAAGCCTGCCTGATTTTGATGGATGTATTGACGGTGTTCGGTCGCTGCTTGCCTGTGCCCGCGCCTGGTTTGGGGGCTCATTTTTTAGTTGAATGGGCGAACAAGTGACCCTGATGATCTTTTTGTTTTCTGTTAGGTGTGCAAGCATTGTAGACTACTACAGGTAGCGTACAAGTCTAAATAGGCTGGATTTTCATACTGCCCAAAGTGAGGGGGCTCTCGGGGGGATGCCTTGTTCCGGTAATTTGCTGTTTTTTTAAATAATTTAGAAACCTTTTCTGAGCTGACGTATTACTTAGATATAACATGTATAATCGGAGCCCAGAGGAGGAAAAAGCATTTGTTGATCTGCTGGTAAGTCATCAGGGGATGATCTCCGCTTACATTATTTCGCTTTTGCCCGGGGCTTCCGAAACCGAAGACGTCATCCAAAACACCAACGAGGTGCTGTGGTCGAAGAGGGACACCTTTGAATTAGGCACTAATTTCAAGGCCTGGGCATTGACTACGGCTCGTTTTCAAGCGATGTCATACCAGAGTAAGCTTAGGAGTATGAAGCAAACGCCCTTGGATGATGACGTCATGAATATTGTGGCTGCAGCTCTGGATGATATGGAATCCCAGAGTATGAGTGATCAGTTAAGTGACTTGAATCAGTGCATTGGCTTGTTGCAGATCAAGGATCAGGAGCTCGTGCTGCACCGCTATTGGAAGAAATCGGGTTTGGCTGATTATTCCAAGGCGACAGGGCGGAGTATTTCCAGCCTCAAAAGCGCGTTGTTTAGAGTTCGGACAAGCTTGCGTGATTGTATGGAGAGGAAAGAGCAGCTCAGGGAGGAGTTGGCATGAAAAAGACTTTCGAGAACCGAGAAGAGAGTGTCGAGCAGCTGATTCATAACCTTGAAGATGGTGTCGCCACGCCTGAGCAGCGGGAACGGTTGATGGAATTGATGCGTGACTCGCCAGAGGTCGTTGATCTGTATCTACGGCATATGAAGATGGTTGCCTTGCTCAAGATGGCAGCCTCGAGCCGAGCTGAGATTGGCATGATGCCAGTTAGTCAAGATATGCTCCGGCATGATAAACGTAAATCTGGTATTATTTCCATGGCTTTAGGGGTCGCTGCGGTGTTGTTTCTGAGTTTGGGTTTCCTCTTTTTCCAGCTCAATAGGCAAGTAGGAGACGCTGATGACTTTTTAGTGGTGTTGGACCGCTCAGCAGATTCGATATTGAGTATCTCATCTCCAAACAAAGACCTGACGGATGCTGATTTCGGAGGGAATCAATTGCGGGTTGGAGACCAAGTGAGTCTTTCTCAAGGGGTGGTTCGTTTTACTTTTCCAAATGGAGTGAAAGCGATTGTCGAGGGGCCGGCGGAGGTTGATGTTCTATCCGAGGTATCATTGGGCATGAAGAGCGGTAAAGCTTGGTTTCGTGTTCCTAAAGAGGGTCATGGGTTTACAGTAGAGTCGGCTCAGGTGAAGGTGATTGATCTTGGTACGGAGTTTGGAGTGTACCATGATAAGGAAAAGAAATTTCAGGTGCATGTTGGTAAAGGCAGGGTGAGGGTGGAGCCTCGATTGAAGTCCCTGGCTAAACATGAGCTGGTTGGCGGGGAGGCTATGCGATTCGATGTTTATGGATTGGGCGAGGAAATGAATGTGAAAACCAGTATGTTTCAAAGAAAGTTTATTGTGGGAATCCCTTACTTGCATTGGTCGTTTGATGAGTTAGACGGTTTGGCCTTTGCGTCAGAAGGGACGATGACTTCCAGTTCTCATGAATGGCGGGCCGTGGTTCAGCGTTTGTCGAAAGGATCAGAACCTCTCAATTTCCGTAATGCCGTGACTCGCGGTAAATTTGGAAAGGCCTTTTCGATGAATGGTAAGGATTGGTTTGCTCAGACGGCTTTCCCGGGGATTGGCGGTGATAGTCCACGAACTTTTGCAGCATGGGTTCGGCATAGAGCCGATTATGGTATGCCGCGAACTCCTTATTGCTCTTGGGGGCGGAGGCTCGGATATGGTAAATCGTGGAAAGTTCATATCTGGACTCAGGACGGCTATGCCTTATGGTCTTCAGCATTTAAACCCGCGGCATACTCCCCATTACCCAAGAGTACATTTGATGAGTGGGTTCACATCGTGAGTGTGTTTACCGGGAAATATAATGACGAGGGGTACCCTGAAATACGCCATTATGTAAATGGCGAGCTACAAGAAATGTTGGTTCTTCCCGGTGACAAGGGGCCTATTGATACGGATATTTCGGAAGCAAGCACAAGGCTCCGTTTTGGAGCTGCCTATGATGTTGATGATGGTGGCTATACCGTTGATGGAGATATTGATGAAGCCTATTTGTTTAGAGGGGTTCTGAATGAAAAACAAATTCGCCAATTGATGCGGGAGAACCGACTTCATTTCTTTGTTAGGTAACGGAAGAGGTTTTTTATTTGGAAATTTACGCAACCTTTCGTGGTGCGGAATATATGTTAATAGAGGCATGTGAGTTTATCGTGCCATGATGTAACCATAGATTATAAAAAAATGAAAAAAACCATCATTAGTTTGGGAGCTTTCTCCCTTTTTACCCTTGGGGGGCAGGCTGCTCTCATTGCTGAATATACGTTTGAAAACGGAACCTTTACAGGTGCTGGAGCGGGTATGACGATCAATGATCAGTCTGGAAATAATTATACAGGAACCATTAGCGGCGGAGGTTTAACAGGAACTACTGTCGTTGTTGACGGGGAGCGTGGAAATGTGATTAACGTGACAAGTGAGTCGGGAGGAACGATGTCTGTGGGGATAGATTCAAACACTGGGGAACGAACCTATGCGTTCTGGTTGAAAACCACGGATCATAATGGCTATGTTTTCGATAACCAATCACCGCGCAATATTGCGGGGATGGGTAATGGGTCAAGTAGTTCAAATTCGTATCTCGATTATTATGATGGGACAGCTTGGAGGACGAGTAGTGTAGGTGTTAATGTGGACAATGCGTGGCATCATTATGCCTATGTATTAAGCGGGACAACGGCTACGTTTTATGTCGATGGTTCAGAAGCTGGATCAGTTACTATTTCAGATGTAGATGCATTAAGCAGTAGCCAGACTCAAATGTTTTTTGGACGCTACAGTGCATCTGCTGGAATTAAAACAGGTAGCTGGGATGATGTTCAGTTATATGATAATGCTTTGACAGCTCAAGAGGTAGCTGCCTTGGCTGCGGTTCCTGAGCCCACATCTACAGCTCTGATCGGACTCGGAGGCTTATCTTTGATTCTTCGCCGACGCCGCTAATGGCGTGAGAAAAATCATATGAGGACTCCAGCTTGAGTATCATCATATTGTTGTGTGATCTTCATTCAGGGGGAGTCAGGGTTATTCTGATGGTCCCTCTGTTTGAAGTTCTTGATTACAGGGGGGGCGAGTATTAATGAATCGAAGATTCTCTATGAGTATAAGTTTAATCAGTGCAAATTCAAACAATCGTGGTTTTGCTTTGGTTGCCACGATTTCTGTGATGGTCCTTCTTGTGATGATTGCATTGGCCATGCTGTCATTATCGACAGTGGAGCTGAGACAATCATCTCACCTTAGTCATCAGCAAGAGGCCAGGGCCAATGCCCGCATGGCGTTGATGATTGCGTTGGGAGAATTGCAAAAGTATGCCGGGGCCGATCAGCGTGTGATGGCAGAAGCCTCGATCTACGATGAGTCTCCTGAAACGAAAGAGATAGAAGGTGTGGCCAACCCTCATTGGCTAGGAGTGTGGAAAACCACACGGAAATCGACAGCATCATCTGATACCGAAGAGGGGTTGATTTATGTGGAAGAAAACGATGGTTATCTGGAAGATTCCCGTGACCCTGAATCAGCAGACTATGTTGACCATCGAGCATCTGTCCTGAAATTTTTGGTGAGTGGAGCGGAAGAAGGTGATGATTTACTGGCCAAAACAGCCGATTATACACTGGCGAGTAAGGATGCTGTGGTGATGGTCAAAGACCAATCTGGTTCATCAGATGCCGATAATGTGTATGCCCCCAAGGTGACTTTGAAAGGACAGGACGGACAAAAAAGAGGAGGGTATGCATTCCATGTGTCCGATCTGGGGATGAAAGCTCCACTGGTCCAGCATAATGATCACGTCAGTGAGGATATTGAGGTTTCGTCTGTGAGTGGTATGGCGAATTTATACACCGGTGCACGCCGCCCCTATCATGCACTTCAAGAAAGCTCAAAAGGCCTTGGGGATTTAAGCGAGGATGCTTTCGTGAAAAATGCCGAATATCCCTCGAGGTTATTTACTAAACGACAGGTGGAATTGTCGACCTCTGCGCAAGCTCCTGATGATGTCCGTGATCTCATCGAGCTGCTAGGACATGATGTGGATATCCCAGGTAAGGCCCTGCTTGTTGATACAGTACGTGGTGGGTTGAAATATGATTTAAGCCCTTACTTGAGGGATACGAGTGCGCCGGGGGATGCCCGTCTTGAAACCGCCGCCGGTGAAATTTTACTGACTGATCGGACCCCTCTGATTGATGAATCAAGAACTCGGTTTAATGATTTTTCACCGAAGTTTGGAATCTTGCGCGATTACGCAAAGTTGGGTGACTATGTCGGCTCTGATCGTATCGCCACTCCAAGGGAAACACTACGCGGGAGTGGGGTGTTAGATGCCTATGCCAATCATACGGATTTTATCAAAACTCCGATTCACCCTGTGATTACAGAGTTCAGCCTTTATCATGCGATCGCCTATGATCCTGGCGCCCCTAAAAAGTTGAGTCTTTTGTTTTATCCCAGAGTGACTATTTGGAACCCTTATGATGTTAAAATCGCAGCATCGCCCTACTTGGTGGAGGTAAACCGCCGATTGCAATTTGAAATCAGGACGGATCACGATAGCAATAAAGACGGTAAAAAAGACGAATATAATTGGAACTCTTACTGGTACTGGAAAGGTGGACCCGCCAATGCCAGGACCCGATATTTTTGTCTGGCTTTAGACCCTGTGGAACTTGAGCCGGGAGAAGCTCTGGTGTTCACGCCTAACCAGCCATTGCAATCTTTGGTTCTTGCAGGGCATGACAGTGGCAATGTGTTTGCCAACTCTATGAGTGCCAAAAGCTCGATCGATGAGCGTAATGCCTTTTACGTGCATCTTGGAGGGAGTCAGATTTACGATCCTAGCACAACCCAGACATACAGTATCAAACGCTTCTGGGAGAACGGCTATCATGTGGGCTACGGAGATTCGATGTCAGCTCGTCTCCGTTTGGTTCAGCCCGGAGCATCGAGGTCCGGGAGCTATCAATTCATCATGAACAATCTTGATGATTATCCCATTGCTCAGCACTTGGATTTTCAATGCTGGATCAAAGGAAACGAGGGACGCTGGCGAGATGTTAATAAAACGTTGCCGATTGAGAAAGTGTCGTCCTTGAGCTCGATTAACCCGGTGAATAGAACGATGCATGGTATACGCATGAAGTATCCATCAGAGGCTCCTGCGAATTTGCTGAACACACCCAATGGCATGTGGCAGGAGGCTCCACTTGCAAATTATAATTTTAGAGCATGTGTCCATCGTAGAACTCCATGGGATTGGGTATTCAGTGTTCCCACGGTCTTGCACGAATACACTTACGGTCCCTATGCTGTGGATAATCAGGAGCAGCCTGATTATACGTCCTCGTTTATGCGCCCCAGTTACTACAAGGGTAAAAATCGATTTTCAGCATTGCTTGGAAGAGATGGTAATGGTCAGCCGGAACCTGTATTTGATGTCCCGCCTGCAGGCATGGAGTTCTTCTCCTTGGCTCAGTTTCGTTCGGCTCAGTTGACCCAGATGTTTAATCATCCATCATTGATTATAGGAGAGAGTTTGGCCCCACGCTACACTCCGAGGAATGCTACGGCTCTGCCTCTGAATACGTATCAAACCGAATGGGAGCAGGGGTATCGTGATGCCTATCATAAGAATAGAATTCAATCTGCATCAACATGGTGGGAGGAGGAATATTTGCCAACAAATGCATACTCGGCTTACGACGTGCGTTACGAAACTAATTATGCCCTGTGGGATCAGTATTTCCTGTCAACCTTCCCGGAAGGAGAGGATGTTACTAATTATGACCGATCGATCTCTCTACCAAATCCACACATGCTCGTCATTTCGGACGATAGCGCAAGTAGTGATCCCGATGAACAAACAAGCTGTGATCAAATTGCCAAACATATGGTGCTTCAAGGGCATCATAATGTGAATAGCACGAGCGTTTTTGCATGGAAAGCCTTGTTGATGATGAATGCGGGTTTGGATGTAAATGGACATGCGACAGATGATGCCGTCTCTGCCTTTCCTGGGCATTCGGAGCCGTCGATGGCAGGTGTCGAAGGAGGGGTTTCATCAAGTCTTTCTCCACAAACTTGGCAGGGGTTTCGTAAACTTACAGAAGAAGAAGCTCAAACCTTGGCCGAACAGATCGTGGAACAGGTGAAGAGAAGAGCTCCCTTTATCGGTGTGTGCGACTTTGTGAACCGGCGTCTCATTGGGGAATCTACTGTGGAAAATAAACCCAGAGACCAAAGTGAGAAAGAACTGCAAAGCTACGGAGGGGTGCTGGATGTCGCTATTCTTCGATCCTACCTCAACCAGGGAATGGAGGATATCCAATCTGAGTTTTTGAAAGACAAGCTAAGCCCACCGTCTTCCTTGCATGCTCCTTCATTGGCAGAGCAACCGAATGAGGCCTACTACGGGGCCTCAACTCACCTGAGCCAGGGGAAAATATTACAAACCATCGGGGTTCTTCTGACGTCACGCTCTGACACGTTTCGAATCAGAGCCTATGGTGATTCCACGGATTCAACCGGTAAGGTGATGGCTGCCGCTATGTGCGAAGTGCTAGTTCAGCGGGTGCCATCGTATATCGACACCTCGGATGCTCCTGAGGAAAGGGGGACGGAGTTAAATGAGCTGAATAGAAAGTTTGGACGGCAATTCCGGGTTGTCAGCTTTCAATGGCTAGGAGCAAACGAACTATAAACCGATGAAGAAGCCTTTGATGAGGGGATGCTTATACCCGATGCTTGTTGTGATGATTTGGTCAAATTTTGACACGGTAAGAGCCCAGCAAAAACAAAAGAAAGAAGAGGATAAATCGACAGTAAATTTACGCTTGCTCCCGATTGGTGCTCGTAGAACGGCCGTATTTACGAAATCAAAAAAAGCTTATAAAATCAGAATCGATAATCCTGAAGGTGGGAGTATCGAGCAAATCATTCCGGCCGGCGTTCCTATCGAAGTCAAAGGTAAGGAACATGAATATGTTCCGCTAGGGCTGTTTATTAAAAATAGAAATCGCAAGACCGGGGAGATGCTAAGCCGTATGTCGGTAGGTCTGAATTCTTTGTCGCCACCATGCCGGATCAGCCAGAGGGACACCGTTGTTTTTTATAAACGCAAGTTGGTTTCTTCAGTTGATGGTGGTGCGGAGTTTAAATTGGTTCCTTACGCAAAATCAGGGCTTCCCCCAGAGACGGATGATGTATTGGTGGCGATTGTTAAAAACGTCAGGTCTAAAGAAGGATGGGCCAAACCTATGGTTAGAAGTATCAACGTTGAAGCCGAGGTTTTCCCTGCAGGGGCATGCCTTTTTTTTAACGCCTCTCCATTTTCTGTGGACTTTGCTGCTCTAGGAGTATCCAAGATGACGATCAAACCTTACCAGCATGTCTACATCAAGGGTTTGAAAGTAGACGCCTACGGGGCCACTCCCTACCGCGCCGTGATGAATATGGGGCAGAAGAAAGAGAACCTCGCAGATGGAGCTCTACGGCAGAATGGGACGTCTCGACATTATCTCGTCTCATTTGTCGATCCAAGGAAAGGAGTTGTTCGGCGGGGTGATTTGGTTTCGATTTCTGAAAAAACGCCGGTGCAACAGGAACCTGTGGAATGAAGGAGGGGGCTTGTTCTGGTTGGGGGTATCTAACTTATTTTTTTAAAGTTTGTTTCAGAAACCACGAAACCTTTTACGTGAAATGGTATATATAAACAGTCCAAACGTCTGGATTTCATTTTGGCGTGCTAGGAACTCAACGAAATTTATTAAGAATCGATGATGAAACAAATTATAGGAGGCATGTATGCTTGTCTGATACTGGTGTGTTTGCTTGTTCTACAGGCGGGAGCGAGCGCTGTAGGGGTTTACTATGTATCTCCCGACGGGGATGATGCGGATTCAGGTCTGACAGAGAATCAATCTGTTCGTTCTTTGATGCGGGCTCGGGAACTTGCTGCGGCTTACCAAACGGAGCATCCTCAATCAGATGTCCGGGTTTATTTTAAAGGTGGTCGATATGAATTTGAAACCCCGGTTGTGTTTGGTCCAGAAAACAGCGGGAAGCCAAATACGACCATTTATTATGAGGCGTTTCCCGGGCAGGTGCCAGTGTTCAGTTCTGCGAAACGCTTAGAGGGATTGAAATTTACCCCAAGTAAAGAAGTCGACGGTGCCTATGAGACAACCGTTCCGGATGGACTGTTTTTTGAGCAGCTGTTTGTCGACGGTCAGGGGTATCGGATGGCCCGGTTTCCCAATTATGATGCCTCGATCCGAATTCTCAACGGAACGGATCCACATTGTATCGACCCGAAACGCGTTGCTGGTTGGAAGAATCCGAGAGGTGGCTATTTGCACGCACTGCATGGGAGGCGGTGGGGAGGGACACATTACCGCTTCACAGGGAAAGAGGAAGGCAATAGCTTGAGAATGGAGGGTGGTTGGCAGGATAACCGTCGAACAGGTCCACATAAAACCTATCGCTATGTAGAAAACATCTTCGAGGAGTTGGATACTGCCTATGAATGGTTTTTGGATCGTGATAAATCTGTCCTCTATGTGTATCCACCGGAAGGTGTGGATTTGTCGTCCGCTGTTATTTCAGTAACGCCGATTGAGAGGGAGAGTATTCTTCGGTTCGAAGGTTCCCGTGAACAGTCGGTTAAAAACCTTTGTATAAAGGGGATTACATTTTCGGCTACGGCACGGACCTTTATGAAAACGAAAGAGCCCTTGCTTCGCAGCGATTGGGCGATTTACCGTAATGGGGCGGTCTATTTCAAAGGTAGTGAAGATTGTCAGGTTCATCGTTGCCATTTTACTCAATTGGGCGGAAACGCAATCTTCATTGATGGATATAACCAAAGGATCGATGTTCGTTCTTGTTTGATTGAAAATATCGGAGCCAGTGCAGTCTGCGCTGTGGGTGACACTAAAGCGGTTTATAATGGCCTCTACAAACCTTACGGCCCTGGCGTGTCAGCCAAAGATATGATCTGGAAACGAGGAGCAAAAACAGAAGATTATCCACGGTCGATTCAAATTTCGGATAATCTGATTTTTGATATTGGACGAATAGAAAAACAATCTGCCGGGGTGCATCTCTCGGTAGCCTATGGGGTGTCTGTTCAACACAACAGCATTTACAATGTTCCGCGTGCCGGGATCAACATCAGTGAAGGGGCCTTTGGTGGGCATGATATTGCTTACAATGATGTGTTTGATACCGTGATGGAAACCAATGACCACGGAGCATTTAATTCCTGGGGGAGGGATCGGTATTGGTGGTCGAGAGGGATTGATTTATCCAAACGCCACGAAACGGTTCTCCTGGACTGTATGAAGCCGACCACGATTAGGAACAACAGATGGAAATGTGAACATGGCTGGGATATTGATCTCGATGACGGCTCCAGCCATTATATTATTACAAACAATGTTTGCCTCAGTGGTGGTATCAAACTACGTGAGGGATTTCATCGGATTGCCCGTAATAATATTTGTGTTGGGAAGCGTGGGTTGGATTTTCATGCATGGTATAGAAATAGTTATGATGTCGTGAGTCAGAACATTGTTTTTGCGAAGCATCATGTCCGAAAGAATGCTATGAAACATTGGGGAGCTCTTATCGACTATAACTTTTTTGCGCCTACCGCCGCCAAGGACCCTCGCTTTGTTCATATCGATAAGCACAGCGTGACGGGCGAGCCTTTGTTCTTAGATCCTAAAAATCTTGATTTTCGCATTCAGCCAGACTCACTAGCCTATGCCGTGGGATTCCAAAATTTTGATATGAATGGTTTCGGTGTTGTGTCGTCTCATTTACGTGCCATGGCGAAACGGCCAGAGTTTGATGGTTTTCCAGAACCTGAAGAGAAAGAAGTAGAGCCGGTGGCCTTTGAGGGCATGCTTTTGCGTGATATTGAAAACCTTTCTGATCTCTCTGCTACAGGGATGGGGGAGAAAAAGGGAGCCTGGCTATTGGAAAAAACGTCCAAACTTGATCCACGTTGGTCGAAGTTGGAGGATTTTGATGTGATTGTTTCACTGAATGCTCAGCCTGTGAACAAGGTAAAGGATCTGATTGCCATCGCTGGAAAGTTACAGCGAGGAAAGCCCATCGAAGCGGAAATTTTTCGAAAACAAAAACAACTTAAGATTCGATTAGATTGAATATCATCATGAACCCCATCAGTAAGAAGTATATCAGCCTGTTTGTTGTAGTATCAGCCGTGCACTCTGGCATGGTGAATGCAGAACAAAAACAATTGGATCCTCAATACGGGGAGCCCGCGCAATATGAACAAACAAAGAAAAAGAAGCCGCAAAAGTTAGCAAACGGAAAAATCAAGCTGGATTACGGCCCATTGTATCATGGTAAACGCCAGGATCCTGCGATGAAGAAGTGGCGAGAAAATCGCTTTGGCCAATTTATCCACTGGGGGTTGTATTCGATCCCTGGAGGTGTATGGGAGGGTAAAACCTATGGCTATGCAGCCGAGTTCTTGAAAGCCTCGGCGGGTATTTCAACCGAACGCTGGAATGGATTGAAGGACGAGTTTAATCCGACAGAGTTCAATGGGAAAGAATGGGCGTCGATGGCAAAAGCCATGGGGGCCAAGTATGTTTGTTTGACTACAAAGCACCATGAAGGGTTTTGCTTGTGGCCAAGTAAGTATACCGAATTTGATATAGAGAATACGCCCTATCAAAAGGACCTGATGAAGGAGTTTGTGGATGCTTACTCGGAAGCTGGTATCGATGTCTATCTCTATTATTCAGTCTTGGACTGGTATCATCCGGATTGGAGAACCAAGTTGAAAACCATGGATGATGTGGAGGCGTTTGAACGCTTTAAAACATTTACACAGAATCAACTTGTGGAACTTCTCGAAAGGTATCCCCAGGTCAAGGGCTTGTGGTTCGATGGAACCTGGGATCAGTGCTGGAAGGACAATGGTAAGTTTTCATATGAATTAGAAGTTTTGTTGAAAGAGAAACGTCCAGGTCTGATTGTCAATAGCCGTCTGAGAGCAGATGATTTTGGTAAAAGACACCGTGATTCCAATGGTGACCTGATGGGTGACTTTGAATCCGGCTATGAGAGGCGCTTACCAGATCCACGGGATACCTCGGTAACCAAAAACGACTGGGAATGTTGTATGACCATACCCGAAAACCAGTGGGGGTATCACAAGGACTGGACGCTGACTCACCAAAAGAACACCAATGAATTGCTCGAGATGTTGGCCCAGTGTTCATCACAAGGTGGAAATTTTTTACTCAACTTTGGTCCGAACGGTAAAGGCGTTTTCAGGGCTGAGGAAAAACGGATAGCCAGAGAAATCGGCGAGTGGATGAAAACTAATTCGGCTGCCATTTATGGATCGGATTATGCAGGCTTAAAGAAACAGGACTGGGGGTATTTTACCAAAAATACCAAGTCCGGAGAGGTCTATATGATTGTCTTTAATGTTCCGATCTCATATCAACTCCGTGTTGAGCTGCCAAAACATCAAACAATATCAAAAGCAAACATGGTTGGGATTGGTCAGGAATTACAGCTGGAAAAATTTGATTCCAACGAGACCTTTGTCTTGCTACCGCCTAAATCGTATACATCTCCGTTTGTGATCCGACTCGAGCTTAAGGCAAACAAGAAGAGCCAATAATTTTTTAACATCTACTTTTAATGAGCGTTTCCATGTTTGGGGTGAAAGGGAGGTTTTTGTTGTGTTTGGGTTGTGGTATGGCTTCAGTGGCCTCGCTCGTGGCTCAGTCGTTCTGGCCCGGAGTGGTTCCTTTGGAGGTCCAACTCAAGGATGAGAATCCTCAGTCATCGGGAGACACGGGGACGACTGCTGAGGGCGTGTGGCTTCACACGGGTGTCAGGAGCATTCAACGAGGCTCTGGGGTGAATCTGGAGCTCGCCCCAGGCGCGATATTGACGAGGAGCTTTGTCATTCAAGCGTTGGTGGACCCTGAACCTGAGAAGCAAGACTCACCGGATCGAGTGTTGGAGTCTTACCTCTGGGTCTCTGCTGATATTCTGGGCATGGTGGATTCGGGCGGAAAGGTGGGTGTGGTCTCCCTTTCTCTATCGTCACCAGAGAGTAAGGATAAGCCGGGACTTGTTCAGCAGGCTGTCACTGGTTCAGCAGTCCCGGAGGATTATGTCAGAGTTAAAGGCACTGCTCAACGGCCACACAATGGCAGGACCGCAGCACGAGCTCTGGATGGTGACCCTCGCACAGAATGGGTTTCTGTATTTCCGAAGGGATACGATAAGAAACCATCGATTCAATTGAACTTCGATCAGCCGCGTAAGGTCGATGGTTTGCGCTATCTTCCCCGCCAGGGGGGGCTCAAGAATGGTCAGGTATATCGTTACGAAATTCAGATACGGAGAGAGAATAACGCATCGTATGAAACGGTCGCGACGGGTGAGTGGGATCAAGGACCGGAAGAAAAATCGGTCAGGTTCGAATCTGCACATACGGTGCAATCGATCCGTTTGATTGGGGTTGATACGAAGGCAGACCCGAACCAGCACGTGTGTATGTCTGCATCCGAGGTGACTCCAAGTTATGTGATGCCGGGTTCAGGCATTTCGCAGACTTCGGAATCTGAACAGAGGGTGTCAGCAATACTGCCATCCCAGAAGCTGTCGAAGCTGCATGGTAAGGTGTTGGAACTGACATTTCAGAATCACAGCAAACACCCACTTCTACTGGGACCGATTTATTGTTCCCAGTTGCCAGTAACGCCACCGAAGAGAAAATACCGGCCAAGACATAGTGAGTTTACCGATTTAAATGCAATCGGTATGGTTGCGAGAACCTGTCCCCGTGAACAATGGCCGGTGGCCCAGGTGTTTCGAATTGAGGAAGGTTTGCCCGTAAGCAGGTCAGACATCAAGGTGGGGGATCTGATTATTGGTGTTGGCTCTCAGCCACTTGAAAAACCGGTTTTGAATGTGACGGCTTATCCGTTGGATGAAGAGTGGATGATGAGGCACCATGAGCCCACAATTTCCAGGCACTACTATCAGGCGATCAAAACCGGAACACCTTTGTATTTTGATGTCATTGACCCTATAACCGGAAAAGAATCCCGCAAGCCTGTCCGTCCTCCCATGTACGGTTCAGAGGACTTTACCGGGTTTCCATTATCAGGTCCGGCAGCTGACACCTTGTATGAAGAGTTGATACAGCGGGTGCTGAAGGATCAAAAAGAAGATGGTTCCTGGAAAACCATGCCTGCCAATAGTTCGGAAACTTACGGCATGATGGCCTTGTTGGGGACGCGTGACCCATCGCATGCGCCTGCCATCCACCGGGCTGCTAACTATATCCTTGAGCAGCCATGGACTGGCCATGAGTCGTCATATCTCGAGCTGTGGAATATGGCTTTCAAAACTTTGGCTTTGGGCGAATACGCACTGGCGACGGGTGACCCGCGTGCGATTGCGTGGCTGGACAATATTTGTCGTGGTATGACTCAAGGAGGGCATGTCAATTCACGATCCTATTTCACCTTTGGTCACGATCGGCGGGGATTGCCCTATGGAAACGGTGGCCTGATTGCGCCATTGTCCCATATCATCGTGGGTGATGCCCTCGCTTATCGGGCAGGAGTGAAGACCCCCGCATGGGAGTATTTTTTACCCTATAACAAAGCAGCGTGGGCTGATAACATGCCCATGGGGAAACAATGTATCGGTTACGGAGCCCCGTCATCAGGTGGTGGCTCTGACCAGGCGTGGTGTCGATCTGGCTTGATTGGTTTGGCATGTAGTCTCAGGGACACCGAGCCGGCACTGCAGCAAGGGGTGGCCGCATATATGAAATCCCATCATGGGTTTATGCGAAGGAGCCATGGATACGGGGCCATGGGTAGTTACCTTGGGCTGATGGCTCTGGCAGGAGTGGATGAATCAGCATTCCAACACGTGATGGAACAATGGGCTCCCGTCATTGCAATGCAGTGGCAGCGTGGGAAAGGACTACGGCATGTGGAACCTCAGATTACGAATGTCGGATGTGTTTCGGGGAAATCGAGTGATGATTGTTACAGTTACACCATGGCTGCATTGTTAAGTGTCCGTCAGCATGGGTTGCATTGTACCGGGGCAAAGGACACTCAGTGGTTGCCTTACCCTGAAGATGTAAAGCCGCCTCAGCCGGTATTGATCCATGAATCCGAGGGGGTGAACGTTGCTAGGCCATCGCTACTTCATTACGTAACGGCGCGGTATACCAAGGATGGATCTTCACCGGGGAAGGATAGCCCTGTCTGGAAGCCGGGAACGGGTAATGACGGTGATCATTTGACCGTGGCGTATCAGAGTTCGCATGGCGTGATGGGCGATCCTACGAGCATTCATTTGGGCCGTGAGTGCCCGTCCCAGTGGAGTGTTGTCGAAGCCTCCTGTGGTTTTCCCGATGAGACCATTGGTCTGGATGTGAGCAAAATATCATTGGCCCGTGCAAGGAATGCCTTTGACGGAAACCCAAGTACCGCATTTCGGGTGAATAATTCGAGTTCCAGTGGTGGACTCAGTATTTGGTCTGTTACGGTTGATCGCGGGGTAAGCGAAGGCGATCGACCATTGATTATCCGGGTTACGGTTCCATCATCAAAACATGAACGGAAAAATATCAATGATTCTGCAAGAACGCTGGTCGTTGAAAGTAGTGAGGATGGTAAGGTATGGAAAAAGGATAGTGCAGGAACAATCCCTGAAGACAGAGTGGTTCCCTTAAAGCGCGGAACCAAGGCCCGATACCTGAAATTTACATTTGAATCCTTTTCAGGAACAAATCTGATCGTTCCAGATTTGAAGTTTAGCTATCAACAATAACAGATAAAGATGAATAGAAGTAGAGTGTTTATAATATGGGTGGTATGCCTTACCGCTCTGCTTGGCGTAATCCGAGCCGAAGACCGTTCGATGTCATTGTGGTTCGACACCCCGGCATCGCAGTGGGAGCAGGGATTGCCGATGGGAAATGGCCGCCTTGGTATGCTGGTCCATGGTGACATCGGCAAGGAAACCATTGTTTTTAATGAAGACTCATTGTGGAGCGGGTGGTTCGAGCCAGCCAATGACCGGGAGGGGGCGTATCGTGCTCTGCAACTTACTCGGCAATTGATCAAGCAAGGCGCCAGGCAGGATGAAATCAAGAAGGCTGCCATGGAATTCTGCAGTTTGCATGGATATGGCAAAGCAGATTTCGGAGCTTACCAATCATTTTGTTCTGTGACTGTCTCATCGGGCCACGAACAGAAAGATGTCAGCAATTATCATCGTCGCTTGGATTTGAAGTCTGCGGTTTCAAAGGTGACTTATGAACACGATGGAGTCCGCTATGAACGTGAATTTTTTAGTTCCTATCCGGCTCAGGTGAATGTGATGCGCTACCGGGCGAGTCGTTCAGGGGCTCTGGATTTGAACCTGAACCTTCATTCATTGCATAAAAAGGCCAAGATTACCGTGGATTCAGATGGCCTTGTGATTCGTGGCGAGGTGGATAACGGGAAAAATAAGCCTGAAGGGATGAAATTCGAGGGCCGATTGCGCGTGAAAGTTCGTGGCGGTCGCTTGACTTCTGGGGAATCGAATTTGCAGATATCTGGGGCAGATGAAGTTTTGGTGATAATGACCGGAGCCACAAATTATCAGCTGGACTATGCGTCTCAATACCGCGGCGCATCGCCTGAGTTGAAGAATATTGAGGTGCTAAAGCAATTGAAAAACAAATCTTTTTCAGTTTTGAAGCAAGAGCATACGCTTGATTATCAAGCCTTGTTTAAACGTGTGCGTTTGCACTTGGCCGGAACGGACCGGAGTGACATGCCAACGGACCAACGACGGCAATTATACCGGGAGAGTAAGGATGACGTTGGCTTGGAGAATCTAACCTTTCAATATGGTCGATACTTGATGATTGCATGTTCCCGACCCGGGAGTATGCCTGCGAATCTGCAAGGGCTTTGGAATCATTCAAACTCCCCACCGTGGACCTGTGATTACCATTTGAATATCAATTTTCAAATGAACTACTGGCCAGTGGATTTATGTAATTTATCAGAGTGTGCCGAGCCTATGGTTCGTTGGACCACAGACCTGATGAAGCCTGGAAAGAAGACCGCAGCTGTTCATTATCAATCTCCAGGGTGGGTCGCACACCACACGACCAATGTTTGGGGATTCACCTCGCCGGGGCCTGCCCGTGGTATTCATATGCTCGAAGCCGAAAGTTCGGCTTTTCTGTGTCAGAATATTTGGGATCACTACGCGTTTACGGGTGATATTAAATATCTACGCGAGAGGGCCTGGCCACTGCTAAAGGGGAGCGCTGATTTCTGGTTGGTCAATTTGCAGGAGAATGCGGATGGTTCACTCAGTGTTTCTCCAAGTTACTCTCCCGAGTGGGGGCCATTATCGGATGGATCCTATTACCAAACGATGATCCTGTGGGATCTGTTCGAGCATTGCATCAAGGTTTCAAGTATTCTCGGTGTAGACGAACAATGGGCTACAGAGTTGAAACTCAAACAAGCACGACTTCAACCGTTGAAAATTGGTAAATACGGTCAACTTCATGAGTGGCGGCAAGACCAATATGAAGAAGGGATTGATAAGAAAAAACATCGGCATATGTCTCATTTGTGGTCGGTTTATCCTGGGCATCAAATCGTGCCCGGACGGGATGCCGATCTTACTAAGGCTGCGATTCGTTCATTGAACCTGCGTGGTGATGGCGCAACCGGTTGGAGCATGGGATGGAAAATCAATCTATGGGCCCGGCTTCTGGACGGAAATCGGACCCATAAGCTGATTGGCAATTTTATCGGGAGTCGTGTATATGATAACTTGTGGTGCGCGCATCCACCGTTCCAAATTGATGGTAACTTCGGCTACACGGCAGGTGTCGCCGAAATGCTGGTCCAGAGCCACGCAGGACAGATCAATCTTCTGCCTGCACTTCCGGATGTTTGGCATACTGGTGAGGTTTCCGGTTTGAAGGCCCGCACGGGTATCGAGCTGTCGATAGCATGGAAAAATGGGAGTCTTCGTAATGTCGAATTGTTATCGAGTATCAAACAAAGCGTGCCTCTAACCTACAAGGGTAAGAGGGTTCAAGTTGATCTGCCAAAGGGAAAAAAAATCCACTTGGATTCACATTTGAACGTTAGTTCAAGTGATTCATCCCAGCTTCGATAAGGTGCTTGATTATAGACTTTATCATTCTAGAAGAAATTCAACGCACACCATTGATCATGAATAAGTATTTTTACACCGTTGTTCTCGCATGGGTTTGTATTACTATCGCTCATGCTAGAGAAACCCAATCGATCAATGACGATTGGGAGTTTATCCGCTCGAACTGCGAAACCAAGGATGCATTTGCCTCGTCGTCAGGAGGGCTGAAATGGGAGTCGGTGACCTTGCCTCACACCTGGAACAGCAAGGATGCCCAGTCAGGCGGACAATATTACAAAGGGGTGGGTTGCTATCGCAAATTGATCACCATTCCAGCATCGCATAAAGGAAAGCGGGTTTTTCTTCGATTTGAAGGAGTTGGCCAGGTGGCGGATGTCTATGTTAATGGTTTGCATGTGGGTCATCATAAAGGAGCCTATGCGGCCTTTTGTTTTGAAATCACCAAAGCCCTGAAGTTTGGTGAGGCCAATCAGGTATTTGTGCGTGCTGATAATACAATTCGCAAGGATATCATCCCGATTAACCACAATCTTTTTACCGTGTTTGGTGGCATTTACCGTCCCGTTTCCATGATCGTCACCGATCCGATTAACATCAGCCCGACAGACTACGCTTCCCCGGGAGTCTACATACGACAGAAGCATGTAAGTAAAAAACAGGCGCAAATTCAGGTGAAAAGTAAACTCACGAACGCACACCCGGATGGGCAGGAGGTCACGGTGAAAACCACGGTGATTGATAAGGACGGGCGTGAGGTTTCCCGAGCAAGTAAAAGCGTCGATCTTAGGTCGACGACACTGACAGCGGTCGATCAGGTAATGACGATTGAAAACCCAACACTCTGGCATGGTCGCAGGAACCCGTATCTCTATCAGGTTAAGGTGGACCTCATTCAAAATGAAAAGGTGATCGACCAGGTGATCCAACCTCTGGGCCTTCGATTTTTCCGAATGGATGCTGAGCAGGGATTTATCCTTAACGGAGAACCGTATCGCCTCTATGGCGTTTGTCGTCACCAGGAATGGAAGGATGATGGTAGCGCGCTTTCCGCAGATCAGCACCGAATCGACAGTGAGTTGATGTATGAAATGGGGTGCACGTCATTGCGCCTCGCTCACTACCAGCAAGCTGACGATATGTATGCGCATGGTGACCGGCTCGGCTTTGTCATTTGGGCTGAAATTCCCTTTGTGAATACCTGGAATGGGGCGGAAGGGGACAATGCAAAGCAGCAGATGCTGGAGTTGATTCGCCAGAACTACAACCACCCCTCGATCTGTATTTGGGGCCTGCATAACGAAGTCTATGCAAAACATGATAACCAGTTTCCAGTGCTTCTTACCAAGGACTTGCATAACCTTGCCAAATCGGAGGACCCTGACCGCTTTACCGTTTCCACGAGCGGATTCGGGAGTTTGACTCGCTTTATGGATTGCCACGCCGACCTGATGGGCAGCAACCGCTACTTCGGTTGGTATTACGGAAAATCAGATGAAATCGGAGCCTGGGCGGATGGCACTCGCAAGGTCAGGCCTGACAATCCGGTTTGTGTCGCCGAGTATGGATGCGGGGGCAACATAGCCCACCAGAAATACAAGCCAAAGCAGCCAGCGGCCGCGGGAGATTTTTTCCCTGAGCAATATCAATCGTTGCAGCATGAGATTCAATGGAGGCAGATGCAGCCTCGTCCCTTCATTTGGGGAGCATACATTTGGAATATGTTTGATTTTAATGTCGCCGGATGGAGCCGAGGCGGGATCAAGGGGCTGAATCACAAAGGCCTGATTAGTTATGACCGCAAACAGAAAAAGGATGCCTTCTTTTTCTACAAAGCGAATTGGTCGGAGGAACCGGTTCTTCATCTCTCCGGGAAAAGGCTGGGCGTAATCGGTGAGAAAACCATGGAGATCAAGGCATACTCGAACTGCGAAAAAGTGGAGCTTCACTTGAATGGAAAACGAATCAGCAGCATCCCCGGTGACGACGTAAAGGTGTTCCTTTGGTCTGATATGCAGCTCAAACCCGGGGAGAATACCATTGAGGTCACGGCAAGTTATAAGGGGAAGAAATTACAGGATCTCTGTAAGCTCGTCTATGACCCGGAATTAAAAGCCAGGGAAGCAGCCAAAAAGCGTGAACTGCTGGTTGCTGATTTTGACGTCGCTCTCGCCTCGGAAGAAGACCAGAATAACATTGCCCAGTATGCTGCCGACGGAAACCTTAAAACCCACTGGTCGGCGAGAACCAAAGGTTCATGGCTTCGCCTCGATTTGAACAAGCAGAGAAATCTTGATGGTCTCTCGATCCAGTGGTTTAAGGGAGACCAGCGAAAGTATCAATTTTCCATTGCTTACTCAACCGATGGCAATTCCTGGATTGAGGTCTTTGATGGGAAAAGTTCCGGTCAATCCAAGGGGCCTGAGTACTTTGCTTTCACTGAATCGGTGAAGACCCGCTATATCAGGATTAAGGGGCAGGGCAGCAATGTCACGGAGTGGACGAACATCGTCGAAGTCCAACTGCCTGAAAAGCCGTAAATGATCCATGTATGCTCCTGTGAGAGCTCGAATCAGTTCTGGCTTTTGTTCGGCATGCCACGCTTGGCAGGTTCGAGCTGCCGGATGAAAAATTCAGCCCGACGGTAATTGCCGTAGGATGATTCCGCGGCGCCGTGGTTCGCCCCCATGATTGGCATGTATTCGAAAAACTTGCCGGCACGTTGCAGGGCTGCCGCCAGTTGAGCGGTGGATGCCGGATCCACATTGCTATCGACTTCGCCGTAGATGAGCAGCAGCTTTCCTTTTAGTTTGTCTGCGTGGGTAACATTGGAGTTTTCGGCATAACTTTTGTCGACCGGCCAGCCCATCCACGCTTCGTTCCACCAGATTTTATCGATCCGGTTATCGTGGCATCCGCAATCGGCGACGCCTGCATGATAGAAGTCCCCGTGATGGAGCAGGGCGGCAACCGTACTTTGCCCGCCGGCACTACCACCGAAGATACCCACCCGGGAGAGGTCCATCCACGGGCGGGATTTGGCCGCTTCGCGGATCCAGAGTTTGCGATCCGGGAAGCCAGCATCGGAGAGGTTTTTCCAACAGACATCATGGAAGGCCTTGTTCCGCCAATTGGTTCCCATGCCATCGATCTGAACCAGCACAAATCCAAGTTCGGCATAGTTTCTCATGACGGAGTTGAGGCGATAGTCTTGAGGGGTGAAGAAGCCATGCGGGCCGGCGTAGATACATTCGATTACCGGGTACTTGAGTTTGGGATCGAAATCGGACGGTTTGATGATGACGCCATGAATGTCGGTTTTACCATCGCGGCCCTTGGCAACAAATCGTTCGGGGCGACTCCATCCGGTAGCTGACAATCGTGAGTCGTCAGCGCGGCTGAGTTCTGTAACGAGGCTGCCGTCATGGCTCCTGCGGAGTTCCCGCACCGGTGGGTGATCCACCCGCGACCAGCTATCGATGAAGTAGGATTGATCGGGCGAGAACTCAATGGAATGATTGCCTGAAGCTTTGCTTAGCTGACGGAATTCGCTGCCATCGAAACCAACCTGGATGAAATCTTTGTAATACGGGCTTGCCGGGTTGAGGCCGATGGTTTGGATCAGAAGGCTTCGCTTTTCCGTGTCGATACTGACAACCTTGAAGACATTCCAGTCGCCGCTGGTGATGGTTGATTTGATCGCCCCGGTTTCTTCATTGAGAAGGTAAAGGTGGTTGTGTCCGCTTCGTTCGGAGGCCCAGATGATTTCTTTACTCGCGGGTATGTGGGTGAGATGGAACTTCTGGCTATAATCGATGAAGGTTATACTTCGGTCCTCAAATAAGTTTCTGGCTTTGCCGTTTGCGGCTTCAATTCGGACCAACCGCATCACTTGGTGCCCGCGTTGGTTGTAGGCAAAGAAAAAGGCTGACGAATCGGCGGCCCAGTGCAGAGCACGAATACTCCATGGATTGCTATAGAGTTTATCATCCAGTGGGACTTGTTTTTGCGTTTGAATGTCGAACAGTCTGGGTTTTGGGGGGGCGATCGGGTCTCCTGCCTTGTTGTAATTCAGGGTGTGCAGCTTGGGTTGGACCCGGCCTTTCGGAGAGGCTTCGACAAAATGGATTTTGCGCACCTTGGTTCGCAGCTGATGGTGAACAAGCAACTTGCTTGAGTCGGGAGACCAGAGGAAAGGTCCCCGGTAATAAGCTTGATCCGTTCCATCGCTCGTTAGAGAGATACTGCGGCCGTCCTGCGTTGATATGATGTGAAGGTTATGGTTCACGATCAGAGCCTTCCATTTTCCGTCTGGTGAGAGCGGCTTGTTGATGTTTGCTGCTGCCGCGCTGTCATCTGTCCTGCCATTGACGGGCCCTGTAATCACGGCGTGGGTGGACGATTTTTCTACCGAGAAACCAGCGAGCTCCTTTCCCTGGCCGTCAGTGACGAGCCAGCGGTGGCCGTGGTAGCTGGCGGAGCGGTAGGATTTGCCTGCCTCAATCCGGCCGTAGGATTTGCGTTGTTGATGATTCAGCCAAAACAATTCGATGGGACCTTTGGTTTGGTTATCGATGCTCACGGTGCTGGCTTTGCCTCCGTGACCTCGTTGGCGTTTGATGGCTACAGGGGAAAGCAGTGTGGCGCTGACCTGCATGCGCTTTTGCAGTTTTTCGTTGTCCTTAAGCACGGTCGTCCGGCCTGATGCCAGATCGATCTCCTTGTACTGCTTTTGATTGCCAACCGTTGTTTTGACAATCAGAGCTTTGCCGTCCTCGGTCCAGTGCGACTGAAAATCCAGCTGGTCAACCAAGGATCGTGAATTCTGGACCCTCTGCTTGGCCGTTTTGATCTCCTGCCGGACATTGTCGGCCATCGATGTGGTCAGTAGGGAGAGGAAAAAGATGAAGAATTTGAGCTGCATGGGAGGGGGCAGAGAAGTCATTTTTACACACTTTGGCGGTGAGATGTTTAGATACAAGTTCGGTAAAACACATAGCCATAACGCTGTGTGCTCTCGTTTTGTTTCCAGATCTCATATTTTTGCCGGAATTGGCAGTCTGTACCCGATAATCGGATGGAAATGTTTTGTGAACCGCCACTCGGAATGAGGTGAAAAACCGTTCCCACGGGAATGGAAGCGGTTGACTATGAGAAGGGTGGTTAGCTCAAATAGTAGTGTCCCTTCGGCTCTTGAGTTGCTTGCGGCGGCGAAGCATCAGAGCGACACCTCCTGCACCGAATCCAAGCATGAGACTATACAGCGTTCCAGCCGTAGATGTGTCGGATCCTATGCGACTGTTGTTGACATAGAAATTGGTGTGCCGCTTTCGCGGATGGCTGTGAGTCTTACCGTGCCCCATCCGCAGCTGTAACACTGCTACCGATGCCGTTGCCTTCCAGTTGGTAGTTACCACCGCTGATTCGAAAATTGAGGTTAATGCTTTCATCGTTAATCGATGCGATTAATATCCCGTTGGTCAGGGTGCTGTCAGGCGCGTAATAGAAGTCAATAGCGAAGTTGTCAGCCAGATTGCCATAGCTTTCTCCATTGAAAAAAACGGTGTTTGCACCACCGCTGATGTTCAAGGAATTTGCGCTCCCTCCTACAAGTCCACTGCCTGGATTGGTGATGGTTGATCCTGGATTTTGAAGGCTTGTGAAATCATTGCCGTTGTCAGAGCTGTCAGTGAGTGTTGGGTTTGATGAGCTGTATGAGTCAAGGTCATAGCTGCTAGCTACCGTAATGGCTGCCTGGGGCAGTGTTGCTGTCGCCGCCTAGAGGGCTAGTCTGTTTGCTGTTTTAAGCATGGTTCTTTGTTCTTGGGGTGAGATGTTGAGGGGTAATAGTGGTGAGCTTGATCATATGCTTGCTTTTTCATCGGACCAGTAAGCTCCAAATGATGCCAAAGAATCTTCTCCGAGGGAATTGGGGACTGGCCAATTGTTACCGAGTAGCTGACATGCTTGGTTCCATAAGTCACTGCGAACATACCGTTGATGTTCTCTTGGCCAGATTGTATTTGTAAGTATCTTGAGCGTTTGTTCTGGCTTTCCTTGGATGAGGGCAAGCTGGGCTTGACGTTCGACGATAAGCCGATGAGGACGAGCTGCATGAAGCAGGGTGGCTCGTTCTCCATGGAGGTGAAGCTGCTCGAGTAGTTGATCGAGTTCTGTGACAGCAACCGGATCGTGCATAGGTCCACGTCTCAGATGTTTCAACGCCTGTTTGGTCTCATTTCTGGTCTTCCAGAGAATGAGCCCGACGAGCCGTTGTGCACTGCTATGCTTGAGTGGCAGCAGGAGATCTAGAGCTTCATTGTGGCGTTGTTGACCGATCAGCCATAGGGCGAGGGCCTCTTTTGCATCAGCTGACTTGTTTGTTCGCAGTGAGGACTCGAGATCGAGCCCGGTGGGAATACGAGATCTGGCATTGTCCGGTAGCTTGCCTTTACCTGCTATAAATGCTTCCCATGCGGATTGCCAGGGAGAGTGCTTGTATCCGAGCCAAGGCTCTTGTTTACTCCAGATCGGCAGGTCTAGAGTTGGAAGTTCGAGGGCATTAAAATCATCTCGTCTTCGCGCTGGAAGCCAATATTCCTCGAAGCGCATTTCTACTCCGGGTGGGAAAAGGGGTTTTTGCCCCTGATCACAGAGTGGACCACTTTGAATTTCGGAATACGAAAGTAGCCCGTCGGTGGATTCCTTGGCCCATTCGGAATCGGTTCCATGGCCGTAGGTCCATAGTTTTTTGCCCGGGACTTGCTTTGGGTCCGCGAGATGGATCAGACCACTATCTGTGTCGTGATGGTATACTCCAAAGCTGTAATCTCTGCTGGATTGCCAAAAGAACCCAGTCATTTCATGGATGTTTTTTTCCCAGTTGCATTCGGCACTGGGCCATTGGATTTCGGTAAGCTGGCTGTTGTGGCATAATGTCTTGCCAGAGGGGAAAATGAACTCCGTATGGGGCGTCGACGGGACGGCACAGTTGGTCCACATCATCCACGGATGGGCTTTCGAGCTTGGGTTTCGCAGTGCGGTCCGCTGGATCAGAGCAGGATGGTCACCGCAGAGACCTAACTCAACAACCCATTCCATTCCTGTTCTTGCTTCTCGCTCACCCACCCGAACATAGTGGTAATTCCCATCTGCTGTCTGAGTGGAGCCAGTCGTATGACCAACTCGGGCGATCGATGTCGGGGAGTGGGCAATCGGAAAATTAAATTCGATGCCTCCCGAAATAAACCCCCAGATGGGAAGGATACGAGTAGGTTTAACCACCGGATTGGAAAACAATAGCTCCTTGCCAGTGGACTTATCCAGATAACTCATGACTCTCCCCCCCAGTTCTGGACAGATACTGACTCGGACTGCCGCATTTTCCAATACCAGAAGTTCAAACTGACGCTGACTTGGGGTACTCTGGGTAGATCCATAGCTGGTGTAGGGAAACAGGTGGTCTCGTTGATAGACCAGTGGCAACTCACTTAGTGGCTCAGGAGCAAAATAGGGAAGGGTTAGGTTTTGCTTTAGAATACTTTCAGGGGGCTGGCTAATACTGGCCATTATTGTGGGCGTTTGTGTTAATGCTTTGTTTGCAGGGTGAGGACTTCAAATGGTTGAAGCGTAACTGTCAGTGGGGTGTTGGCTCTGGCTGGCACGGGAGGCTTTCCGTGATCTTCGATCCACGGGCTATGGAGTGTATACTGGAGGTCATCATCTGTTGGCAGTTCCCAGATGGTCCGAAGATCCAGAGTAATGCTTTTCTTTCTGTCATCCGGGTTGCGGAGTGTAATGACACCGCCTTTGTCAGGATGCCATGCCGCAAAACCGTATATTTGATGTTTTGCAGGATCGCCGCCGATCCAGTGGGTGTCGCTGAGAAGCTTCTGGTGAGTGCGTGCCCATTGAATGCTTTCGGCAAGGACAGCCCAAGCTTCATCCGTGAGCATTGCTGGAGTGACGTATAGTTCTCCTAGGGTGCTAGCGTAGGCTGCCATCATCCGAACCTCGTTGCTGTAGCTATTAATGTTTTCTGCCGGGCTTGGCATTTTTGCAGGGTTTCCCATAGGGCCGACCGTCAAGCCATGGTACATCATGGAGTTAACAGGGAAGAGGGGGCTTGGATGAGCGAACCTGCGGTAAACGATGCTGTCTTTATAGTTGATCCACTGTTCTCGAGGGTTGCCTTTTCCAGAAAAGGCGGTGTCTTCGCCTTGGCGCCAGATGCTATCAGCAAAGCACAGCCAGTAAGGGGATGCCCAGGTGCCAACAGTGCAGTTGATAAAAACGGACGGGGTGGTCTGGCGCAGGTCTTCGATGACTTTGATAAGCCCGTCAAGATCGGCAGAAATGGTGGCCGGTGCACCAGTGGCCCACATGCCGCCTCCGATTCCATCAAATTTGAAGTAATCCTGATTGTAGTCTTTGATCATTTTAAGGCATGCATCACGGTAAGCAGTTCGGTATTTGATGCCTCCAAGAGAGAACCCTCCAGCATTAGTTTCGTAGCCGTGCTTTTTGCCATAGTCGACACGCATTTTGTGAGAACGGCCATACCCTCCCCACGGAGAGAGCCACGCGCCCATTTTCGCACCCTGAGGTAGGGCTGCCTCATTGAGTTTGGTGAACCCATGAGGGAATCCCTCGTGAAATCCCCATAGCGAGTTCCAATCGTCCCAACCGTCATCCCAGACAAAACCATTGACCCCTACTTGATGTTTTTGAAACAGTTTTTTGTCAAATGCCTTGATGACATCCAAACACTGCTGTTCGTTCATGCGTTTGATCGGATCATCGAGATCGTTACGGCCGATGTTGAGGTCATACCATGAGTTATAATGCCAGTATTGACGGTAAGGGTGTGCTCGTTCGCGTTGCAGGTAATATGCGAAGGCTCGTCGGATTTGGTTAGGGGGAGCACAGCCAATCTGGGTGGACACGGTCCATGGGTCTTCGGGTTTCAGAGTGAAACCACGTGGCAGGCTAGCCGTAGTTTGGGGCTGGGTTGTGAAGATTCCATTGTCAACGGTGATTTCTCCGCTGCCATTGTATTGCCCTTTTACGTTATTCAAGGTGGCGACGAGTGTAGCTTCGGTAATGCCCGCAGGCACTTTAAGCGTGTAGCTGTTGCTTTTGCTGTGGATGCCAGAGAATCCGCCGTGGACGTCTGTGGCAATGATTTTACCGTTGGAGAGTAGAGATGCTTTGGTGATGGTAATACCGTGGTTCCCTTCGGCGTATTTAAACGTGACGCTGCATGTTCCGTCTTTGAGTTGCTTGAGATGGCGGGTGATTTTATTATTTGCCATATCGGCGGGGCTCCAGCTTTCGGTTCCTCCAGCTGAATTTTTTGCCATGGGGTGCTCCAGCCCGAGAAACCAATTGCCACAGACTACTGGCGAGCCGTCGGTGTAGCCCACGACCTTGGCTTCTGGAAGAGAGACATTCAAAGTCTGAATGTTTTCAATGGTGACGGGGCGGGATGAACGTAAGTTTAAAATTTGACGAAAATAGTTAGAGTTTTCTCTAAATTCGGCTCTCCACTGAACCTGAATGCCGGATTGTTCATCTGCAAAGGTGGCAACCAATGCTTTGCCAGGACTACGACTTGAGAGTTTTGCTGCTTGGGGTGATGCCTTCAGTGTTTCGACTTTTGGAGCTGAGATTAGCTTCATCTTGGAGGACTGAAGAGATCCTAATGGGAGGTCAAGTGTGAATACATTGGGGTCATCCCAAGTTAATGACTCTTTGGTGGTGAGATTATTAAGGGTGCTGAGATGGAGCGTTTTATCTTCTTTTTGGAAGGATACGCTGAGCACGTGGTTTGAGAATATCCAGCCACCTTTCTTGGGTTTGACTGTAAATGCACCTGGTGCTTTGCCTGGAAGATAAAGGTTCTTGTTAGTTGTAGCCTCAGTTGCTGAGGAGATAGAGGTGTGAAAGAGTAGGCTGCATGCAACCAGAGAAGTTTGAAAAATTGGGTTCATAGGATTTAAATTTGTTAGTTCGTGGCTTTAGGTGTTGGAAGTAGCTGTCTTGGAGTGAATCCGTGATGACGTTTGAATGCTGTTGAAAAATTGTATGGGTTGTTATATCCAACTAGGTTCGCAACATCTCCTATCCGATATAAACCAGACTGGAGTAGAATGCTGGCCTGTCTCATTCGCAACCGGGTGACTTGCTGCATGGGGCTATAGCTCGTCTCTTCAATGCAGGCTTTGCGCAGACTTTCTTTGCTCATGCAGGCCACCGCCGCTAGTTCATCAAGTGACCATGCTCGTTCGGTGCGTGTAGCTACCGTGTTCCAAAGATTGGTTAGTGTGGGTGCCCGGTGTTCGGTAGAAAATACTTCCCCGAGGTGATGGGCCATCATTTCAATCAGACTGTTGACAATGACAGGTCGGTTCACTTGCCGTAAAGCCTCGCGGTGAAGCCTTTGGAAAGTCCATAGTAAATCCTGAGGATCACATTGTTTTTTAATAAACGGTTGATCCAATTGATAGTATGTCAACGGTTTGAATTGATCCGACATTCGAACATAGAGCACCTCCCACGGGCTGTCTTGTTTGTCTTTGCATTTCCATTCGCAGGGATATGCGCCCTTGGGGAGAATGTGTGCCTGATTTACAGGAAGTTCGCACCATTGATCAAGGATCCGAAACGAGGCGGAGCCTTTCAGGGTGACGTGCAGATGGGTATAACGCGTATCGTCTTTTTGGGGCTTACGGTGATAGTTTCCTGTCACCTTGGCGACTCCGATCCGTTCCAGACCTGGTGCCTGCATGCTAGGGAAGTCCATAGCCGTGACTGCAGATTCTCGGAGGACGGGTAGGCTAATTTCTTTCATGAATGGAATGGTTGCGGCTGCTCTGGACCAGAGTCCTAGTTGTGGAGTCCTTGATGTGCCCTTGATGTGTAAAAAACGATCTATTAAACACAGGAAAGATGATCGAAGATATAAATGGGCATCATTGTCTATTGCAACATAATTGGTATTTGGCAAAGGTTTTTTGTGAATTGAAATGAATCCTAAAAAAGGGTCACAAGGGGGGGAGTGGTGAATTGTGAACTATGTCCGCCTCAGGTAAACGCAAAAAGTCCGCTTCCTCGTATGAGAAAGCGGACAAACACGAAAAGAAGATTTCGTTGGAATGGCAGCTTACATACGGCGACGAAGAATCAGAGCGACACCCCCGAGCCCAAGCAGTGCCAGTGAAGATGGCTCGGGCACTGCTGCCAGGGCCGCAATCGTCGAGGCGTCTTCTACCGAGTACATACTTCGTCAAGGTTACCAGCAAATCTCTGGTTTTGATCTGGTCCGGCGTCGTAGGATCGGCCAAGGGCATAGGGGTCATCTGAGGTGGCCATGTTGCTTGTATTACCACCACGGCCGGTGGCGCTACCATTGATGTAAAACTCAACACTAGATGCTGATGAGGCCGTAACTGCGACATGAACCTACTGATCTGTCGGGACCGTAGCCGTTCCGGGCCGGCACTGATCTTTGCAAAAGACAACATCAATCCATCCAATGATACTGGTTCTCTGCCGAGCATTTTTAATGACAGAAGGATATCATCAACCTGTAGAGTAAGCGGTGGGTCATCGACCATGACTAAAATCTCCTACCTCTGAGCTGGGTAGTATAAGTGTCATAGCTATGGAATCGATCACACTGATTGAAAACGAAGCTCTGTTTCTCCTCACGTTTTCGGGTGCTTTCTGCAACACTTGTCAACAGCACGGCTATCAGCGTGCTGCCGGTGACCTCAAGCAGCAGATTGATCAAATCAGAAATATTCTCCCTTCAGGAAAAGGAACCTAAATCAATTTCGCAAATACTGATGGACGAAACCAATGATATGACCAGAAACAAGGCGAAAAAGGATATGACGTAAAACGCCCATTTCGTCGGTTCTATGATGTTCGACTTCAGTTGCTATTCCATTGAATTTGAGAAATGCCTTTTATGATGGGGTTCTTCTTTGCTTGTTATTTGCTGAAGAGTTTTTTGTACTCGAGGGTTGGGGAGACGAGGAAGCCGTCGATCGCTTTGAGGTCGTAGGTGAAGTCTTGCTTGGCTTTGAATTTGATGACAAAGAGGTCCTTGCTGCCATTGAGTTTTGGAGCTTCACCGAGGTTGACGAAGGTTGGGTAAAGGGCCTTGTTTCCGTTGGTGTGGGTTCTGTCTTTGGTGAGCTCTTTCATTTGAGCCATGCCGCCTTTTTTAGCCGGGGTGGAGCTTACGAAGTTGAGCTCGGTTCCATCGTACGGAAGGGCGAAGCTCAGGGCGTTGACCGAGGCAAGGTCCTTACCTGAAACCGTGATCTCGACAATCTCGCCAACTTTGTATTCCTTCTTGTTGGCCTTGAGGGTGATGGAGCCAGCCAGAGGTTTGTGTTCGGTGCTCTTGTTAATGCCTCCGTCGACCTTGGTGGCGACGTGTGAGATATCGTGTGCATCGATCAGGCCATTGAAGTTGACATCACCTTTGATGATGTAGCCATCGAAGTCTGAGTCGCCTTTGCGAAGACCGGTGTAGTTATCGTATGAGGTGAGATCGTTAGAATCGATGATGTTGTCTTCATTGATGTCGCCGGGGATGTAGCGAGGTGATCCAGGGACACGGAAGATGAAGAGTTCGCTGCTCGAACCGAAGTTGCCAGCGGCTTCGGTGATATTGAAGCGAAGGTAGGCGGCTTTGATTGGCTTCTCGAAGACGATTTCCTTGGTGTCGCTATTTTTCTGCCAAGTGAAGTCTTCGATCTTAGTCCAAGTTTGTCCGTCCATGCTGTGAGAGACGCTGCCTTTGGTAATGGTGCCGTTGCCTGCATCATCACGCGGGATGTATTGGAGCTTCTCGAGCACGTTGACGGATTGGAGATCGACGGTGAAGTCGAATGGGACGGCCTTGGTGCCCCACTTGGTGTGCCAGCCTGACTTGAGATCGTGGTCGAACATGTTTGCAATTTTCGACTTCCCTTGGTCGGGGACTGACGATTTGACGGCCACATCCTTGACTGCCCACTGGTATGGGTTGGCCTTGGTGATGGCGGTGAGGTCTTGCCAGCTTGATGTCCCGTCGAGGTTGACGGCACGAACCTTAAGCCCGTAGGGGGTTTTTGGCTGGAGGTCTTCGATAAGGAATGAGGCCGTTTTGATGGTCGAGTAACGCATTCCTTGGAACTCGACTTCATAGTAGTCGGCATTTTCGACTTCTTTCCAGCTTGGAGTGAGTGAGTAGGGCCCGGTATTTTCGTCGGTGAGTTGTGCTTTCGGGGTTGTGAGTTCACCTTTGTTGACGAGGAGTGGTGATGCTGAGTTAAAGTTGAAGCCGGAGATTCGGACATCGATATCCGTTTTTGTGGTATCGGCCTTAGCTAGCTTAACGTGAACGATTGGGTTCTTGATGACTTCGACTTTTGCAAACTCAGAGTTCTTGGTAGCGAACTTGTTGAGGTTTGGTTTTGCCTCGTAGAAGTAGACGTTTTCGCCTTTGGCCAATTCTTCGAGTGAGTTGACCTCAGTGAGCTTGACCTCCTTGGCATTGACCTTGGCATTGACGGCTTTTGGTTTTGCTGAGACGTTGATTTGAAGTTCAGTGGATTTGTTGGGATTGAATCCCTTGAATGATCCTTGGGTTGGCTTGATCCGAATCAATGCAATGTCTCCCGCGAGCTTGGATTCGATTTGCGTGGAGGTGCCTTCGCCGTTGATGTAGGCATTTGAGCGGCCGTCGTCATCATACTCTGTGAAGGCGGACTCGCCGTGTGGGTAGAATTCATAGATGCGGCGCGAGGTGTCGTGGTCTTTGACGCTGTTGTGCGGGTTTGCCTTCGGGATGATGGCGCCACGCTTGACGAAGACGGGCAGTTTCCAGAGTGGGCTGTCGAGTTCGTTGATGATGCGACCGCCTGCGTAGACATCACCAGTGAAGTAATCGACCCACTGTCCTTGTGGTAGGTAGATGTTGTTGCGGATGTCGTTGCCTTCTTCATCTGAGCGTGTTGCTTGATAGATTGGGGCGACGAGGAAGGAGGGGCCGTAGAGGAATTGGTACTGGGTTTGGCTTCCGAGTGTGTATGGGTTGGGCTCGTCGAGGAACATGGCACGCACCATTGGGAGGCCGTCGACAGATTCGCGTGCGACGGAATAGGTGTATGGCATCAGTTCGGCTTTGAGTTTGAGATACCAGCGGTTGATGGAAGTGGCTGGTTCGCCGAGTGCTTGTGGGTATTTCGGGTTAGCGCCCCAGCCGTCCATGTTGAGCTGCATGGTGGTGAAGGTTTTCCACTGGTAGTCACGTGCGTTGATGATGGGGGCTTTTCCGCCGAAGATTCCGTCCATATC